>QHTB01000142.1 GCA_003220615.1 Candidatus Rokuibacteriota bacterium
CGAAGAGCGCCACCGGGCTCGCCGTCACGACGAGCGCGGCCACCGCCGCGGCCTGAGCCAGCAACCCCAGCCGCACGGCGCGGGCGAATCCGATGCGATCGGCGAGCTGGCCCGCCAGGACCGGTCCCACCATGGCGCCGAGTCCGAAGACCACCCAGTAGCCGGCACCGACGGCGAGGCCCCGGCCGAGGCCGCGCGCGACGAAGTCGACGAGAAAGACCATGTGGGGCACGAGGCCGGCCGCGTCCAGGCCGTACTCGACGTAGAGCGCACCGAGGGCTAACCCGGGCCGGTGGACGCCATTGACGCCGGGAGGCGCGAGACCGGTGGGCTCGTCGGGCCATCCACCCCACGCCAGCACGGTGAGCGCGAGAGCCAGCACACCGAGGCCGCACCACGTCGCGACCAGACCCATCTTCAACAGCAACGGCACGAGCGTGCCCGAGGCCGCGATGCCGAGTCCGACGCCGGTGAAGATCACGCCACCGGCGAGGCCGCGGCGAGAAGGCGGAACGTGAGGCATCACGGTCGGCGCAGCGAGGGCCATCAGCGTTCCGCCGGAGACTCCGGCCGCAAAACGCCAGACGAAATACCAGACGAACGAGCGTGGCGTCGCGCAGGCGAAGAACGCTGCGGCGGCGATCACCATCATCGCGCGCAGCACGGTGACCGCGCGCAGGCGTGCGGCGATCGGCCGCGCGACCAGCGCGCCCGCGAGATATCCGGCCAGGTTGGCGGCGCCGAGGTAGGCGGCGTGTCCGGGTGAAAACCACTCGGCGGCGATCAGCGCCGGGATGAGTGGCGTGTAGGCGAACCGCGCGAGGCCGATCCCGACCAGGCTGCTGCACAGCCCGGACAGCGTCGCGCGCGCGGCGTTCGTGTCCGGCCTCAGTGCATGACGGAGCCGCCGGCCACGTTGATCGCCTGGCCGGTGACGTACTCGGCGCCGTCGCCGGCGAGGAACGCGATGACTTCGGCGACGTCGGACGGCAGCGCGATACGGCCGAGTGGGACCGCGGCGGACTGCTCCGTGATGCGCTGGGCCCGCAGCGCCGGATCGAAGCTTCCATCGGGCCGGCGGCCGAGATGGTCGAGACGCTCGGTGTCGGCGGCGCCCGGACACACGGCGTTCACGGTGATGCCGGCCGGCGCGAGCTCCTGGGCGAGCGACTGCGTCAACCCGATCACACCGAACTTCGACGCGCAGTAGGCGGCGCGGCGCGCCCCACCGACCTTGCCCCACTGCGAGGAGATGTTGACGATGCGGCCGCGCACACGCCGCTCCAGCATGGTCCTGGCCACCGCGCGTGAGCAGAGGAAGGTCCCCTTGAGGTTGATCCCGACGACGAGGTCCCACGCCTCTTCCGACAGCTCGACGACCGCCGCACGATCCGGGCCGGCCGGCGCGCCGGCGTTGTTCACCAGGATGTCGATGTGGCCGAACGTCTCGAGCGCCCGCGCGACGACGGCATCGACCTGTGCCGCGGATCGCACGTCGGCCAGCGCCGTGAGCGCGCGGCCTCCGTGCTTGCGAACCTCGTCGGCCACCGCGTCGAGCCCGCCCCAGCTTCCTGCGCTCTTTCCGGGAATCGCGCGAACGCCCGTCCGCTCGACGTCGGTCAGAATGAGATCAGCGCCGTCGCTGGCCAACCGCCCGGCGATCGCACGCCCAAAGCCATGTTCGCCGCCACTGCCCGTGACCATCGCGACCTTACCGGTGAGTCGTCCCATGGCCGATACTTGTATCACGGACGGCGGAGCGGTCGTCAGGAGCCGGCGGCGCGTCGCGGCGAGCGCGACCGGGCGCGAGCAGCTGGACGGCTCGCCGCCTTGGCGGCGCGAGCCTCCGTCGTCGCGGGATCGGCTCCGGCGGCTCGAGCGAGCTGGCGCTCGCTGGCGCCGGCCACGCGCGCGATGGCCGCCATCGTGCGCCCCGAGACCACCGAGCGCGGATTGGCCACGGTGACGTCGTCGGTGGAGACGTGCTCGTCCCGGTGCTTGATGAGCAGCCACTGGCGGCCGCCTCGCGTGCGGACGAGCGTCCACGATCCCGCCAGCTTCTTGCCGAGCAGCACGAACTTCAGCTCGCCCTTGGCGAGCTGGCGATCCACGTCGGCGTCGTCACCGAGCTTGTTGTCGGCCACAGGCGCCCACACCCCTCGGTCCCAGATCATCACGGTGCCGCCGCCGTATTCGCCCTCGGGAATCACGCCCTCGAACTGGTTGTAGTCGAGCGGGTGCGGCTCGGTCTCCATGGCCAGTCGCTTGACGGCCGGGTCGAGCGACGGTCCCTTCGGCACGGCCCACGAGAGCATCACACCGCGGTGCTCGAGACGGAAATCGTAGTGGAGCTGGCTGGCCCGGTGCTTCTGGACGACGAACTCGCGCGGACGATCGGCGGCGCGCTCGACCGACCGCCCAGGCGGCTCGGGCGTCACGGCAAAGTGGCGCTTGCGGTTGTATTCGGCGAGCCGGCCGAAACGACTGAGGTCGGGCAGGGCGCGCTTGGCCATGAGCGGGCCTCCTTTCGTCTCCATCGTCGCACAACTCGTCCTGGCTATCCGGCCTCGGAGCCCGTAGTCTGGACGCCATGCGTGCGCCTGCCGTCGCTGCGCTGACCATCCTCGCCAGCCTCGCGGTCTCCGGCGTCGAGGCCCGGCCCGACTGGAAGGCGCCCCTCGAGCGCGCCGGCATCCGTTTCATCTCGGCCCGGGAACTGCGCGCGCTGATGACGAGTGGCGCACGCCTCACCCTCGTCGACGCCCGCGACGAGGTTCACTTCCGCCGCGGCCACGTTCCGGGCGCGGTGTCGATCCCGGCCGAGGACCGGCCACTCGCCTTCGTGGACCTCGCCCGGCCGAAGCGCCTGCTCCATCCCGAGCGCCTTCCCGCCGACCGCGACACGCTGGTCGTCTTCTATTGCGGTGGGCCGAACTGAGCGCAGAGCCCTGACGCCGCGGTGGCGGCGTATCACCTCGGCTTTCGGCGGATCTTGATCATGCACGGGGGCGACAAGGAGTGGTACGCGGAGGGCTTCGGCTTCGAGCCATGACCGACGCCACCGACGAGCACCTGCGGCTCGATCAGGCGGGGCGGGTCGCCTGGATCACCTTCAACCGTCCCGATGCGCGCAACGCCATGACGTTCGAGATGTACGAACGCCTCCACGATCTCTGTGAGCGCCTCGATCACGATCCGGGGGTCCGCGTGCTGGTGCTGCGCGGCGCCGGCGACAAGGCGTTCGTCAGCGGCACCGACATCCGACAGTTCCTGACGTTCACGACGCGCGAGGACGCGTTGAGCTACGAGGCTCGCCTCACTCGGGTGCTCGGGCGCATCCACGCCATGACCAAGCCCACCATCGCGATGGTCAGGGCGACGCCGTCGGCGGCGGCCTCTTCATGTCGCTCGCCTGCGACCTTCGCATCGCCGCCAGCCACGCACGCTTCGGTGCGCCCGTGGCCCGGACGCTCGGCAACTGCACCGCGCCCCTGGCCTTCACCCTCTTCGCCAACACGGTCGGGCCCGTGCGCGCCCGCAACATCCTCCTCACCGCGCGGCTCGTGGACGCCAGCGAGGCTCGGGCCATCGGCCTCGTCAACGAGGTGCATCCGGGCGAGCAGCTTCTCGGCCGGGTCACCGAGCTGGCCGGGCACTTGACCGAGCTGGCGCCGCTGACGCTGGCCGCCGTGAAAGAGGCCACGCGGCGGGTCACGCGCGCCGCTGCACTCCGTGATGCCGAGGACATCATCCTGTCGTGCTACCTGAGCGAGGACTTCAAGGAGGGCGTGCGCGCCTTCCTCGAGAAGCGCAAGGCCGACTGGCAAGGCCGCTGAGGAGACGAGAGCGGCGAACGCCGACGAGTCGTGCTAGTGTCCCGCCACCTTTATATAGATCGGACGGAGGACACCATGCGATACGTCGCTGCCATCCTCGCTCTCGCCGTCATGCTCGGCTCCGCCCCGCTCGTCGCCCAGGCCCAATCGTGGCGCCCACCGGCTGACGAGCAGCGGTGTCCCTCCAAGTGGGGTGCCGGCGACCAGCGTGGCTCGGCCAACCACGCCAAACCGGAGAACGTGCTGCGTGCAGCCCGGCTCATCCGGACGGGTGAAGTCATCGAGCTCGCCCACGTCCTCGCCCCCGACATGCCTCTGTCGGGCACACGGCAGTACAACATCCACACCAAGCGCACGTTCATGAACCCCCAATCGAACCGGCGGGGCAGCAACGAAGAGCTCGTCACGTCCGAGATCGGTCAGGTCGGCACCCAGTTCGACGGCTTCGCCCACCAGACGATCGGCGGCAGCCTCTACAACTGCTTCAAGCAGGACGAGATCACGACGCGCTCGGGCTTCACCAAGCTCGGCGTGGAGAACGTCGGCGCGCTCGTCACGCGTGGCGTGCTGATCGACGTGGCCGGCCTCAAGGGCGTGGACATGCTGCCCGACGCCTACGAGATCACCCCCGCCGATCTGCAGCAGGCGCTCCAGCGCCAGAACCTCACCCTGCAGCCGGGCGACGCGGTCATCATCCACACGGGTTGGGGCAAGCTCTGGGGCAAGGACAACGCGCGCTTCATGAAGAGCTGCCCGGGCGTCGGGGTGGCCGCCGCGGAGTGGCTCGCGCGTCAGGACCCGATGCTCGTCGGCTCCGACAACTGGCCGGTCGAGGTCGCGCCGAATCCGGACCCGCAGATCTCGCTTCCCGGTCACCAGATCTTTCTGGTCGTGAACGGGATCCACATCCTCGAGAACCTCAAGCTGGACGAGCTGGCCGCCAAGCGCGTGAACGAGTTCGCCTTCATCATCCAGCCGCTGAAGCTGAAGGGGGCCACGGGCTCGACCGTGGCGCCGATCGCCATCCGCTAGCTAGCTGTCCTTCAGCGTCTGCATCGCGCGCTCGGCGAGCGCGGTGTCGACGAGGTCCTGATAGCGGTGGCGGCGCCGGATGAAGCCGCCACCGAGCAGGATGTCGACGAGATATTCGTAGCCCGGCCGGCGCAGCAGCGGGTCGCGCGCCCACGTTCCCTGGGCGAGATAGCGTCCGACCGCGCGCTCGCACACCGCTCGCGGGATATCGGCGAACGACGGCGCGATCGCCTCGACGACGGCCTTGGCGTCGTGCGTCGCGATCCAGCGCTGGGTGCGATAGACGGCGCGGGTGAAGGCCACGATCTGCTCGGGCTCGTGGCGCAGCCGATCGGGCAGGGTCATGTACGAGGAGAACGGTACCGGCCCGGTCGCGTCACCCATCGACATCGCAAGATGAAAACCGTCGTCGAGGAGCATCTCCGCGGTCGGCTGGCCCACCTCGATGAAATCGCCGCGGCCCGCGCGAAAGGCGGCCACCGCATCGGCGGGCGCGAGATCGCGAACGAACGTCACGCGCGCCGGATCCACCCCCTGGCGTCGGAGCACGGTCAGCATCGACTGGTACGGCGTCGGCGCTCCGGTGAAGGAGATCACCGTGCGGCCCACGATGTTCGGCCACGCGAACCGCGCCGGCTGACGGCCGATCAGAAAGAACCCGTTGCGGCTGTTGACCTCGGCGAAGTGAGGCAAGAGTCGGCCGCCGCGGTCGGCGATGTCGAGACTGCGCATGAGCCCGCCCAGGCTGATCTGGGCGCTGCGCTCGATGAGCGCGCGCGTCGTGCCCGCGCTGCTGGCGCCCGTGCGGGTGGTGACGTCGAAGCCCTCCGCCTTGAAGTGGCCCAGGTGGAGCGCGACGTAGTGCGGCGCGTAGAACACGGAGTGGAAGGGCTCCATCACGGTGATCTGCATGGCGCCCGAGTATAGCAGCCGGCCACGACGCCGCCGGGCGTCCCGTTCGAGTACCATCGCCCCCATGCTGACCGTGCGCCGGGCCCGCCCGGGCGACGCCGCGATGA
This sequence comes from Candidatus Rokuibacteriota bacterium, assembly GCA_003220615.1. Lineage (GTDB taxonomy): Bacteria > Methylomirabilota > Methylomirabilia > Rokubacteriales > CSP1-6 > 40CM-68-15. The sequence goes on from QHTB01000142.1 coordinate 5,888, forward strand.
TCCTTGCCCTGATCCGTGGCCTCGCCGCCTACGAGCGACTGAGCCACGAGGTGAAAGCCAGCACGGCGCAGCTCCGCCAGCACGGCTTCGGACGGCGGCGCTACTTCGAGACGCTGATCTGCCAGCGCGATCGACAGCCCATCGGCTTCGCGCTCTACTTCTTCACGTACTCGACCTTCGTGGGGCGGCCGTCACTCTATCTCGAGGATCTCTTCGTCGTGCCCGAGGAGCGCGGTCAGGGCGCAGGCCGCATGCTGCTCGGTGCCCTGGCCCGGATCGCGATCGCGCGCGGCTGCGGGCGCATGGAATGGGCGGTGCTCCACTGGAACCGGCCGGCGATCCGCTTCTACGAGCGGCTCGGTGCTCGGCTGCGCCGCGACTGGGTGCTGACGCGCCTCGGCGCACCGGCGATCCGGCGCCTGAGCGCGCAGAACGGATCGCGGCGAGGGTCTCGATCAGCACGGCCACGGCGGCAGGTACGAAGGGCGGGAACGACGGCACGCTGAGAACATCAAGGCTGGGCCGCAGATCGTGTGACCTGCGGCCCAGCCCTCCGACTTCTCGCTAACGTCGCCCTCGTTCTACTTGCACGAATGACCGCCGCCGGTGGCGGGCAGGTCCGGGCCGTTGGGAACCGTCAGCGATGGATGGTCGAACGGAGCTTCTTCCCTCTCGACCCGACAATCGGTGAGCCCATTCATCAGGAAATCGACGAGCGCGGCCTTCTCCTCGGACTTGAAGTTGCGCTCCTGAATCCGCTTGGCCAACTCGGGGTTGGCGAAGTCACCGCCGCGGCTGTAGAAGTCCACCACGTCGGCCAGCGTCGCCTTGCCACCGTTGTGGAAGTACGGAGCGGAGAACTTCACGTTTCGCAGAGCCGGGGTCTTGAACGCACCACTGTCCATGGGCGAGCCGCTCTCGGAGAACGAGACACCACCCTGACCCAGAGCTCCCCGACCGAGATCTTCGGCCGTCGGACGTACGCCGATGTTGTGGAACCCCTGATCGCCGCCGTCCTCGTTGATGAGGCCGTTCCGGGCGGCGAAGCTCGCGGACGCGTCGGTCAACTCGGCGCCCGCATGGCACTTGCTGCAATGGCCCTTGCCGGTGAAGATGTTGAGCCCCTTCTGCTGGCTGCTGCTCAACGCCTTGCGGTCCCCGGCGAGGTACTTGTCCAGCGGGGTCCGGTCCGGGATCAGGGTCGACTCGTAGGCCTGGGCCGCCTGACCAAAGATCCGCGAGAATTTCGCCTCCGCGGTATCCGCCATCGCCTGACCGAAGGCGGCAGCGATGAGCTCGCGGTACCCGCACGGATGGTCACCGCACTTCAATCCCTTGCCCGGCCAGTTCGACAGCCCGCCGAGAACGCTGTCCTGAGGATGAACAAACTGGTGCTGAAGCGCCGGGCGCGCCATCATCTTGGCGGCAAGGCTCGTCTTGAATCCGGCGGCATTCACGGCATTCCCGTTGAAGGCCCTGGCTCCCACCGGGGCGCAGGACATCTCGGGGTTCCTGTTCACAGGACCGACAGCCTGAGAGGCCAGCGCAGCGTTCTGGACCGCCGTGAGCGCTGCATTGGTAGCTGGAATCACGCCGCCGGGCGTCGCGGTCTGGTTCCCGGTCTGTCCGAACGGATTGACGCCGTTGAACAGATCGTTGCCCCGGCCGTCCCAGAACGTCTGACGGAAGAAGGCGAGGCCATTGGTGGTGGTCGGAGCGTTGCGCGTGGTCGTCCGCCGGTTGGCGAAGAAGGGCGCAGCCGTGAGGCCGCCTGGGCCGCAGAGGTCGGCCGCGTTGTGCGGATCGGGATCGATGCCAACGAAGACCAGTCCGGTCAGGCCCTGCGACGTAACGCGATCGTCGTTGACGATATTCGAGGGGTGGAACTGTTGACCGGCCGCGGTTACGCCGCCGCTGCCGAAGATCCCATCGGGACCCGGATTCAGCGTGTTGAACGTGCGATTGTCGGCGCCCCCATGGAAGTGACACGTACCGCACGACGTCTGGCCGTCACCGCCGACCTGCACGTCCCAGAAGAGCGCCTTGCCCAGGCGAACGGCCGCCGCCTGGTCGACGATGTCGCCACCGATCGGAGTGGGGACAGGTACGTTCGAGAGCGGGCCGCTATCGCTGCTGTCACCGATTGCGACATGAGCGTCCGTTGACAGCAGCAGGCCCGCCGCGAAAATCGCGGTGACCAGAGCGGAGCTCGCGAAAGGATGCTTGCGAAACCAAGATAACTTGTTGCCCGTGTCCATAGAGGGACCTCCGTGCCCGTAGGTGTTGGTTGTGCATAGCAACCCGAGCGCAAACCCCGAGCACGGCGGACAACAGGCAGAGGACGCGGCCCGAAATATACCCGACACCACTGCCCAGCCCCGCGATGGTGGAGCATTTCTCACGCCACGCACGGATACGACAATGAAGTCGACTGCTTCAACAACGCATCCAAACGGCGCCCGGGCGCGATAGGAAGGTTTTTCGACCTGAACGCCCGGTGTTCTCACGTACCGCCGAATCAGGACGAGCGTTCCGATCGCGATCAGCACTGCCGCACAGATAGCCGGCAGAACGCGGGCGGCCTGGGCCGCCAGAACGCTGCTGAGGAACGGGCCTCATGAAGATTCCGCTGTCGGAACCAATCCGGTATCCCGTAGGCGATCAGGATGCGACCGAGGATCCGAGCCCGAATTCGCGATGGCCGCGGACAACGTGCTGCAGAACGCGTACAGCGACAGGAGCACAACCAGGCGGGAACGGCGCACGATCGTACTGGAAAACTTCAGGGCTGGGCCGCAGATCCGACTTCGATCCGCGGCCCAGCCCGGGGTACGGCTGAGTCCGACTAGCTTACTGGCACGTGTGGCCGCCACCCGTTGCGGGCACCGACGGACCGTTCGGAACGACCAGTGACGGATGATCGAACGGAGCCTCTTCCCGCTCGGTGCGGCAATCGGTCAGCGCGTTCATCAGGAAGTCGACGAGCGCGGCCTTATCGGACGAGCTCAGACCGAGGGGCTTGATGCGCTTGGCCATCTCGGGGTTCTGGACATCACCACCACGGTCGTAGAAATCCACCACGTCGGCCAGCGTCGCCTTGCCACCGTTGTGCATATACGGAGCCGTCAGCTTCTCGTTGCGGAGCGCAGGCGTCTTGAAAGCGCCGCGGTCATTGCCGCTCACCGAGAACGAAACGCCGTTCGGGCCGAGGCCCGCGCGGCCGAGATCGTCGGCGGTCGGGGTCACACCGGTGTTGTGGAAGCCCTGGTCGCCACCGTCCTCGTTGACGAGGCCGTTCTGGGCGGCGAAGTTCACCGACGCGTCGGTCAGCTCGGCGCCGGCGTGGCATTTGCTGCAGTGACCCTTACCACCGAAGATGCCCGCGCCCTTCTTCTGGCTGCTGGTCATCGTGCCCATGTCGAACGGCGTCTTGTCGGGGATCAAGGTCGACACGTAGGCCTGGATCGCCAAGCCCCAGTATCGCGAGAAGCCGGCCTGGGCGTTGGCGGCCGCCGCCGATCCGAAGGCGTCGCCGATGAGCTGCGTGTAGCTCTTCGACAGCCCGGGATTCGGCCAGTTGGTGATCCCGCCCAGCACGCTGTCCTGGGGATGGGCGAACTGGTGCCCCAGCGGCGTGCGCGCCAGCATCTTGGCGGCCAGGCTGTTCGGGCCATTGAACGTCCGGCCCTCGCACGACATCTCCGTGGGGTTGTTCGGCGGCCCGACGGCCTGAGAGGCGAGGGCGCTGTTCGTCGCCGTCTGGCCGATCCCGGGGCCGGCGTTGCCGGTGCGACCGAACGGATCGCTGCCGTTGAAGTTGTCGTTCGCGCGGCCATCCCAGAAGTTCTGCCGGTTGAAGACCGCGTTGACGACGGAGGGCGTATTACGACCCGTCACCCGCCGGTTGTGGAAGAAGGGCGCGGTCTCGTTCGGCGTGCAGTGGTCGGCCGCGTGGTTCGGATTGGCATCGATGCTGACGAAGATCGATCCGACGATGCCCTGAGAGCCGACCCGATCATCGTTCACGATGTTCGAGGGGCTGAAATTCTGCCCGGCCGCGGTCACGCCGCCGCTCGCGAAGATCCCATCGGGACCCGGGTTGAGCGTGTTGAACGTCCGATTATCGGCGCCGGCATGGAAGTGACAGGTCGCACAGGCGATCTGCCCGTCACCGCCCGACTGCGAGTCCCAGAACAGGGCCTTACCGAGACGGATCGCCGCCGCGTCGTTGATGATGCCAGTGCCCGTGCGTTGCGGAGCAGCGAGCGCCGCTCCGCCCCCATTCCCAGAGCCGCTGTCGGCCTGGGCGTCCATCGACAGCGGCCCGAACGCAGTCGCCGTAAAGATCAAAGCGGCGCTCGCGAAGGGGTGCCGTCGAAACCACGACAGCTTATTGCCAGTGTGCATCGGAGACCTCCGTGCCCTACGTGTGTGGCGGTTCACAGCAAACCCGAGCACGGTGCGAGAACTGGCAGAGGAAATGAGGCCCGAGACAACATTCGAAGCCTCCGCCACGATGGGGCGATTTCCAGCATTCCGCGCGCCAGACGTGAAATCGCAATCGAGTCGATGGCTTCCGAGGCGGTTATGCGTTCGCGGACACGGAGCCGTAAGGTTCTTCGACAGAACGTGATCGTAGAGGAGCTCCGAGCGAATCGGCGGTCTTGCTAGCGGATCGAGCTGACGCGCGACGACGTTCGCAGGCGCGGCTCGCCGGCGAAGCCGCGGAGTTTGAAGGCTTTGCCCAGGCGATCGCGAGCGGCTTGCGGCAGCCAGACAGCGGCGGCGCGCAGGAGCAGCTCAGGATCGTGCATGAGCCGGAAACCTCGCAGGTAGATCCCGATGGCCGTGGCGCACTGTCGGCGATCCTCGTAGTACCAGGCGAACTGCTTCACGCGCTCGCGCAGCCCTCGCCGCACGGCGGCCAGCGCCTGGGGGTCGCCGGCCAGGGCATCACGCTCGCGGGCGAGCAAGCCGAGCATCGCCGTCTCGCCACGCGGCTGGTCGACCCGGTGCAGCGAGTCGCGGGAGATTCTCAAGATCACGAGGGGCTCGTCGATGTAGCCGAAGCGCCCCCACTTGGCAAAGCGGAGCAGGAACTCCCAGTCTTCCGACGACGACCACCGCTCGTCGAAACCGCCCGCGCACCGGAACGCGTCGAGGCGCATGGTGAGCGCGCTCGGCTTCACGAACACCTCCTGGAGGAGGTAGAGGTACATCTCACGCGAGGGCACGAGGATCCCCTCACCGCGGCAGACCTCCGTCAGCCGGCGAGAGAAGAGCGGCGACTCACGCATGAACGACGGCACGAACACGTCGCCGTCGTACTTCTCGAGATCGGTGAAGACGGCGTCGACCTCGGGGTGTTTCTCGAAGAAGGCCAGCTCGCACTCCAGCTTGTGCGGCTTCCACTCGTCGTCGGAGTCCAGGAACGAGACGAAGTGGCCGGTGGCGAGCTTCACCCCGGCGTTCCGCGTGGCCGACACACCAGCGTGCGAGCGTACGACGTACTGCAAGCGCGGATCCTCGATGGTCTTCAGACGATCCGCCGTATCGTCGGTCGACCCGTCGTCCACCACGAGGACGTCGAGATCGGCGTGGGTCTGAGCGAGCGCGCTCGTGACCGCGCGCATGACGACGTGTCCGCGGTTGTACGTGGGGATGACGACGGTGACGTGCACGTCTCCTTGTGTTGCACGACCGATACCACGCCGGGGAAGATGCAAAGGAGACCCCTCACCAGGTCGTCCGTTGCACGTCATTCGGGAAATTTCTTCCATCAGGCGGCACGTCGGGAAAGCATGGCGCGCATGCCCGCTGGTAGACGGCTCAGGCCGCGCCACGCCCTGGGCAGGGCCTGACGCTCGAGCAGGCGGGCCAGACGGTAACGCGCGGGCTGGAACACGCAATCGTGATAGCCCACGTTCAGCACCAGACGGGCTCCCAGCTCCTCCTTGAACCGATAGATGCCGAAATTCGTTTCGGTGGGCCGTGGCGGCACGTGAGTTCCACTGCTGCCGAAGTCGATGTCCGTACAGCCGACCTCGCGGGCCCAGCGGATCCACGTCCAGTGGATCGCGTCGCCGACGGGCGCCGCCGGAGGTGACTCGACCGTCGCCGCGTACAGCGTGTGGGCGACGTTGCCGAAGCGCAGGCCCAGCAAGGCGGAAACGAGCGTTCCATGCACGCGACCCAACACGACGCAGAGCGAGTCGCTGGGCGCGAAGGCCGCGTGGAGCGCCTCGAAATGCCCCCAGTCGCGAACCGGGTAGCCCTGATGAGCGGCGTGAACGACCAGCATGGCGTGGAGCTCGCGTAGGGCCGACCGCTCGGTCGTCACCTCGGTGGTCACGCCCTTTTTCGCCGCGCTGGAGACGATGTGTTGCCTCCGCTTGGCAGCCATCCCGGCCAGGAGCTCGCGCTCGGTGCCGGTCACCGACAGGCGCATGACGTTGCGGGGCGTGTTCCAGACCGGCCAGAAGTCGTGGAGCTCCACGAAGCCGGCGCGGGCCAGACGCCGGACGACGTCCGTGCGCTCACCGGGCAAGCCGGGACTCACGCGGAGGAAGACGGCGCCCGTCATCTCGTAGACGGCGCCGGCGAGTGATGGGAGGGCCTCCCATCCGTGGCTGTCATCGGGATCGAGCATCGGCCCGCGAGGCGCATAGGCCACCACGCCGAGGCCGGGTAGCCACCGGGTCACGACGGCGAGCCCGGCGATGCCCTTGTCTCGATCGACCGCGGCCAGTCGTAGGGGGGTCCAGCCCTGGCGGCGGCGGATCTCGCCCCACTCGTAGCTCTGGCGCAGGTCCGCAATCGGCAAGGCGGTGACGAAAGCGTTCCAGACATCGCGGTCCTCGATGACGTGAATCTCAGCCATGGGCAACACCATAATCACGGTTCATGCCGAAGTTTGCGGTGTGCACCGATTTACCTAGCCCCTCCGGGCCATGACCGCCCCTGCCGATAACCTCTCCGTCATGACCCCGAACCCCGCGCTGGCTCAGGGCCCCCCGGCCCACGACGACCATCCATTCGCCAGGGCCAAGCGTCACCAGCGACTCCTGATGCAGGAGCTCGGAGTTCGGGCGAGCGTCTCGATCGTAATCCTGGTATTCGCGGAGATCCTGACGGTCAGCCTCGGGATGGCCGTCAGCCCGATCATCCGACTGGCCGCCCTCACCAGCCTGCTGATGAACGTGCCCTGGTATCTCATCTTCCGAGCCGGACGCACGGGCCGCGTGTTCGCCTATTTCCGGATGCTGAGCGACATCGGCCTGCTGACGTTCGGTCTCTACGGCGCCGGCGGCCTGGGCGCGGCGCCGTATCTCGGCGTGTACACGCTCGTCTCGCTCTACGCCGGGTTCGTGTTCTCGAGCCTGGCCTGCGTCATCGCGACGGCAGCGGCGACGGTGGCCTACCTGACCGTCGTGATGATCCAGCACATCGGCTGGCTTCCTCCCGTGACGGGCGCGCGGCCGCCCGACTGGGGCGTGGCGGGCTTCAACCTGCTCCTCGTGAACACGGCCGGCGCCCTCACGGCCTTGCTGGCGGAAGCCTATCGGCGAAGCCGCCGGGAGCTGATCGCCGTGAACCAGGAGCTCGAGCGCGCCCATGGCCGCATCGTCGAGACCGAGCGGCTGCGCGCGATCGGCGAGCTGGCCTCCGGTGTCGCGCATCACCTGAACAACCTCCTGGCCGTCGTGCTCGGGCGCGTGCAGATCGCGCTCCGCCGCGCCGAAGACCAGGACGAGGTCACGCGTAACCTCGAGATCGCCGAGCGCGGCGTGCTCGACGCGGGCGAAGTCATTCGCCGCATGAGCGTGTTCAGCCGGGCTCAGGCCATGCCGGAATGGGTCCCGGTGAAGCTCAACGAGCTGGCCGAAGAAGTCATCGAGATGACGCGGCCACGCTGGCAGGCCGAAGCCCAGATCCGCGGGATCGAGATCGACGTGCGGCTGGAGCCCGGGGATGTCCCGCCCGCCGCTGGTGATCCCTCGCCGCTGCGCGAAGTCCTCATGAACCTCATCTTCAACGCGATCGAGGCGCTGCCCCACGGCGGAGAGGTCGCGATCACCACCTGGGCGGAAGACAAGGCGGTCTTCTGTTCCGTGGTGGACACCGGCACCGGCATGGCGCCCAGTATCCAGAAGCGCGCGATGGAGCCCTTCTTCACGACCAAGGGCTTCGCCAGCACGGGCCTCGGCCTGAGCGTGGCCTACGGCATCATCCGGCGCCACGGCGGCGAGCTCTCGATCGATAGCGTCGAGAACCGAGGCACCACGGTCACCTTCCGTCTCATCGCGGCCGACCCGGCGCAGCCGTCCGACACGACGCCACCGGCTGCGCTGAGCGAGAAGCTGCGCATCCTGCTCATCGACGACGACTCGCAGGTGCGCGCCGTGGTCGGCGAGCTGCTGACGATGAACGGCCACACCGTGATCACCGCCGGCGGTGGCCTCGAAGGCCTCGCCCGACTCGACGGCGACGACGTGATCGATCTCGTCCTGACCGATCTCGGCATGCCGGGCATGACCGGCTGGGACGTGGCGCGCGCGGCCAAGGCCCGGCGGCCCGAGATCCGCGTCGGCATCATCACCGGCTGGGGGGAGGAAGAGCGCTCGCGCTTCGAGGAGCAGGCCGTGGCCGACTTCGTGTTGCAGAAGCCGATCACGCGCGCGGTCCTCATGGCCGCCATCACCCAGTACACGATGCCCCGCGCGTAGTCTCGCCGCGCCGTCGCGGCCCCGTGCTAGCATGAGACGTCTCATGCGGATGTCGCTCCTCGACGTCGATGACCTCGATCCCGAGCTCCGCGAGGGCCTCACCAGGTGGCTGGCCGAGGGCGGCGATCCCAACTTCTACCGGCTCTTCGGTCGTCTCCCCGAACGCCTCAAGCACTTCATTCGCTTCTATTCATCGCTGGTTCGCCGGGGCCTCGTCGAGCACCGCACGAAGGAGCTGGTCCGGCTGCGCCTGGCTCAGCTCAACCAGTGCCACTACTGAATGACGACGCGCTACGCCTCGGGCAGGCGCGAGGGGATCACCGAGGAGCTGGTGAGCGCCCTCGCCGACTACGAGGCCGGGCCGTTCGCCGAGCGCGAGAAGACGGCGCTGCGCTATGCTGATCGGATGTACTTCGACCACCATACGGTGGACGACGCGCTCTTCGCCGAGGTGCGCGCCCGGTTCAGCGAGGACGAGACGCTGGAGCTGACGTGGGTGATCGCCGAGTTCATCGCCCTCGGCAAGGTGATCCACGTCCTCGGGCTCCCCTACGGGGCGGTCGAGCCCATCACCCCATCGCCCTGATCGGTTGGCCAATTGACAAGCCGCACGGTTGACGGATAATCCGTCAACTTCCCCGGAGGGTCATGCACTAGGCCGGCCATGCCGGCCGACGAGGCTCTGGAATGAAGCGATACATTTTCCGCCGACTCGGCTACGCGATCATCTCGCTCGTGCTCCTCTCGGCGACGATCTTCGTGTTCGTGCGACTGACCGGCGACCCCACCGTTCTCCTGGTGGAGCCGGGTGCCAGCCGCGGCGACATCGAGGCGCTTCGCAAGGACCTCGGGCTCGACCAACCCCTCTGGGTCCAGTACGGGGCGTTCGTCAAGAACCTGGTGCACGGCGATTTCGGGAGCTCCTTCTACTACCGGACGCCCGTGCTCGAGCTCTACCTCTCGCGTCTGCCCCATTCACTGCTCCTCGCCACCACCGCGATGGTGTTCTCGCTCCTGATCGGCATCCCGAGCGGCGTGCTGGCGGCCGTCCGCGTCAACGGCTGGGGTGATGGAGCGGGCAAGGTGTTCGCCCTGCTGGGCCTCAGCATGCCGTCGTTCTGGGTCGGTCTGCTGATGATCCTGTTCTTCTCCGTGTACCTCGGCTGGCTGCCGTCGTCGGGCTCGGGCACGCCGCTGCACCTGGTCATGCCGGCGGTCGCGCTCGGCTGGTATTTCGCGGCCGCCCACATGCGCCTCACCCGCTCGTCGATGCTGGAGGTGCTGGGCTCGGAGTACGTGAAGCTGGCCCGGCTCAAGGGCCTGCCCGAGGCGCTGGTCATCGGCAAGCACGCGTTCAAGAACGCGCTCATCCCGGTGCTGACCCTGGCCGGCATCAACCTCGTCATCATGGTCAACGTGGCCGTCGTCGTGGAGACCGTGTTCGCCTGGCCGGGCATCGGCCGGCTCCTCTACGAAGGCATCGCATTCCGCGATTTCCCCGTCGTGCAGGCCACCGTCTTGCTGGGAGGCGTGATGATTATCGCCGTCAACCTCTTGGTCGATCTTCTCTACGCCGTGATCGACCCGCGGATCCGATTCCAATGAGCACCGCGAGCGCTCCGCTGAGCCCGAGCGCGAGCCCGAGTCGAGCGGCGAGCCTCACCCTCGCGTGGCGCTTCGCCGCGTTCCACGTCGGGGGCTTCCCCGTTCTGCCCACGCTGATCCTCCTCGTGCTCGCCTTCACCGCCGTGTTCGCCAACGTCATCGCCCCGTCCGATCCCGAGATCGGCACGCTGGGCGAGCGCTTCCGACCGCCGGCGTGGCAGGTCGGCGGCAGCGAGAAGTACCTGCTCGGCACCGATCATCTCGGCCGTGACGTGCTCTCCCGGTTGATCTTCGGCGCGCGGGTCTCCATGGTCGTCGGGCTCACCGCCGTCCTCTTTGCGGGCGCAGTCGGGACCGCCCTCGGAATCCTGTCCGGCTTCCTCGGTGGCTGGGTCGATCAGGTCATCATGCGCGTGACCGACACGTGGCTGGCGTTACCCGCGCTCACCTTCGCGATCTTCCTGGCCGCGGTGGTCGGTCCGAGCGAGATGAACATCGTGATCATCCTCGGCGCGGTGTACTGGACGCGCTACGCCCGCGTGATACGCGGCGAGGTGCTGTCGCTGCGCGAGCGCGATTTCGTGCGGCTGGCCATCGTGGCGGGGTGCTCGAAGTGGACGATCATGCGTCGCCACATCCTGCCCAACGTGCTCAACTCCGCCATCGTCCTCGGCACGCTGATGCTCGGCGTCGTCATCGTCACCGAGGCGGCGCTGTCCTTCCTCGGCGTGGGCGTGCCACCGCCCAAGCCCGCGTGGGGCCTCATGCTGGCCGACGGCAAGAAGGGGCTGATGGCGGGCTACTGGTGGCTGACGGTGCTGCCGGGATCCTGCATCATGCTGATGGTCCTCTCCGCCAACCTCCTCGGGGACTGGCTCCGCGTGAAGCTCGACCCGCAGTTGCGCCAACTGTGACGCCTCTGCTCGAGCTCGATCACCTGACCACGCGCTACGTCTCCGCCCGCGGTGCGCGCGTGGTGGAGGCCGTGTCGGACATCTCGTTCCGTCTCGAGGCCGGGGAGACGCTCGGCATCGTCGGCGAGTCGGGCTCGGGCAAGACCACGCTCGCGCTCTCGATCATGCGCTTGCTGCCACCCGCCGCCCGCATCGCGTCCGGCGCCGTGCGCTTCGAGGGCGAGGACCTCGTCACCAAGTCCGACCGCGAGATGCGGCGCCTGCGCGGCAAGCGGATCGCGATGATCCTCCAGGACCCGATGGCGTCGCTCAATCCGCTCTTCACGGTCGGTGACCAGGTCGCCGAGTCGCTGCGCGTGCACGAAGGCGCGTCACGCCGGACCGCCTGGTCGCGGGCGCGCGAGCTCCTGACCGCCGTCAAGATCCCGGCGCCCGAGGCGCGCGTGCGCGAGTATCCGCACCAGCTCTCGGGTGGCATGCGCCAGCGCATCGTGGGGGCCATCGCCATCTCGTGCGAGCCGCGGCTGCTGATCGCCGACGAGCCCACCACGAGCCTCGACGTCACCATCCAGGCCCAGTACCTGAACCTGCTGCGCGAGCTCCAGCGCGAGCACGGCCTGGCGCTGATCTTCATCACGCACAACCTCGGGATCGTGGCGCGCATGTGCGACCGGGTCGCCGTCATGTACGCGGGTCGTCTCGTCGAGATCGGCCCGGTGCGGCGCATCTTCGACTCGCCGGCGCATCCGTACACGCGTGCGCTGCTCGAGTCGATCCCTCGGCTCGCCGACTCGCGGGCCCGCCTGACCGCGATCGACGGCCAGCCGCCCGATCTCGCCGCGCTACCGACCGGCTGCGCGTTTCATCCGCGCTGCCCGAAGGTCGAGGACCGCTGCCGGCGCGAAGTGCCCACCGACGTCACGGTGGCCGAGGACCACCGAGCTCGCTGCTGGTTGGCCGCACGGTGACGCTGCTCGAGGTCGACAACCTCGTCAAGCACTTCCCGGTGAAGGGTGGCCTCTTCGGGGGCGGCGGCGTCGTCAGGGCGGTGGACGGCGTGTCGTTCCGCATCGAGCCCGGACACACCGTCGGCGTCGTCGGCGAATCGGGCTGTGGCAAGACGACGACCGCAAAAGTCGTGCTCGGCCTGGAGGCGCCGACCAGCGGCACGCTCCGCTTCGAGGGCGCCGATCTCCAGACGCTGGACGCGGCGGGCCGGCGCCGGTACCGACGCTCGGTTCAGGCCGTCTTCCAGGATCCCTTCGCCTCGCTCAACCCGCGTATGCGCGTGGGAGCGATCATCACCGAACCGCTCGTCGTCCACGAACAGCTCGGTCGCGGCCAGGTCCGCGAGCACGGCCTGCGTCTGCTCGATCTCGTCGGCCTCCCCGAGCGCTCGATCGACCTCTTCCCACACGAGTTCTCGGGCGGCCAACGACAGCGCATCGCCATCGCGCGGGCGCTGGCGCTCGAGCCGAAGCTGATCGTGCTCGACGAGCCGGTGTCGGCGCTCGACGTCTCCATCCGCGCCCAGATCCTCAACCTGCTGCGCGACCTGCAGGCGCGGCTGGGCCTGGCCTATCTCTTCATCACCCACGATCTGGCGGCGGTCGCGTACATGAGCCACACCGTGGCGGTGATGTACCTGGGGAAGCTGGTCGAGTTCGGTCCGGCGCGCGCCGTGGCCACGGAGCCCCAGCACCCCTACACCCGCGCGCTCTTCGCGGCAGCGCTGCCGTCGCATCCCGACGAGCGGCGTGAGGACGTGCCGCTCGCCGGCGAGGTGCCGAGCCCGCTCGCTCCGCCGCCGGGCTGCCGCTTCCACACGCGGTGTTCGGCCGTGATGGAGCGCTGCAGCCGCGAGGAGCCGCCTCTGGTCCACACCGATGGCCGGCTCGTGGCCTGTCACCTCTATAGCCCGACGCCTGGCGCCGGCCCGTGGCAACCGCAGCGGGCGGCGCTGGGCTCATTGACGTCCCCGTCTTTCACCACGGGAGGAAATCCATGAAACGAGTGCTGAACGTTGGAACCGCGCTGTTCCTGGCCACCACGGTCCTGGCCGGCACGCAGGCCGGCGCGCAGCTCGCCGACAAGAAGGTCCTGACGCTGGCCGCGGCGAAGAAGATGGCCGCCGCGGCCGAGGCCGAGGCGACGAAGAACAACTGGCGCGTCGTCATCGCCATCGTCGACGATGGCGGGCATCTCCTCTACTTGCAGCGGACCGACGAGACCCAGATCGGCAGCATCGACATCGCGATCGGCAAGGCGACGACCTCTGTCGCGCTGAAGCGGCCGAGCAAGGCCGTCGAGGACATCATCGCGGGCGGACGGAACGCGTTCCTCGGCGTGAAGGGCATGACGCCGCTGCAGGGCGGCCTTCCCATCATGGTCGACAACAAGCTGGTCGGCGCAATCGGTGTCAGCGGTGTGACCTCGCAGCAGGACGAGCAGATCGCCAAGGTCGGCCTCGAGGCCCTCGTCAAATAGTCGTTCCGCGTGTCGGACGTGGGGCTCCGGTCGGGGCCCCACGAACTCTACTCCGACCTCCAGACGTTCCGACAGCGCGTCTCGGTGATGCACGCGGCGAGAGCAACTGCGCCGACCGCGACGGCCAGACACAGGCCGAAGGCGGCGCGGTACGCCGTGGCCGAGTAGACGCGCGTCCCCGCCGTCTCGAGCCCCGTCCAGGCCGCATCGAGCGCGAGACCGGTGAGCCACTGCATCAGCGCGACGAACAGGAACATCGGGATGTTGCAGAAGCCGACGACGACTCCGACGCGCGTCGGATCGTTGACTTCTCGGACACACGGCCACACGAGGATCAGCCCGCTCGACGAAAAGCCCAGCAGGAAGAACACCGCCGGCAGCCACGCGATCGGCGGTTCGAGCGCGGGGACCACGAGCGGCAGCCAGCACGCCGCGCCGAGCGCGCTGAACGCCAGGAATGGCGGCCGGCGGGCGCCCAGCCAGCGGTCCGAGATCCTGCCCACCAGCGGCGCGCCCACCATGACACCGACGGCCATCCACGCAATGTCGGCCGCCGCCTGAACGCGGGGCAGGCCGTGGACCTGAGTGAGGTACGAAACGCCCCACAAGCCCTGCAGGGCGATGACCGTCGAATACATCCCGGCGCCGGCGAGGACCGGCGGCCACGTCCTTGGATTGAGGATGATCGCCGGAATCCCGACGACGACGTCGCGCAATGACCGGGTCACGGTACGCGGCGTCGAATCACGGCGTTCGCGAACGCCGAGTACGGCGACGACGGCGAGGGCCACGGTGATGGCGCCGATCGCCTCGAAGCTCGCGCGCCAGCCGATCGCCTCGACCAGGAGGGCCAGGGGCCCGGCGGCGGCCACGCCACCAAGGTTGCCGACCGTTTGCGTGAGCCCGGAGATCGTGGCGAAGTCGTCGGCGCGAAACCGCTCGGCGGCCAGCGTCAGGAACGCGATCAGGATGACCGACGCCCCGATGCTCACGACGAGTCGTCCCAGCACGACCACGGAAAACGACGGGGCCAGGCCGAAGACGAGCGCGCCCAGCCCCATGGCGAGCGCCCCGGCGCCCAGCGTGCGCCGCGGCCCCAACGTGTCGGCCAGGCTGCCCGCCACCAGCGCCATGGCGACGAACACGTACGGATAGATCGCCGCGAGCGCGCCGAGCGTGGCCGCGGTGATGGTGAACGCTCGCATCAGGTCCTGGGCGACGACGCCGAGCGCGATCCGGTGGAAGTGCGAGACGAAGTAGATCGCGGAGGGGATGACGAGGACGGGCCAGCCTGTGCGCAACGTTGCGCCGACCGTGACCGCTTCCGCCATCGCCGGCTATTCTACGCGCATGTGGACACTCGACTCCGGCGTCGTCTTCCTGAATCACGGCTCGTTCGGGGCGTGCCCGAAGCCCGTCCTCGACTACCAGCGGATGCTCCGCGAGGAGCTCGAGCGCGAGCCCGTGCGCTTCCTGTCCCGCGAGCTGCAAGCGCGCCTCGACGCCGCTCGCGCGGCGCTTGGCGCCTTCATCGGCGCCGATCCCGATGATCTCGCCTTCGTCAGCAACGCCACCACCGGCGTGAACACGGTGCTGCGCTCCCTGGCCCTGGCACCCGGCGACGAGATCCTCGTGACCGATCACGCGTACAACGCGTGCCGCAACGCCGTGAACGCGGTGGCCGCCGCGCAGGGCGCGCGCGTCGTCGTGGCTCACGTGCCGTTCCCCGTCGACGGCGATGACGCGGTGGTGAGCGCGATCCTCGCGGTCACCACGCCACGCACGCGCCTGGCGCTGCTCGATCACGTGACCAGCCCGACCGCCGTCGTGTTCCCGATCGCCCGCCTGGTGTCCGCGCTCGCCGAGCGAGGGGTCGAGACGCTCGTGGACGGCGCTCACGCTCCTGGCATGCTGCCCCTCGACGTCCGCGCGGTCGGCGCCGCCTACTACACCGGCAACTGCCACAAGTCGATGTGCGCTCCGAAGGGCGCCGCGTTTCTCTACGTGCGGCGCGACCGCCAGGCGAGCGTGCGGCCGCTCGTCATCAGCCACGGCGCCAACTCACCGCGGACCGATCGCTCGCGCTTCCGGCTCGAGTTCGACTGGACGGGAACTCAGGATCCGACGCCAGCCCTGGCGGTGCCGGAGGCCATTCGCGTCGTCGGCAGCCTCTGTCCCGGCGGCTGGCCGGCCGTCATGAAGCACAATCACGTGTTGGCGCTCGGGGCGCGCTTGAGACTGGGCGAGGCGCTCGGGCGGACACCGCCGTGCCCGGACGTGATGATCGGGTCGCTGGCCGCCGTCCAACTTCCTGATGGCACCGATGATCTTCAGAAGCACCTGTTTGACCGCTTCGCGATCGAGGTTCCGGTGATCGCGTGGCCAGCCGTACCGAGGAGGTGGGTGCGGATCTCTGCGCATTTTTACAATCGGGAAGCCGACTACGAGCGACTCGCCGAGGCGCTTGGAACGCTCCTCGCCCGGTCATCGTGATATGGTGGTCGACGTCGTGCGGATGCTCAGCGCCTTACTGCTGACGCTCGGTCTGGTCCTCATCGACACCGCGGTGCCCTCGGCCCTGTCCCCGCACACGGACGCGCCCAGCCATCACGTGCGCGACGGATTTCGCAACGTCGCACCTGATTACGCGTATCCCCTGATTGGACGCGCGCTCCGCACGCTGCGCCTCGGCTTCGAGCACGCGCCAGCGCGCGGTCGCACGCCCGCCGTCCTCACCAACGACGGCGCCGAGCTTCGCGCGAACGGCATGGTGCCCACCCTCACGTGGATCGGCCACTCCACGTTCCTCCTGCAGATCGACAGCGTGAACATCCTCACCGATCCGCACTGGGGCGACCGCGCCAGTCCGGTCATGTTCACCGGACCGCGGCGTCTCGTGCCGCCGGGAATGCGCTTCGAAGATCTGCCGCCGATCCACGCGGTGATCATCTCGCACGATCATTACGACCACCTCGACGAGGCGACGGTGCGCCGCCTGAACGCCGCGTACCACCCGACGTTCTTCGTGCCGCTCGGGATCAAGGCGTGGCTGGCCAAGGTGGGCATCACGAACGTCGTCGAGCTCGACTGGTGGGAGACGCGGGAGTTCCGTGGCCTCACGCTCGTGTGCACACCCGCCCAGCATTCCTCGGGGCGTGGGCTCCTCGATCAGAACCGCCGCCTGTGGTCCTCGTGGGTCGTGCGTGGCCGCGACCGTCGCCTGTTCTTCGCCGGCGACACCGGGTACTACGACGCCTTCAAGGAGATCGGCGAGCGCCTGGGGCCGTTTGACGTGGCCTTCATCCCGATCGGGGGCTACAGCGCGTACGAACGTCACCCCAATCACGTCAATCCCGAGGAGGCCGTTCAGATCTTCGAAGATCTGGGGGCGCGGCTGATGGTGCCCATGCACTTCGGCACGTTCGATCTCAATCGCGAGCCCTTCCGGGAGCCGCCCGACCGGTTGATGCGTGAGGCGCTCCGGCGCGGACTCGAGGAGAGCGTAGCGCTCCTCAGCCCGGGCCAGACCATCCACTGGTAAGGGCGCCGTCGGGCGCCGGCTCCGCGGTACCATCCGCAACACGCCGTCATCCGTCTGAGGAGGTCAGTATGCGTCGCGTCGCCGTCATCATCGTCGCCGTCGTCGTCGCCGTGGCCAGCGGCACTGTCGCCCAGGAGGCCTATCCGACGCGGCCGGTCACGATCGTCAATCCGTTTCCGCCCGGTGGGATCGCCGATCTGACGGCGCGCCCGCTGGCGGCCGCGCTCGAGCGGCTCCTCAAGCAGCCGTTCGTGGTCTCGAACAAGCCCGGCGCCGCCGGCGCGGTGGGCGCGCAGTCCGTCGCCGTGGCGAAGCCGGATGGCTACACGCTGCTCGTGGCCCTGGTCAGCATCTCGTCGACACCAGAGGTCGACAAGCTCTTCGGGCGCCCGGCGATCTACACGCGCGATCAGTTCGTCGGCATCGCGCGGCTCAACGCCGATCCACCGCTGCTCGTCGTCAACGAGGAGTACGCGCGAAAGTACGGATGGACGACGCTGAAGGAGCTGGTCGACGACGCGCGCAAGCGGCCGGGCGAGATCACGTACGCGTCGTCCGGGCCGTACGGTGCGTCGCACCTGCCGATCGAGATGCTGCTGGCCGTGGCCGGATTGAAGATGCGTCACTTGCCGACGACCGGGGGGGCGCCGGCCACGACGGCCGTGCTGGGCGGTCACGCTCAGCTCTGGGCCTCACCGCCGGCGCTGGCCCTGTCCCACATCCAGGCCGGGAAGATGCGCCCGCTGGCGTCGTACGGCGCGACGCGATTGGCCGCCTTCCCCGACGTGCCAACGCTGAAGGAGCTCGGCTACGAGGTCGAGTACTACGTGTGGACCGCGCTCTTCGCGCCGCGGGGCGTGCCGGCCCACGTGGTCCAGACGCTACGCGACACCACCCGCAAGGCCATGCAGGATCCGGAGCTGCGCGCATCGATGGAGAAGGCCAAGACGCCGATCGCCTATCAGGACGCCGACGAGTTCAAGAAGTTCTGGGACGAGGACGCGCAGCGAATTGCCGCGGTGATCCAGAAGATCGGAAAGGTCGCGGAAAAGTAGCCCCGCGCACCTCGCACGGGCCACCCACGGAGCGAGCCGGTCTCGAGGCTTCGCTACAAAATAGCCGTCGCTAGCCGCGGCGGGCGAGCATCTTCACGAGCGCGTCGGGGTCGACCGGCTTGACCAGGTGCGTGTCGAACCCCGCGGCTTCGGCGCGCCGGCGATCGTCGGGCTGCCCGTATCCGGTGAGCGCCACGAGGTAGGCGGTCTTGCCGTGCGGCGTCGAGCGGATCCGCCGCGCCACGTCGTAGCCGTCGCAGTCGGGCAACCCGATGTCGATGAGAGCCGCGTCGAGCGGCGCCGTCGATCGTTCGACGCCCTGGGCGCCGCTCTCGGCCGTCCGCACGCGGTGGCCTTCCAGCTCCAGGAGCATCTGCAGCGTCGCGCGCGCGTCGGCGTTGTCTTCGACGACGAGGATGTCGAGCGTCCGCCCGTCAGTCATGGCGCCCGGATTTTAACGCACGTTCAGGAGATCGCGTAGCCCATCGCCCACGAGGTTGATCGCGAGCACCGTGGCGGCCAGGAAGATGCCCGGGAAGAGGATGATCCAGAAGGCGAGCTGAACGTAGGCGCGGCCTTCCGCCATGATGTTGCCCCAGGAAGGAATGTGCGGCGGTGTTCCCGCGCCGAGAAACGACAGATACGCCTCGAAGAGAATCGCCGACGCGGCGATGTACGTTCCTTGCACGATCAGCGGAGCGACCAGACCGGGGAGCACGTAACGCGCCAGGATGCGCGGCGTCCGCGCGCCGAGCGCCCGCGCGCCCTCGACCATCAGGTGCTCGCGCAGCGACAGCACCGACGCGCGCGTCAAGCGAACCACCCGCGGAATCTCGGGGATGAGGAGCGCGATGATGACGTTCTGCACGCTTGCCTTCATGAGGGCCATCAACGCGAGGGCCAGGAGAATGGCCGGGATGGCCATGAGCCCGTCCATGACGCGCATGGCGATCATGTCGAGCCTCCGATAGAAGCCGACGACGAGGCCGAGCGTCGTGCCCAGCACGAGGCTCAGCGTCGAGACCGCCGCGCCGACGGTGAGCGAGATCCGCGAGCCGTACAGCGTCCGGGTATAGATGTCGCGGCCGAAGTTGTCCGAGCCGAACCAGCGTTCGGCCGACGGCGGCCGCAGCCTCACCGCGGGCTTCATCTCGAGGGGATCGCCCGTCCACCAGAGCGGCGCGAGGACGCCGGCGACGAGGATCACGACGAGCGTGAGGGCGCCGGCGATGAGCGTCGGGTGGCGCAGGAGCGCGCGGCGGGCCGTATCGAGCGCGCCGGCGCGCGCAGTCGGCGCCGGGAGCGCGAAATCGGCGGCGACGGGCGGCGACAGCGCCATGGCTCAGTACCGGATCCTGGGATCGAGCACCACGTAGAGCACGTCGACGACCAGATTGATCAGGACGTACACGCCGGAGACGACGAGGATGACGCCCTGGATCACGGGGTAGTCGCGGCGGATGATCGCGTCCACCGTCAGGCGCCCGAGTCCGGGCAGCGCGAAGACGCTCTCGGTCACCACCGCGCCGCCGATGAGCAGCGCGAATCCGATGCCGATGATCGTGACCACCGGCAACGAGGCGTTCTTCAGCGCGTGGTGGATCAGCACCCGCCGGGGGGCCAGGCCCTTGGCGAAGGCCGTGCGGATGAAGTCCTCGGAGAGCACCCCGAGCATGCTCGCCCGCGTCATGCGCGCGATCAGCGCCATGTAGACGACGGAGAGTGTGACGGCGGGAAGGATCAGATGGCGCAGGAAGGGCCACACGCCGTCGGCGAGCGGCCGGTAGCCTTGTACCGGGAGCCAGTGCATCGAGATGGCGAAGACGTAGACGAGCAGGAAGCCGAGCCAGAACACCGGCATGGAGAAGCCGGAGACCGCGAACAGCATCACCAGCCGGTCGACCAGCGACGCCTTCTTCCACGCCGCCAGCACGCCCAGCGGAACGCCGACGCCCACGCTGATGAGCATAGCGAAGAGCGTCAGCCCGATGGTCGCCTCCGTCCGCTGGCGAATCAGCGTGGACACCGGCAGGCCCGAGAAGATCGACGTGCCGAGATCTCCGCGCACGATGCGGCCGAGCCAGATGCCGACCTGCGTGACGAAGGGCTCGTTCAGGCCGAGCTTGGCCCGGATGCGCGCGATGTCATCGGACGTCGCGTAGTCACCGGCGATGATGACGGCCGGATCGCCGGGCGTGATGTGCAAGAGGGCAAACACGGCGATGGCCACGACCCCCATGACGGGGATGGTGGCCATCAGTCGCCGCCCGATCTGGCCGATCACGCGATGGAGACGCTCCAGAAGACCGGCGCCGGGAACTGCAGGAAGCCTTGCATGCTCTTGCGAAACGCGGTGGGTGAGACCCACTGGCCGAACGGCACGTACATCACCTCGTCGAGGGCGACCTTCTGGATCTCCTCGGCGATCTGCTTCTGCGCCGCCTTGTCCGTCGCGCGCGCCCACTGGATCTTCAGCTCTTCGATGCGCCCGTTCTCGGGCCAGCCGAACCAGGCGCTGGAACCGGCGCCGGAGATTCCGGCGTGCACGGCGGGGTTGATGACGTCCGACGCGATCCACCACGTGAAGAGGACGTTCCAGCCGCCCTGGGCCGGCGGATCCTTCTTGGCTCGGCGAGCGACGACCGTGGACCAGTCCATCGCTTGCAGGTCCACGTTGAAGCCGACCTGGGTCATCAGCTCGCGGCTCACCAGCGCGGCGCCGTGGGTGAGCGGGATGTCGGTCGGATCGAGGACCACCACCGGTTTGCCGTCGTAGCCCGAGTCCTTCAAGAGCTGCTTCGCCTTGTTCACGTCCTGCTTCACCGCGCCGGCGCCCGTCTCGAACGGCCCCCCGCAGGTGAACACGGCCGGGCACGTGCGGTAGTACTTCGGCTGCCCGAGGGCGGCCTGCAGGTACTTCTCCTGGTCGACCATATAGAGGAGGGCCTGGCGGGCCTTCTTGTTGTTGAAGGGCGGCTGCAGATGGTTCGGCCGGATCCACCCTTGCGTCCCGCGCGGGTCCTGGATCGCCACCATGATGTCCTTGTTGCCCTCGAGCCGGGCGGCGATGTCGATGGACGGTTGCTCGTACCAGTCGACTTCGCCCGCTTCGAGCGCGGCCGCCGCCGTGGCCGGATCGGGGATGTACTTCCACACGACACGATCGAGGTTGACCTTCTTGCCGCCGGTCGAGCCGCTCGGCGCGTCGTTGCGCGGTACGTAATCCGGATTGCGGACGTAGACGACCTGGTTGCCCGGCTGCCACTCGTCCTTCACGAAGCGGAACGGCCCCGAGCCGATCGTCTCCTTGATCTGCTCGCTGTCGGGCGTGGCGGCGATGCGCGCAGGCATGACGAAGGGCACGTTGCTCGACGGCTTGCCGAGCGCTTCGAGCACGAGGCCAAACGGCTGGGCGAGCTCGAGCGTGAAGCTCTTCTTGTCCTGAGCGGCGATCCTGGCGGTGTGGGCCGCGAGCAACTTGCCGAGCGGATCGCGCTTGCTCCACCGTTTGATCGATTCGACGGCATCCTCGGCGACGACCGGCTGACCGTCGTGCCACTTGAGGCCGTCACGCAGCGTGAACGACCACTTCATCCCCTTGTTCGCCGAGGACCACTTGTCGACCATCTGCGGCTTGATCTGCAGATTCTGGTCGGTGCCGAAGAGCGTGTCGTAGATGAGATAGCAGTGGTTGCGTGTGATGTACGCCGTCGTCCAGATCGGATCGAGCACCTTGAGATCGGCGTGGGGGACGAACCGCATCGTCCCTCCGCGCTTCTGCGCGTGGACCGCGGGGAGGCCCGCCGACGCGGTCGCCGCGACGGCGGCAGCACCGGCGATGAAGTGGCGACGACTGAGATCGGCCATGACGGATGTCCTCCTCGGAGGGAAGGCCAGATACTAGCACGCGGCCCCGGGGCCATGTTAGAGTGGCGTCCTGATTTCAAACCCTCTCCGATCGACCGCTGGGCACCGCGCATGAAGCGCCGCAATTACGGGTTCGACCGGCGGCGCCGCGAAGACCTCCGCCGCGCCAAGCAGGAAGCCAAGACCCAGCGCAAGACCGACCGCGAGGCGAGCGGTTCGGTCGGTCCCGAGATGGGTGAAGCGCAGACGACGGGTGCGCCCGAAGGAATGTGGGAGTGGTTCTCGGCGAGCCGGGCGCGCACTCTGGCGACACCGCCGCGCACCCGCCCGCCCGCTGATCCGCCCGACGACTGGATCCTCCTCACCGAAGCGAGTGAGGAGGAGGCCGCGCCCGAAGCCTAGACTACTTCTTCTGCTCCTGCGCCACGGCGGCCTCGGCCGCCTGAAACCCGATCTTGCTGTGGGTCCCGTCACAGAACGGCTTGGTGACGGACGCGCCGCACCGGCACAGCGCGATGCGCGGGCGCCCGGTCGTGTCCACGCGCGCGCCCGTCGGGTCGTAGATCTCCACGTCCCCTTCGACCAGGTACGGGCCGTTCGGACGGCAGGTGATCTTCACGGTCATCGACACGCCTCCTCGCTCGAATTGGGCCTCACGATACACCCAGCCGCAAACGCGGGCGTAGAATGACGGGCGTGCGCGAGCCCGGCGCGATCCTCCTCGTCGGCTGCTACGAGCTGGGCCACCAGCCGCTGGCCGTGGCGTGGCCGGCGGCCTTCCTCGAGCGCGCCGGCTATCGGCCAGCCGTGCTCGACGTGTCCATCGAGCCCTTCGATGCCGAGCGCGTTCGCCGCGCCCGCCTCGTCGCGATCTCCGTGCCGATGCACACGGCGCTGCGCCTCGGCGTCGGGGTCGCCGCGCGCGTGCGCCAGGAACATCCGTCGGCCCACATCTGCTTCTACGGCCTGTACGCGACGCTGAATGCCGAGCATCTCTTGCGACACAGCGCGGACTCCGTCATGAGCGGCGAAGTGGAAGACGCGCTCGTCGAGCTGGCCCGCCATCTCGAGGCCGCCGCGGATCGCGGACCGGTCGGGCCTCGCGCTGCGTCGGCTCCGATCCTCACGAAGCTCGACTTCCCGGCCCCATCGCGCTCGCTCCTTCCGAGCCTCAAGAAGTACGCCCACCTCGAGCGTGGAGACGGCCGCCTCGAGCTGGCCGGCTACGTCGAGGCCAGTCGCGGCTGCAAGCATCACTGCCGTCACTGCCCGATCCCGCCCGTGTACGGCGGGCGCTTCTTCGTCGTCGATCGCGCCGTCGTCATGGCCGATGTCCGCCAGCTCGTCGACGCCGGCGCCACTCACATCACGTTCGGCGATCCCGACTTCCTGAACGGCCCCCGCCACGCGCTCGACGTCGCGCGCGCGCTTCACCGTGAGCTCCCGGCGGTCACCTTCGATATCACGGCGAAGATCGAGCACCTGCTCCGCCAGCGCCAGCACCTGCCGGAGCTTCGCGCCCTCGGCTGTCTCTTCATCGTCTCCGCCGTCGAGTCGCTGAGCGATACCGTGCTCGCCCATCTCGACAAGGGCCACACGCGGGCCGACGTCGCCGCCGCCCTCGGAGCCGTGCGGTCCGCTGGCATCACGCTCCGGCCCACCTGGGTCCCGTTCACGCCGTGGACCACGCTCGACGCCTACGCCGAGATGCTCGACTTCGTGGAGGGCGAGGATCTGGTGGACGCCGTCGATCCCGTGCAGTACTCGATCCGCCTGCTGGTGCCGCCGGGATCGCTGCTCGCGGAGAGCGAAGCGCTGCGACCGTACCGAGGCCCGCTCGTCGAGCACGACTTCTACTACCGCTGGACCCATCCCGATCCTCGGATGGACCGATTGCAGGAACGTGTCGCGTCGTTGGCCGCCAAGGCCGCCGAGGCTCGCGAGGATGCGGCGCTGACGTTCGGGCGGATCAGAGCGCTGGCCGACGAGGCCCGTGAGGTTCCGTCCCGGCCATCGTCACCCCCGCCTCCGTCCGACCGGCGGCGGGCGCCGCGGCTGAGCGAAGCGTGGTTCTGCTGAAGCGAGCCCATCCAGGGCCAGGTGGCCTTGATCGAGCGAGTCGGGCCCTGAGGGGGCCATGTCGTCTGGTACCATGAGCCACGGAGAGGTGATGCCATGACCACCGAGAGCACCGATAAGCCCGACCTCAAGACCCGGGTCCAGGAGATCATCGATAGCATGATCAATCCGGCCGTGGCCGGTCACGGCGGCTTCGTCGAGCTGATCGACGTGCAGGACAACCGCGTCTATCTCGTGATGGGCGGCGGCTGTCAGGGCTGCGGCGCGGCCGACGTCACGCTCAAGGCCGGCATCGAGCGCCTCATCAAGGAAGAGATCCCCGAAGTCGCCGAGGTGCTCGACACGACCGACCACGGGGCCGGCAGCAATCCCTACTACACGCCGGGCAAGCAGTAGCCCTGGCCCGGCTGCTGCTCCTCCTCCCTACCCGCACGTACCGCACCGAGGCCTTCGTCGACGCCGCTCACGGCCTCGGTGTCGATCTCGTTTGCGCGTCCGAGCGGCCCAGCACGCTCGAAGATCTCGCCCCCGACTCGTTGTTGACGCTCGACTTCGCGGATCCCGCCGCCGCCACCCGCAAGGTGGCGGACTGGAGTCGCCAGCGCCCGCTCGACGCCGTGGTCGGTGTCGATGATCAAACCGCGACCGCGGCGGCCGCGATCGCCGAGCGACTCGGGTTGAGGACGAGCCCGGTGGCCGCGGTGGCGGCGGCCCGCAACAAGTTCGAGATGCGCCAGTGCCTGGCCGCAGCCGGGCTTCCCGTTCCCCGCTTCCGCCGCATCGCGCTCAAGGAGGATCCGTTCCTGGCCGCGCGCGGCGTCGCGTTTCCCTGCGTGCTCAAGCCGCTGGCGCTGTCGGCAAGCCGCGGCGTCATCCGAGCCAACAACGTCGATCAGTTCATCGCCGGGTTCCGCCGCATCGGCGCGCTGCTGCGGCGGGACGACGTCAGCGTCACCGGCGACGCCGCCGACGCCTTGCTGGCCGAGGAGTACATTCCCGGCGTCGAAGTGGCGCTCGAAGGCGTGCTGAGTGGCGGACGGCTCCAGACGCTCGCGCTCTTCGACAAGCCCGATCCGCTGGAAGGGCCGTTCTTCGAGGAGACGATCTACGTCACGCCGTCGCGGCTGCCCGCGAGCATCCAGAGCGCCGTCACCGACGCGACGGCCAGCGCGGCGGCCGCCCTCGGACTGGAGGAGGGCCCCGTGCACGCGGAAGTGCGCGTGAACGAGCACGGGCCGTTCGTCATCGAGCTGGCGGCGCGCTCCATCGGCGGGCTCTGCTCGCGGACGCTGCGCTTCGGCACCGGCATGACGCTCGAGGAGCTGATCCTGCGCCACGCGCTCGGCTGGGAGGTCCCGTCGTACGACCGCGAGGCGCGCGCTGCCGGCGTCATGATGATCCCGATCCCGCGCGCCGGCCGGCTCGGGGAGATCCACGGCATCGCCGACGCCACCGCCGTACCGTCAGTGGAAGAGGTCGTGATCACCGCCCACGTGGGTCAGGAGCTGATCCCGCTTCCCGAAGGCTGGCAGTACCTCGGATTCATCTTCGCCCGCAGCGACACGCCCGATCAGGTCGAGAGGGCTCTCCGGGCGTCACACGCGCAGCTCCGCTTCGACATCGCCTGACCGGAGAAAGACGCCATGACCACCGACTATCTCGCGCTCGCCCGCTCGCTCGCCCAGAGCCTGCGGCTCCAGGTCCCGCCGATCGCCGTCTGTCTCACCGATCAGGTGCCGGCAGGCGTGCCGGCCTTCGCGGGCCGCGCGCCCGCCGGCTGCTCCTTCTGGCAGGAGGCGGTCAAGGGCGCATTCGCTACGTCGGCGCGCGATCACGACCTCTGCGCGATCGGGACGTTCACCCACAATCTCGATGCGACCGCTGCGCACGAGGCGGATCGCCGCGACGCCCTCCGAGTCTTCGCGGATCTCGGCTACGTACGGCCGCAGGATATCCCGCTGATCCCCGTCCTGGCCGAGCGCCGCCGCCACGTCGTCTACGCGCCGCTCGCCGCCACCCCGCTGCCTCCGGATGTCGTCGTGCTCTTCGTCACTGCGGCCCAGACGCTCGTGCTCGTCGAGGCGGCGGAGGGCGTGGATGGCGGGCGCCCGCCGGCGATGGGCCGGCCGGCCTGCGCCGTGGTGCCGCAAGTGGTGAATCAGCGCGCGGCCGCGCTGAGTCTCGGATGCTGCGGAGCGCGCGCCTACCTCGACGTCCTCTCCGACGACGTGGCGATCTTCGCGCTACCGGGCGCACGGCTGGACGCGTACGTGGCCCGCATCGCCGAGCTGGCCAAGGCCAACTCGGTGCTGGCGAGCTTTCACGCTTTGCGCCGGCAGGACGTGGAAGCCGGCGCGAGCCCGACCGTGAAGCAGTCGCTCGAGCGTCTCAGCCCGCGTTAGTCGATCGCGGCGGGTCAGTCGGGGCGGGTCGACCGGGGCGCTTTCGTGTCCGGCGCCGCCACCACCAGCGTCGGCCGCGAAGACTCCGCTTTCCTGAGCCCCAACCGCTGGCCGATGATCTTGACCGCCGCAAAGACGGGCACGGCAAGGAACATACCCGGCACGCCGCCGATCTCGCCGCCGGCGAGGACGCAGAAGATGACCACGGCGGGATGGAGCTCGACGCCTTTGCCCATGATGAGCGGGCTGGTGACGTAGTCCTGCACGCCCCGCCACAGCACCAGGAAGCCGACGAGCAGCCACGGGTGGGTGAACCCGGCGAAGAGACTGACCGCGACGACGATGACGCCAGACGTCACCGGTCCAACGACCGGAACGAACTCGAGCGCCCCGCCGATGGCCGCCAGGAGCAGCGCGTACGGCACGCCGGCCACGTAGAACAGCACCGACCAGACCACGAACGTGACCACGCAGAGCACGATCAGCGCGCGCACGTAGTTGCCGAGGACCTGATCGACGTCGCTGACGATCTCGCGCCACAGCCCACGTCCGGCGCGGCTGTCGATCACGCCTTCGACGGCGGCGGCCAGGCGCTCGCCGTCCTTGAGGATGAAGAATGCGAAGATCGGCACGAGCACGACCATCCACGCGCTGGCCAGCCACTTCAGACCGGCCGTCACGACCGCCTGGGCCTGGCCGGCGAGATCTTGAGCGTGCGCGCGCACGGCCCGTTCGATGCTGGCGATCGTGGACGCTTCCCAGCCGTAGCGTCGCAGGAGCTCGCCGATGATCTCGCCGCTCTGGACCCGCTTCGACATCTCGGGCAGCCGCTGCGCCAGCGCCGTCGCCTCGTCGGTGAGCATGGGCACGAGCGCGGCGCTTCCCCCGAACAGGACGCCGAACACCGCGAGGTACACGAGGCCGATGGCGACCGCGCGATGGCGGACGTGGAAGACTCGTTGAACGATGCTCACGAGCGGAAACACGAGGTAGGCGAGAAAGACCGAAAACGCCAGGAGCACCAGGAGGTGGCGAAGGACGTAGATCAGCCCGAGAGTGGCGGCGACCACCAGCGCGGTCCAGATGACGCGCAGCGCGCGGGTGTCGAGACCGAGCATCCGCTCCGGCCCGTCAGGGCCGGCCGTAGCTCCCGCCGCCTCGAGCCCCGTCCCGGCGCCGCGCCCGAGGGATCACCACGCCAGCGAGCGCGAGAATGGCGACCAGCGCGTCGCCCTGCGGGCTGCCCGGACGAACTTCCTCCGGGTTCGGCTGCGCACCGTGCTGCACGGGACGGTTGTCCGACTTGGCTGGCGGCGGCGCCAGGCGAGCGTCCGTCGGCTGCGCGAACGCCGGCGTGACGAGAGCGAGCACGAACGCGAACGCGATGTTCAGCATGCCGACCAATCCAGCAAGGCCGGTGCCAGCCAAGAGATCATCCACGAGTGCAATCTACCCGATGACGGGACCGAATTCCCAGGCTTGCGTCGAGCGCCGCGTGCTCCTCAGCGCCTGTCAGCTCTGGCTCTTCGGATCGAGAACGTCTCGGAGGCCGTCGCCGAGCAGGTTGAACCCCAGCACGGTGAGGTAGATCGCGAGGCCAGGAAAGGCCGAATACCACCACCACGTCGGCAGGTAATTGCGGCCGTGGCTGATCATCGCGCCCCACTCCGGGAACGGCGGCTGGGCGCCGAGGCCGATGAAGCCGAGGCTCGCCGCGGTCAGGATCGCCGTGCCCATGTCCATGCTCGCCTTCACGAGGATCGGCGAGAGGCAATTGGGCAGCAGGTGCACGAACGCGATGCGAAGACGGCCGACGCCGACCGCGCGCGCCGCTTCGACGTACGACTCCTGGCTGATGGCGAGCGCCTTGCCCTGGACCAGGCGCACGTAGCCGGGCCACCACACGAGCGCGATCGCGAGCATCGCGTTGACGATGCCCGGCCCCAGCGCGCTGACCACGGCGACGGCGAGCACCAGCGCCGGCACGGCCAGGAACACGTCGGTGATCCGCATGATCCCCTCGCCCAGCCGGCCACCCACGTATCCAGCCACGACGCCGAGCGGGACGCCGATCGTCGCGGCCACCAGCGTGATGACGAGACCGATCTGGAGCGAGAGTCGGGCACCCAGCACCACGCGCGTGTAGACGTCGTCGCCGACTTCGTCGGTGCCGAACCAGTGGGCGCGGCTCGGCGCCTCGAGCTTCCGGTCGAGGTGCACGGTGCCGGTCGCGTCCTCGGGATACGGGACGATCCAGGGGCCGACGAGCGCGATCAATAGAAAGGCCACGACGAGGCCGAGCCCGGCCACCGACGCCGCGTTGCGGCCGAAGATGCGCGCGTAGCGCCGGGCCTCGCGCGCGGCGGTCGCGCGGTCCTCCCACCAGCCGCGGAAGGCGAGCGATTGAACGCGCGCGTTCACGCCGCCGTCCGTCGGAGACGCGGATCGAGCCACGCGTAGCCGAGATCGACGAGCAGGTTCGCGAGCATGAAGTTGAAGCCGATGACGAGCGTGACGCCCATGACCGGCACGAAGTCGGAGGAGAGCGCCGAGTTCACCGCGTAGAGGCCGATGCCCGGCCAGTCGAAGACGCTCTCGACCAGCAGGGTTCCGCCCAGCATCCAGCCATAGCGCAGGCCGATCATGGTCAGCGTCGGGATCATCGCGTTGCGCAACGCGAGCTTCGCGACCACGCGGAGGCCGCCGAGTCCCTGAGCGCGCGCGTTCAGGATGTAGTCCTGGTGCAGCGTCTCGAGCATCTCGGCGCGGTTCACGCGGAGGATCGAGGCCAGGGCGGGAAACGACAAGGTGACGACGGGCAACACGGCGTGACGCAACCCGTCGCCGAGCGTCGCCCACTGGCCGCGCAGCACGGCGTCCAGCAGGAGCAGGTGGGTGATGGGCGGCGGCAGCTCGGTGGTCAGGTTGAGCCGGCCGCCCAGCGGCAGCCAGCCCAGATGAAGCGCGATCACGAGCTGGAGCATGAGGCCGAGCCAGAACGCGGGCACGGCCACGCCCGAGACCGACATGACCCGCGAGCCGTGATCGATCCAGGTGTCACGATAGACGGCCGACAGCATGCCGAGCGGCACGCCCACGGCGACGGCGAGCAGCAGCGAGAGCGTGACCAGCTCGAACGAGTTGGGAAAGAAGCGGGCGAGGTCGTCGGCGACGGTGTTGCGGCTGCGGAGCGAGAGCCCGAAGTCGCCGCGCAGCAGGCCGCGCGTGTAGACGACGAACTGCGTGCCGAGCGACCGATCGAGCCCGTACTGGGCGCGAAGCGTCAGCACCATCGCCTCGGAGGCGTCGGGGCCGGCGGCCAGGCGGGCCGGGTCGCCGGGGATCACGTGCGAGATCGCGAACGTGATGCAGAGCAGCCCGAACAGCAGCACGCCGAGCGCGAGGACGCGCCCGGCGACGTAGCCCGTCACGCCATCATTTCGCGGTGATCGCCAGCGGGTAGAGATCGACCTCGCCGGTGAAGCGCACGGGCGAGAACGAGAAGCCCTTCACGTGGTCGCGCATGCCCCAGCGGCGGTTCATCAGCATCCCGAAGACCTCGGGAACATCGTCCGCGATCTTCTTCTGGATGTCGGCGTAGAGCGGCGCCCGGTCCGCCCACTTCACCGTCGTGCGCGCCTGGTCGATCAGCGCCCACACGCCGTCGTTGGTGTAGAACGACGAGCCGTAGTACTTGCCCCAGGAGCTCTTGTGGTACTGGTACGCGACCGCGTCGGGATCGGTCGACACCGGCGTGGTGAACACGGCGAGGAAGTCGGGCGAGGTCTCCACCTTCGAGGCGCGCGCCACCATGTTGGGCCACGTCGTCGCCGTCATCTTGACCTTGAGGCCGAGCTTGGCGAGGTTGTCGATCAGGACGAGGCCCATCTTGCGCTCTTCCTCGAGGCCGTCGAAGTAGACGTACTCGAGCTCGACCCCGCCGTTCGGATAGGCCGACTTCGCCAGGTACTCGCGCGCCTTGTTGAGATCCTGACGATAGAAGGCGGGCACCGCGACGTAGCCCCGGGTCGCCTTCGGGAACGGACTGTCCTCCAGCACGGCGTGGCCGTTGTAGATCTTGAGGAACGCGTCGTAATCGAACGCGTACGCGATGGCCTTGCGGAGGTTGACGTCCTTCGTCGCGCCGCGCTGCGTGTTCATCTTGAGGCCGAACGTCGTCATGCCGGGGAACTCGGGGACGACGACGCCCGGCATCTTCGCCACCTGGTCGTAGTCGTCGGGCGTGAGGCCTTCGGCGATGTCGGCCTCGCCGCGGATGAGCGCCGCGCGCTGGGCCGCCGCCTCGCGCACGAGCTTGTAGATGACGCCACCGACGTGGTCCTTCGACGGCCAGCCCTTCCAGTAGTCGTCGACGGCTTCCAGCTCGTAGAGCGTGCCCGGCTGCCAGCGCTTGATCTTGAACGGCCCGCTGCCGGCCTCGTTCGTCGTCAGCCACTTCTGGCCGGCGTCACCGCTCTGCTCGTTGGCCGTCACCTGCTTGGGGTTCATCACGTACCACCACGGGACGACCGACAGGAACGGACCGAACGGCTGGGTCAGCGTGAACTGCACGGTGGTGGGGTTCACGACCTTGATGCCGTCCTCCTTGAGGAAGTCGGATAGCATCCACGACGGCCCCTGATTGAGCTTGAGCGTGCGCGCGAACGACCAGCGCACCGCTTCCGCGGTCACCGGATCGCCGTTGTGGAACCGGGCGTTCTTGGCGAGGTGGAACGTCCAGGTCCGGCCGTCGGCCGACGTCTCCCACTTCTCGGCGAGCCACGGCACGATCTCGGCCGACGGGCCGACGTACTTCACCAGCGCGTCGTAGAGCGACTGCTGCATCATCCGGATCGACCAGTCGTACTTGATGCTGGGATCGATCGTGGGCACTTCCTGGCGGCCGACGAAGACGAGGATCCTCCGGTCACCCACGCGTTCGAAGGCCGACGCGGGCGAGACCAGGAGCAGCATCAGGGCAAGGATGACCGCGACGTACATACGAGCCTCCTCTCGCAACGCGCGACGGGGGGTGAAGAATACCACTGTCAGTAGATCCCCGACGGCAGGTAGGAGCCGCGCGACTCTCGCCAGCCTCCGCGGGCCATGAGCGTGAGCGGTTTCTCGACGCGGAAGCCGAGACCGAGGCAGCGGCGGAAGAACGCCGTCCCCGTCGGCGCGTTGACGCCGACGGGACCCCTGACCGCCGCTCTGACGCCGGCGAGCAGCGCCATCATGTCGTCGTCGGTCTCGGCCACCGCCCACGCCACCACGCCGGCGTACAGGACGTACGTGCACGCCACGATCCTGCCGTCGCGGAGCGCGGCATACCCGGTGAAGTCACCGAGCGCGTCGCGCGGGTCGACACGGCGGCTCCATCCCTGCACCCGGACGTAGAGCCGATCGCACTCGTCGACGTCCTCGCGGCATATCGTCCTGACCGCGACTCCCGGCGGCACGGGCCCGGGATGACCCACGATGCGGGCCAGGGGCGCTTTCACCTCGAAGCCGAGCGACGTGTAGAGTCCCAGCGCGTGGACGTTGAAGGCCTCCTGGATCAGTCGCACGCCGGCGGCGTTCGTCGCGCGCGCCAGCGCGGCTTCCATCAGCCGACGCCCGATGCCGCGACGCTGCGTCCCGGGATCGACGCTGACGAGAGCCACGCCGTGAATCGGGTCCCCTTCGTCGTAAAAGATGCTGCCCACGACGCGGCCGTCCACCTCGGCGGCGCCGCTCCACATCGCGTCGAGGCCGAGGAACACGCGGACGACGCGCCTGGCCACCTCCACCGTCGCAAAGCCCGACGTGAAGCCGTGACGTTCCGAGACGTCCTTGAACGCGTCGTAGACGAGGCGCGCACACACCGCCTCGTCGGCAGGGCCGGCGCGGCGGATCGTGATGTCCATGCGCCGGGCACCGTACGCTGCGGTCGCCAGCCGGTCAAGCGCCCGCCGTGGTAGGCTGCGGCCTCGTGGCGCGCCGTCCCGTGTCCGCGGCCGAGATCGAATCGCTCGCGATCGGCGCCTGGATCCTCGGCACGGGCGGCGGCGGCAGTCCCTATTACGGCCTCCTCAACATGCGGAAGCTGTACCGTGCCGGCACCGTCGTCGACCTGCTCGATCCGGACGATCTCGCCGACGACGATCTCGTCGCGGTCGTGTCGAACATGGGTGCGCCCCTCGTCGGACAGGAGCGGCTCACCGACCCTCAGACC
The DNA here is from genome assembly GCA_003220615.1 of Candidatus Rokuibacteriota bacterium. GTDB lineage: Bacteria > Methylomirabilota > Methylomirabilia > Rokubacteriales > CSP1-6 > 40CM-68-15. The sequence continues at coordinate 38,778 of QHTB01000142.1, forward strand.
ATCGCCCGCGCCGTCACGATGATGGAGGAGTATCTCGGCCGCACGTTCCGGGCCGTGATGTCGGTCGAGATCGGCGGCGGCAACGCCATCCAGCCATTCATGGCCGCCGCCCTGCTCGGCAAGCCCGTGGTGGATGCCGACGCGATGGGACGCGCGTTCCCCGAGGCCCAGATGACGTCGTTCGCGATCCACGACCTCCGGCCCTGGCCGCTGACGCTCGCCGACGTGCGCGACAACGGCGTGGTGGTGCCGCGGGCGGCGACGTGGAAGTGGATGGAACGGCTCTCGCGCACGGCCTGCGTGGCCGTCGGCTCCATCGCCGGGACGTGCAAGGCCCCGCGCACCGGCAAGGAAGTGAAGGAGTGCGCCATTCTCAGGACGACGACCAAGGCGATCCGCCTCGGCGAGGTCGTCCAGGCCGCCCGTCGGGCGCATCGCGATCCCGTCGACGCCGTCCTGGAGGCCGAGCACGGCTGCCTGATCTTCGCCGGCAAGGTGCACGACGTCGCGCGCCGGACGACAGAAGGGTTCCTTCGGGGTCGGGCCACGCTGGAAGGCCTGGACGACTGCAAAGGCCAGCGGTTCGAGCTCGCGTTCCAGAACGAGTTCGCGGTCGGCTGGCTGGACGGCGAGCCCCGCGTGATGACGCCGGACCTGATCTGCGTGATGGACGCGATCAGCGGTGAGGCCGTGGGCACGGAGGTGATCCGCTACGGCCAGCGTGTGAAGGTCATCGCGCTTCCCGCCCCGCCGATCTTGCTCACGCCGAAGGGGCTCGAGCACGTCGGCCCGCGCGCGTTCGGCTACGACCTCGACTTCGTCTCGGTGTTCGCGGCGTGAGACGGGTCGGCATCGACGTTGGCGGGACCAACACCGACGCCGTGCTGCTCGAGGGTGACCGCGTCGTCCACGCCGTGAAGACCCCGACGACGGGTGACGTGACGACCGGCATCACCCGGGCCCTCGACCTCCTCCTGAAGGCCGTTGGTGGGCAGCCCGTCCACGCCGTGATGATCGGCACCACGCACTTCACCAACGCCGTGGTTCAGCGGAAGGGCCTCGTGCCGGTGGCGGCGATCCGGATCGGGCTGCCGGCCAGCGCCTCGCTCGAGCCCTTCATCGACTGGCCCGACGACCTCGCCGCCATCGTGCGCGGCGAGATCTTCATGCTCGAGGGCGGCCACGAATACGATGGCCGGCCGATCGTTCCCTTCGACACTCATGGCATGCGGCGGGCGGCCCGGCGCATCCGCGAGCTCGGCCTCCGCTCGGTGGCCATCGCCTCGGTGTTCTCGCCGCTCAACGCCTCCTGCGAGGACGAGGCCGCGGCCATCCTGCGCGACGAGTGCCCCGGAGTGACCGTGACGCTCTCGCACCACCTCGGCCGCATCGGCCTGCTCGAGCGCGAGAACGTCGCGCTGCTGAACGCCGCGCTGGCCGATCTCGCCGAGCGTACGGTCGGCGCGTTCGTGGAAGCGCTCGAACGGAGCGGCGTCGCCGCGCCGCTCTATCTCACGCAGAACGACGGCACCGTGATGCTGGCCTCGCTCGCTCAACGCTACCCGGTCTACTCCTTCGCCTCCGGGCCGACCAACAGCATGCGCGGCGCCGCCTTTCTCTCACGGCTGTCGGACGCGATCGTGATCGACGTGGGCGGGACCACCACCGACATCGGCTGCCTGCGCCAGGGGTTCCCGCGCGAGGCCAACAACGCCGTGGAGGTGGGCGGCGTGCGCACGCTGTTCCGGATGCCCGACCTGCTCTCGCTCGGGCTCGGCGGCGGCAGTCACGTGAGCACCAACCCGCTGGCCGTCGGACCACTGAGCGTCGGCTATCAGCTCACCGAGCGGGCGCGCGTCTTCGGCGGCGCCGAGCTCACCGCGACCGACGTCGCCGTCGCCGCCGGCCTCGTCGACCTCGGCGACCGCACGCGCGTGGCCGACGTGCCGGCCGATCTCGTGAAGCGCGCCCTGGCCTCGATCCACGCGACGATCGAGGAGGGCGTCGACCGCATGAAGACGGACGCGCGCGCGGTTCCGCTCGTCGCCGTGGGCGGCGGGTCCTTTCTCGTTCCGGCCGCGATCGACGGTGTTTCCGAGGTGGTCCACGTCCCCCACCGCGCGGTGGCCAACGCCGTTGGCGCCGCCATCGCCCAGGTGTCGGGCGAGGTCGATCAGATCTTCCAGAACCGGAGCCGCGAGGAGGCGATCGCCGAGGCTCGCCGACTCGCCGAGGCCAAGGCGGTGAGCGCGGGGGCCGATCCGGCCACGTTGACGGTGGTCGAGGTGGAGGACATCCCGATTGCCTACCTGCCCGGAAACTCGCTGCGGACACGCGTCCGGGTCATCGGCGACATCGCCGGGCACGGCGCGCGGGTCTAGGTCGAGAGCAGCTCGGCGACGACGCGGGCCACGAGCAGATTGGCGACGATCACCGGAACGTCGAGCGCGGCCTGCAACGCGTCGCGCTGCGATCGTTGAAAGCCGATGCAGTCGAGGACGACGAAGCCGACTCCGCCCGCGCGCAGGCGATCCGCCACGACGGAGATGGGAGCGGCGTGACGGTAGGGCGACGCCGCGACGACGACGGGATCGAAGCCGTGCTCGCGCCAGCGTCGAGTCGTCGGCTCGACGTGGCGCTCCGACGGCGTCAGCACGCCCAGCCGTCCCTCGAAGCTGACCCCGCGCAGCACGCCGAGCAGGATCTTGTCGGGCTCGACGAGCGGGCGGCGGGCCCGCAGACCGCTGAAGTGCCCCGTGCACAGGACCACGGTCATGCTCACGCCGAGCGCGTCGAGCTCGGCGATCATCCGCTGGACTCGGGGCGTGACGCTGCGCTTGCCGACGAAGACCGACGAGCCGTCGGTCAGGCGCGTCACCAGCACCTCGTCGTCGGACTCCGGCGCCAGCTGCGCAATCTCGTCACCGCCCAGGCCGTCGAGGGCGCCGCGCTCGATGATCTCGACGTCGGGGCCCAGCACGTCGGCCATCGCCGGGACGACGTCGACTCGCGGAGCCTGGCCGATCGTCACCATGCCGACCCTCGGCTTCATCGGCCGGCATGATAGCATCGGCTTCCACATCGCCCGAGAGGTGACGTCGATGAAGCCGACATCCCAACTCCTCGAGCATCTCTACCGGACCATGGTGCGGATCCGCCGCTTCGACGAGAAGACGACGGAGCTGTTCCAGGCCGGCCTCGTCAAAGGCACCGCGCATTCCTATGTCGGTCAGGAGGCGGTCGCTACCGGGGCGTGCGCGGCGCTGAGCGAGCAGGACGCCATCGTCGGCAACCATCGCGGCCATGGCCACTGCATCGCCAAGGGCGCGCGCATCGACCGGATGATGGCGGAGCTGATGGGACGCGAGACCGGCTACTGCCGTGGCCTGGGCGGCTCGATGCACATCGCGGCGCTCGATCTCAACATCCTCGGCTGTAACGGGATCGTGGCCGCCGGCCTGCCCATCGGCACGGGCGCCGCGCTGGCCGCGCGCCTGCGCAAGAGCGACGTCGTGGTCACGATCTTCTTCGGCGACGGCGGCGCCAATCAGGGCACGGTCCACGAGTCGATGAACCTGGCGGCCATCTGGAATCTGCCCGTCGTGTTCCTGTGCGAGAACAACCACTACGCGCTCTCGACGTCGTCCAAGCGGACGACGGCCGGCGAGGGCATCGCCGCCCGCTCGGGGGCCTACGGCTTCCCGGGGGTCCGCGTCGACGGCAACGACGTGCTCGAGGTGTACCAGGCCATGCGGCACGCCGTCGCACGGGCCCGCAGCGGCAAGGGGCCGACGCTGCTGGAAGCAGTGACCTACCGCTGGGGCGACCACAGCATGCGCGCGAACCTGCCCGGCTATCGGACGAAGGACGAGGAGCTCGAGTGGCAGCGGCGCGATCCCCTCGCGCGGTTCGAGATGCGCCTCATCGACGAGAAGCTGGTCGCGGCCGACCGGCTCAAACAGATCCGCAACGAGGCCGAGCACGAGCTGGAGGAAGCGGTCGCCTTCGGCATGGCCAGCGCCGAGCCGACGGTCGAGGTCATGGAATCGTCGGTGTACGCGCCCCACATCGAGGTGAGCGAGCCCGCCCGTCCCGCGGCGGGAACGCGCGAGATCACCTTCGTGCAGGCCCTGAACGAGGCGATGCACGGAGAGATGGCGAGGGATCCCCGCGTGTTCGTGATGGGCGAGGACGTGGGATTGATCGGCGGGATCTTCGGAGCGACACGCGGCCTGCGCGAGGCGTTCGGCGAGGAGCGCGTGCGCGACACGCCGATCTCGGAGCCGACCTTCGTGGGCATGGGCGTGGGCGCCGCGGTGAGCGGGCTCCGCCCCATCGTCGAGCTCCAGATCTTCGACTTCGTCGCGATGACGATGGACCAGATCGTGAACCAGGCGGCGAAGTTCCGCTACATGCTGGGCGGCACCCCGACCGTGCCGCTCGTGATCCGCGGCCCGCAGGGCGGCGGCATCCGCCTCGCCGCTCAGCATTCCCAGAGCCTGGAAGCGTGGTTCATTCACGTTCCCGGGCTCGTGGTCGTCGCGCCGTCGACGCCTGCCGACGCCAAAGGCCTGCTGACGTCAGCCATCCGCGACGACAACCCCGTGATCTTCCTCGAGCACAAGGTCCTCTACGCTCAGAAGGGCCCGGTGCCCGAGGCCTCGTACGCGATCCCGCTCGGCAAGGCCGACGTCAAGCGCGCCGGCACCGACGTCACCGTCATCGCCACCCAGGTGATGGTCCAGCGCGCGCTGGCCGCCGCCGAGGAGCTGGCCGGGGACGGGATCAGCGTCGAGGTCATCGACCCGCGGACGCTTGCCCCCCTCGACGAGGCGACGATCCTGTCGTCGGTGGAGAAGACGGGGCGCCTCGTGGTCGTCCACGAAGCGGTCAAGCGCGGCGGCTTCGGCGCCGAGGTCGCGGCGCTCGTCAGCGAGAAGGCGCTCGACTGGCTCGACGCGCCCATCGTGCGCGTCGGCGCCCGTCACGTGCCCATGCCCTACAACGACGCGCTGGAGCGCGCGACCATTCCGACCCAGGAGGACATCGCAGCCGCGGTGCGCTCCCTGGTCTGACCCGGCCACCCGGCGGCCAGCCTGCCGCCGGGGAGTGTCGGAAATTCTTAGGTTGACGAGATGCCTGGAGTTAGGTCACCCTAAGAACTCTAGGGATCCGAACGTGGGCGCCACTTTCCTCATCACCGCGCGCGAAGGCTTCGAGGCCGCGCTGCTCCTCGGCCTCGTGTACGCCTCGCTCAATCGCCTCGGACGCCACGACCAGTTCCGCAACGTGACGATCGGAGCGTGGGTCGGCTTCCTGGCCAGCGTCCTCATGGGCATCGCCGTCACCGTGCTGTCGGGCCCCCTGCTCGACCTCGGCCCCGACGTGATCGCGGCCGCCGTCATCTTCGCGGCGGTCGGCCTGCTCACGTGGCACGGCTGGTGGATGCGCCAGCACGCTCGCGTGCTGCGCGGCGAAGTCGAGCAGCGCGTCGAGGCCGCCGAGGCGAGCCGCCGTCTCTGGGCGGTTGGCCTCATCGCCTTTGCCGGAGTCTTCCGCGAGGGTGCCGAGACCGTCCTCTTCCTGTGGGGCCTGATGACGCAGGTCGGATCGACGCACGGCTGGGACAGCGCCATTGGCGCGGCGCTCGGTCTCGTGGTGGCCGCCGCCCTGGGCTGGGCCGTCTATCACGGTGGGGCCAGGCTGAGCCTGCCGCGCTTCTTCACGGCGACGTCGATCCTCATCCTCTTCCTCGCCGCCGGGTTGTTCAGCACGGGGTTGGGCCGCCTGCAGGCGCTGGGCGCGCTGCCGCCGGCCGACATCTTGTGGGATACCTCGGCCGTGCTGAGCAACGAGAGCATCGTCGGCTCGTTCCTCAACGGCCTCGTGGGATATCGCGCGCGGCCGTCGACGATCGAAGCGTTCGGATATCTCGCCTACCTGGTCGTGGGGACCGCGCTGTTCTTCGGCTCCGGCGCGCTGACGCCGTGGCGGCGCATCCCGGTCGCGGCGCGCGACTGACGTTCTAGCCGGAGGTTCGCAGCGCCGACTTGAGAACCTTGCCTGTCGCGGCCTTCGGCAGGGCCTCGAGGATCGTGACGAGGCGCGGATACTTGAAGCTGGCCAGGCGCTCGCGACACCAGGCGACGAGAACCTCGGGGGCGACGTCGGCGCCATGGCGCAACGCCACGAACGCCGTGACCTCCTCACCGAGCTCGGGATGGCCGACGCCGATCACCGCCGCCTCGGTCACCGCCGGGTGCGCCATTAACACCGCTTCGACCTCCTGGGGAAAGATCGAGTAACCACCTCGCAGGATCCTTTCGCGCTTGCGACCGTCAATCCGGACGAAGCCGCCGGGATCGATGGTGGCCAGGTCCCCGGTCCTGAACCAGCCGGCGGCGAGCACCGCGCGCGTCTCGTCGGGCGCGCCGAGATATTCGTCCATCGCGGCGGGTGATCGGATGAACAGCTCGCCGCATTCGCCGGCGGCCAGCCCCGCTCCGTCGTCGTCGACGATCTTCAACTCGACACCCGCGACCGCACGGCCGATGGCGTCGGGCCGGTCCTCGGGATCACCGGCGACGTACGAGATGGGCCGGAACAGCTCGGTCATGCCGTAGCCGCGCAGGATTCGCACACCGGTCGCCGCCCGCCACTCGGACGCGAGCGGCCACGGACACGGCGCCGCTCCCGACAACGCGATGCGCAGCCGGCGCAGGTCGCCGAGCCCGGCGTCGGCGTCGAGCAACCGGCGGAACATCGTGGCCACGCCGGGAAAGACGCTGACTCCGAGATCGCGGATCGACCCGAGCACGGCCTCGGGCGAGAACCGCTCGAGGAGACCGACCGTCGCGCCGGTGACGAGGGGCGCGAGCAGCGCGCCGTTCAGCCCGTACGAATGGGACAGCGGCAGGACGGCCAGCACCACGTCGTCCGCGGTGAGCGCCATGACGGGATCGATCCACGACGCGACGCCCGCGGCGACGGCGTGCTGCGAGAGCACGGCGCCCTTCGGGGCGCCGGTCGAGCCCGACGTGTACAGGATCAACGCCGGCGCGTCGCTGCTCGGAGACGGCCAGTCGCACTCGTCGGCGGCGACGTCGTGCACGACGACGGCCGGCGCCAGATCGTCGATGATCCTCGTGCGCTCCTCGTCGATCAGCCGCGGATCCAGCGGGGCCACGGTGGCTCCGAGCTTGAGCGCGCCGAGCAGCGCGACGACGAACTCCGCACGGTTGCCGATGACGAGCGCGACACGGTCGCCGGCGCGGACGCCGCCGTGATGGAGCGCCCGCGCGAATCCTCCGGCGCGCCGATCGAGCTGGCGATAGGTGAGGGCGCCGCCGTCCCAGCGGAGCGCCACCTTCTCGGGCCGGCGGCGCGCCGTGACTTCGAAGCGCGCGACGACCGGGTCAGCCACGCCGCTTACGGAAGGTAGTCCTTGAGATCGAGCCGCTCGAGGACGGCGGGCGGCACGCGGTGGCGGGGCGTGTACGCGGCCAGCGACGGCTTGGCCGTCGCGTCGATGCCCCACTTGGCCGTGTAGCCGTCTTCCTTGGTGGAAGGATCGAGGTCGGAGCCACGGGCGTTCGTGATCACCGTGATGTCGCGGTCGGGCTGGCAGCGCGTGGCGATCGCCCAGTTGACCTGGCGGTCGTCGAAGACGTCCACGTCGTGATCGACGACGACGACACGCTTCATGTAGAGGTCGGCGCCCAGCACGGCGAGGATCGCGTTCTTGGCCTGACCGGCGATGCGCTGCTCGAGCGAGACGAAGCAGGTGAAGGGCGCCGGCACGCGCACGGCCTTGACCGACGGCACCATCGCCCGCACCGCGCGGTAGAGGTTCGCCTCGATCGGAATCGTCGAGAGCAGCATGTGATCGAGGTGCGCCACCGAGATGTCCTGGAAGATCGCGTCCCGGCGATGGGTGATCGCCGTGACCTTCACCACCTCGCGCTGGCGCTCGCCCAGGCTATAGCCGGTGAACTCGCCGAACGGCCCTTCCGGCACACGCTCGTGAGGCCGGATCTCGGCTTCGATCACGAGCTCGGCGTGGGCCGGCACCACCACGTCGCTCGTCTCGCACTTCACCAATTCGAGCGGCTCGCCGAAGAGCCCGCCCATGATGCCGCGCTCGTCCTCGTCCACAGAGCCGATGGCCAGCGCGCCCAGCGCGATCGCCGGATGGGCGCCGATGACGAAGGCGACCGGCAGCGGCTCGTTGCGCTTCTCGGCCAGGCGGTGGAACTCCCACAGGTGCTTGCCGAGCGTGAGATGGATCGACGTCGTGTCGCGGCCCTTCAGCATCAGACGGTTGTAGGCGCAGTTCCAGATGTCGGCCGTCGGGTCCTTGGCAAACGAGATCGCCGAGGTCAGGAACACGCCGCCGTCGCCCTCGTGATGGATGATCTGCGGCAGGTCGAGGAGGTTCACGTCCTTGCCGGTCCTCACCACGTCCTTCACCGCGCCCGTCCTCACGACGCGAGGTGCGATCGGCCTCTCCATCGCGCGGAGGTACGTCGTGAGCAGCGCGTCGGGCGCGGCGTTCAGCGCCAGCGCGAGCCGAGCCCGGCTGGCGTGGAGATTCGTGAGCACGGGAAACGAGGTGCCGCGGACCTTCTCGAAGAGCAGGACGGGGCGCTTGCGCGCCTCTTTCTCGAGCTTCACCACCAGCGCGGTGATCTCGTACGCCGGATCGACCTCGCGCGAGACAATCAGAAATTCTTCGGGACGCTTGCGCTTGAGGAGATCGAGATAGCTACGCAGATCCTGGGCCATGGCGAGTCCCGATGGTACACGGGGAGGGCCGATCTCGACAAACCTCGCGGGGTCGCGTTAGTCGTTCAGGGGGCTCGCTGACGGCGGTGGGTGGAGCCTCTGCTCGACCTGGGAGATGATCTCGCCGGCGGTCGCCCGATCCTTGCCGATGCCGTGCTGGCTGACGACGAGCTTCATGCGAGTGAGCGCCGGCGTGATCGGATCGAGCTTGACAGTGAACTTTCGGTCGATGGCCGCGCCGTGGATCGTCACGTCGGCGCCGTCGAACGACTCGTTGGTCGGCGTGATTTCCAGCTTTTGAAACGTTTCGTGCACGGCCTCGTACACGTCCTTCACAGGGCTGCTGAACGTCCGGTAGGCGGCGCCGGCCATCGTGTACTCCGTGCCCGCCCTGACGAGGCCCCCGGCGCTTCCGCTGACCGCGGCCGCGCCCACGGCGGCGGGCGGAATCGCGATCGCCGCGCAGCCTGAGCACGAGAGCGCCGACGCGAGCGCCAGGACGAGGAGCGCGACGCGGACCATCCTCCGAGAGCACACGCAACGACGATGCCAGCGTGAAGTAAGCTATGGCCCCATGACACCGCCACTCGAGGGCATGGTCCCCTGGCCCGCCGACATCACCGAGCGGTATCGCGCTCGCGGCTACTGGACGGGCGAGACCCTCGGCTCCGCGTTCGACCGTTCTGTCGCCGCCCACGCCGACCGCGTCGCCGTGGTCGAGGGCGATCGCCGGCTGACTTACCGTCAGCTCGCCGGCCTCGTCGATCGCCTCGCTCGTCATCTGGTCGAGCGCGAGATCGTCGGCGGCGCCCGCGTCGTCTTCCAGCTTCCCAACGTCCTCGAGTTCGTCGTCGCCTACTTCGCGTGCCTGAAGGTCGGCGCAATCCCGCTCGCGTGCCTGCCCGCTCATCGCCACGCCGAGATCGAGTATCTCGCCAGGTTCACCGAGGCCAGCGCGTGGTTCCTCCCGTCCACGTTCCGCGGGTTCGACTACGTGGCGATGGCCGAGGAGTTGCGCGCCGGGCTGCCGTCGCTCCGGGAAATCTGGGTGGCCGGCGATCGCGTCGGTTCCGGCATGACGCGCTTTGCCGATCTCCTCGCCGACCCTGGCGCGACGCGCGCCGCGGCGACGACGCGAGCGGTGACGACCGCGCGAGCGCACCCACAGCCGAGCGACGTGGCCGTCTTCCAGCTCTCGGGAGGGACGACGGGCCTTCCCAAGGTGATCCCACGCACCCACGACGACTATCTCTACAACTCCCGCGTCTTCGCGGCGATCACCGGCGTCGACCGCGAGACGGTTCTCCTCGTGACCGTTCCGATCTCACACAACTTTCCGCTCGCCTGTCCCGGCATCCAGGGCACGCTGCTGGCCGGCGGGCGCGTCGTGCTGGGTCCCTCGCCCGACGCCGAGACCGTCTTCAGCCTGGTCGAGCGCGAGCGAGTGACCTGGCTCCCCGCGGTGCCGGCCAGCGTCATCGGCTGGCTGAACGATCCGCGCATCACGCGCACCGACCTGACGTCCGTGCGTACGCTGGCCGTGGGCGGCTCCCGGCTCAATCCCGAGCCGGCCCGCCGCACGCTGAGCGAGATGGGCCCGGTGCTGATGCAAGTCTTCGGGATGGCCGAGGGCCTGCTCTGCTCGACACGGGCCGGCGATCCGGCCGAGGTGATCGTGGAGACGCAAGGCCGCCCCGCGTCGGACGGCGACGAGATTCGCATCGTCGACGACGACGGCAAAGAGGTCTCGCCCGGCCAGATCGGGGAGCTCCAGTGCCGCGGGCCCTATACGATCCGTGGCTACTACCGGGCCCCCGAGCACAATCGCGCGGCCTTCACCGACGACGGCTTCTACCGCACCGGCGACATGGTGCGCATGCACCCGAGTGGAAATATCGTCGTGGAGGGCCGCAAGAAGGATCTGATCAACCGCGGCGGCGAGAAGATCAGCGCGGAAGAAGTCGAGAACCTGATCCTGAGCCACCCGGCCGTGCTGAACGTGGCGGTCGTCGCCGTCCCCGACGAGGTCCTGGGGGAGCGCGCGTGCGCCTGCGTGATGCTTCGCCCCGGAACGACGCTCACGCTCGCGGACCTCACCGACTTCCTCCTCCGCGAAAAGCGGATCGCCAAGTTCAAGCTGCCCGAGCGGCTGCAAGTTCGCGATCGCTTTCCCACCACGGCTGTCGGTAAAATCTCGAAGAAGGATCTGCGCGAGGAGGTCCGGGGACTCTCATGAGCGACATCGTCGAAGAGATCCGTCGCGCCTACGCGGGCGTCGGCATCCGGCTCGACCAGCCCGCCTCCTACGGAACGTACTATCGGCTGCTCTGCGCCGGCTGCGGCCGGATGCTGGGCAACGTCGGCGACCGCCTGCTGCCCGGCCAGGCCCAGGAGATCGTCGACGCCCAGCGCGAAATGTACGCGAGCGGCCTGCTCGGCTGCGCGTGCGGCCACCAGCAGGAGCGCCTGAAGGGAGCGCGAGCATGAGCGAGATGGACGTCATTCGCGACGCCGAGGAGCGAGGGCGCACCGACCTGTGGCCACTGTGGCGGCGCGTGTACGCGCAGGGCGACCCGCTGCCGAAGTTCACGCCGCCGGCCCGGCCCGCTCACCGCTTCGACGAGGGCCAGCCGCTGCCCGAGGAGTACAAGAGCCTGCTGTTGAAGATGCTGCGCCACGAGGGCGAGCGCGCCGGCAACAAGTCGTTTCTCGGCTTGATGGGCACGTGCCTCGATCTGGCCGAGGCGCTCTTCCCCACGCGCGAGATGCGGCTGCTCAAGGCCGAATACCTGGCCGAGGAGCTGAAGCACGCGATCATGTTCCATCGCCTGGCCGTCGGGCTCGAGCACGACTTCGCGCTGCGCGACGTCCCCTACGCCCACTACGCGTTCCACCTGCCGCGGGAGTCGTGGGCCGACGACGCGTTCTTCCACTTCTTCGTGGACCTGAACGGCGCCTTCCACGCGCGCGACTGGCGCGAGTCGTCCTACGTCCCGCTCCAGAAGATGTCGGCCACCGTCGAGCGCGACGAGCTGGGCCACTCGGAGATGGGCTACTACTTCCTCCAGGAGATCTGCTCGACGCCGCGCGGGAAGGCGCAGGCCCAGGCGCTGCTCGCCAAGTGGTATCCGGCGACGCTCGACATGTTCGGCCGCTCCGACTCGCCGAACGTGCCGAAGTTCATCCAGTGGGGGCTGAAGTCGGTCGGCAACGCCGAGATCCGTCGAGCGTACAAGGCGTACGTCGATCGCAAGCTGGTCGCGCTGGGCCTCGACCTCCCCGACGAGCGCGCGCGACGCCGCTTCCTCTGAGTGGACGTCCGGCACTTCGAGCTGCAAGACCTGCTCGCCGAGGCGCTGATCGCGCTCGAGGCCGGGAATCATGCGGCGGTGGAGACGGCATTGAAGAAGGCGCTCGCGTGGGTGGAGCACGACTGGCTGGCCACGCCGGGTGAGATCAGGCTCGCGGCCGACGGCCCGGCGATGTCCGACGACGACGAGGACGACTGAATCATGACGTGGCTCACGGTTCCGGTCATCGACATCACGGCGTACTGGACGGGCGTCGACGCCAGCAAGCGTGACGTGGCGCGACAGATCGGCGAGGCCTGCCGCGACATCGGCTTCCTCGTCATCGCCGGCCACCGCGTGCCTCCGGATCTGATCGCCGCCGTCGACGACGTCTCCCGGGAGTTCTTCGATCTGCCGCTGGACGAGAAGATGAAGGTCGTGCGTCCAGCTCCGGATGTCACGCGCGGCTACATTCCCATGGAAGGCGAGAGCGTCGCCCGGAGTCGCGGCGAATATGCGCCGGGGGACCTGAACGAGTCCTTCATGATCGGCCCGGTCGACGCCGCCGAGACGGCCTACTTTCATGGCCCCCCCGCGGGCAAGCACTTCGCGCCCAACCTGTGGCCCGAGCGCCCGGCTCGCCTGCGCGCCATCTACACGACCTACTATCGGGTCATGGCTGATCTCGCGCGCACGCTGATGCGCCTGTTCGCGCTGGCGCTCGATCAGCCGGAGACGATCTTCGACGAGAAGATCGACCGACACATCAGCCGTCTCCGCGTGCGCAACTATCCGGCGCCGCTCGAGCCGCCCGCGCCCGGGCAGCTACGCGCCGGCGCCCACAGCGACTACGGCAGCCTCACCATCCTCCAGGCCGAGGACAAGGCCGGAGGCCTGCAGGTCCACAACAAGGCGGGGGCGTGGGTCGACGTGCCGATCGTGCCCGACTGCTTCATCGTCAACCTCGGCGATCTCATGGCGCGCTGGACGAACGATCACTGGGTCTCGACGCTGCACCGGGTGGTGAACCCGCCGATGGAGCTTACGCACCTCAGCCGTCGTCAGTCGCTGGTGTTCTTCCACAACCCGAACTACGACGCCGCGATCGCGTGTATTCCGAGCTGCCAGGGTCCTGACCGCCCGCCGAAGTACCCGGTCATCACGTCGGGCGACCATCTACGCCGGCAGTTCGTCCGGACTCAGACACAGGCGGAAACGACCACCTGACCTCAGGCGTTCGGCATCTGCTCGGCCTCGCGAATGCGCCGGGACAGCACGGCCATGATGCTGCGGGTGAGCTCGGGCAGCTCGTTGAGCAGCCGCGCGAAGTCGCGGCGGTGGATGACGAGTAGCCGGACCCCCGTCTCCGCAACGACCGTCGCCGAACGCGGCCCGCCGTCCAGGAGGCTCATCTCCCCGAAGAACGCATACGGCTTGAGGATGACGCGCTTGCGGGGCGACACCTCCACTCGCGCGCGCCCGTCCAGGATCAGGAAAAACTCGTCGCCGGCCTGATCCTTGCGGGTCAGGACCGCGCCGGCCGGCGCCACCCGCACCTCGGCGATGCGCGCGACGGCCTTGAGCTGGCTGCGCGAGCAGCCCTCCAGCAGCGGGACCTCGGCCAGTCGCGTGATCTTCTCGTTCTGCTTCACGCGAAAGCCGAAGAACGAGCGCTCCTGGCCGCTGCCCTTGTTGGGCTCGGGAATCGAGCCATCGAGCATGCGACCGATCAGTTCCATCATCGAGCCTCCTCAGTCTAGAGCCTGTCGCCTAGAGCCCGTAGAGTCGGCGCGCATTGCCGCCGAGGATCTTCTGTTTCTGGGCCTCGCCGATGTCCCCGCGGTTCTTGATCTCGTCGAGCGAGCCCGGGTACGAATTATCCCAGTGCGGGAAGTCCGAGGCGTACACGATCTGGTTCTCGCCGACCCGCTCGAGCGCCTGGGGCAAGAGCCACTCGTCGGCCTCGCACGAGAAGTAGATGGTCCCGCTGCGCACGTACTCGCTCGGCCGCTTCTTGAGCGCCGGCGCCTCGCTTCGCCGCTTGGCGTACTCGTCGTCCATGCGCTCCATCCAGTACGGCGCCCACCCGCAGCCCGCCTCGAGGAACGCCACGCGGAGCCGCGGGAACTTTTCGGGCACGCCTTCGAAGATCATCGAGGTGAGCTGGCGCATCTGCCCGAAGGCGTGGGAGCACGTGTGGGTCTGGATGAAGCTCGGAAACAGGTCCACGCCGGCACCGCCCAGGTGCGAGCCGGAGGCGTGAATGCCGAGCATGACGTTCAGGCGCTGGGCTTCTTCGTAGATTCCGTGGAAGCGGGAGTCCCCGAGCACGTGCTGGCCGTCGGCGGCGAGCATCGCGCCGACGAGGCCGAGCTCGCGCACCGCCCGCTGCAGCTCGACGGCCGCCGCGTCGGGGTCCTGCACCGGCAGCAGCGCGACCGCCTGCAGTCGCGGGCTGACCTTGACGAAGTGCTCGTGCAGGAACGTGTTGTAGGCGCGGCAGAGCGCCACCGCCCACTGGCGATCGCGCAGGAAGGAGAGAAACAGGCCGAGCGTCGGATAGAGCACGGTCTGGTCGACGCCGCCCTTGTCGAGCGCCCGCAGCCACGTCTCGGCATCGCCCGCCCAGTCGCCGAGCGTCCCGAGCAGCCGCCGGTCCCACCCATCCCACGGATAGAAGAACGCGCCGCTGGGCCGCCGGCGATACGGCTCGTCGAGATACTTCACGATCTGGTCCTGAGTCTCGGTGACGTGGCCGTCGGCGTCGAGGATGGTCATGGTGCTCACCTCAAGCTCTTGGCGGGATGAAAATGTTTGAAAATGGCCAGGATCAGGGCGACGGACACGAGGACCGACACGGCGCCGGGAACGAGAGCCAGCACTGCGTCGGTGGGGTGGTCACGGACCCAGCCCTCGGCCGTGAGCCGCCACACGCCGACGGCCCAGGAGATCGTCAGCATCGCGGCAATCATGTAGATCACGTATTGAGACCACCGGCTGTTGCGCAGCAGGCCCCAGGCGCTGGCCAGCGCCGCGATTCCGAACACCGCCCAGATGAGCTGGTGATTGTTCACGCCCTCGCCGAGGGCGTAGCCGCCGTAGGCGGCGACCACGAGCACGATGAGCTGAATGACCCACGACATCATGGACGCACCACGTGGCCCGCGACAGGCGCGTTGGTCATGGCTTCTTGCAGACGACGTTCAACAGGGCCTGGCGCTTCTCGTGGCGCACCACCCGCAGCGCCTGGTCGAGCATCTCGGGCAGCGCCGCCGGGTCTTCCAAGCGTTCGCCCCAGCCGCCGCAGGCGCGGGCCACCAGCTCGTAGTCCGGCGCAGGGTCGAGCTCGCTGAGCGGCATCACGCCGGTCCGCACGGCCCAGCCCTCCGGCGCGTAGGCCTTCACCGAGCGCTTGACCGCGTTCCACGCGCGGTTGTTGAAGATCACGAAGAGCACCGGAAGGTTGTGGGCGCGGGCCACCCAGTGGGCGGCCAGCGGCGCGCCGAAGATGTAAGAGCCGTCGCCCACGGTGCAGATCACCGTTTTCTCCGGTGCCGCGAGCTTGGCGCCGAGCGCGGCGCCCAGGCCCCACCCGAGCCCCGATGAGGCCGGAGCGCCGAAGTAGGTGCCGGGAGCTCGGAAGCAGGTCTGCGTCGGGTCGAGATCGTACTCGTTGACGACCAGCGTGCTCGCGTCCAGACGCTCGCCGATCGCTCGCGAGAGCCCCAGCATGTCGATGGGACGATCGTCCTGGGCCTTGCGTCCCGCGGCGCTCCAGGCCTGGCGCAGTCGGCGATGCTCGGCCTCCCAGCGCGCTCGGCGCTCGGCGACCGCGTGGGCGTCCACACCGATCCGACGCGCAGCGTCGGTCAGCGCAGCGAACGTCAGCCGCGGCGCCCCCCCGAGTCCGAGGTCGACGGCGAACCCACGGATCGGATAGCGCGAGAACAGCGGGTCCTGACCGATCTGGATGATCTTCGCCTCGGGCCTCGGGGCCTTGAGCTTGGGGAACCACGGCGCGTCCGACTCGACGACCACGACCACGTCCACGTCGCCCAGGTGCGGCGTCGGGTCGTAACCGGCGTGAAGCGGGTGGTCCTGGGGAAAGTTGACGTGAGAATGGTGCCACTCGAAGACGGGCAGGCCGAGCGTCTCGGCCAGCGTGACCAGCGGAGCAACGGCCCGCGGATCGCGGCCGCCCGACTTGGCGATCACAATCGGATTCCGGGCGGCGATCAGCGCCCGTGCCGCCTCCTCGATCACCGCCGGGTCGGGCACTCGCTCGGCGTCCGCCCGCAGGCGCGGCGGATCGAAGTACTCGATCTCTTGCAGGCGCTCGGCCAGGACCTCGCGTGGCAGCGTGAGGTACACGGGCCCGGCCGGCTCGCTCGTCGCCACGGCGAGGGCCCGATCGACCACGGTCTCGAGCTGGGCGCCCATGCGGAGCTCGTAGTCCCACTTCACGTACTCGCGCAGCATGCCCGCCTGGTCGAACGACTCCTGGGCCCAGTGGATCTGACGGTTACGGGCCCCCGGCAGCGCGCCCTCGGTCAGCGGCGTGCGCCCGGCCGAGAACAGGATCGGCGCGTTGGCTCGGGCGGCGTTGATGATCCCGCCGGCGCCGTTGGCCGTGCCGACGTTCACGTGCACCATGACGACCTGAGGCCGGCCGGTGACCATCGCGTAGCCGTGGGCCATCGCGACCGCGGGGATCTCGTGCGGGATCGTCAGCGGCCGGGGCAGGACCTGGCCCTGGGCCTCGCGCTTGGCGTAGGCGTCGATGATCGGCGCGAAGTCGGTGCCGGCATTGCCGAAGAAGTACTCGACACCCCTGGCCGCCAGCAGCTCGAGGTACGCCTCGGCCGTGCTCTCCACCGCCACTCGCTTCCGCATGAGGGAGCCTCTCTTCCCCGGGTTCCCGGGGCTCGTATTGTAAAGGACCGCACGAGTGCACGAGCCGGCCGGTTGACAGCAAGGAGGAGAATGTGTCGGGCGAGGTGCTACCCGGGCGCTACGCGGCGCGACGAAGGCCGGGAGGTTGCCTAGGCCCGTCGAATCAAGGGGAGCCGTTGAAAAACGTCAGTGCCTTGGCCCACGCCTGCACGCCAATCAGATAGCCCACGTTCTGCGCGGTGGTGTTGTCGTCGGCGAAGTGGATGCCGCCGTAGAGACGTGACAAACCCGCCTCGTTCGCCGCATGGCTGAACGTCCCGTAGAGGAATGTCGTCGGCACGAGAGGGATCCCCGGCTCCACGCGACCGAAGCCCGCTGGCAGGACGGTCGAGAAACCGAAGTCATCGCTG
>QHTB01000143.1 GCA_003220615.1 Candidatus Rokuibacteriota bacterium
TTCCCCGCTTCACAAAGCGGATCGCCGTGATCGGACGCACCCCGTTGTACTTTCGCTTGATGTGCCAGGCCACGATGCCAGCGTCGAACGACGCGTTGTGCATCGCGAAGAACATCTTCGCGTCCTGATCGATCGTGTGGTGGTCGCGCTGCGAGACGAACTGGGCGAAGAGTCCCCAGTGGCCCGGCGGCAGCTCGGATGACGGGCCGTCGGCCCAGTATTCGACGATGAGCTTGCGCCCGGTGTCGAGGCTCCTGCTGAACTGGATCATGTCGTCGACGTTCTTGTGATAGTGGCCGGAGTTCTTCAAGTAGTCCGGCGGCGGGATCGTCAGGATGTCGTCGAACTGATCCGCCGACGTCAGCGCGAACGGTGTCACCCGTTCCCAGTGAGGAGCGATGAAGAGCTGGATCCCCGGACACGTCTCCTCGGTCCCACTGCCGGAGTCCAGGCACGCCTGTCCATTGGAAAAAATCAGCGGTTGCCAGTGATTCGGGTCCACGATGTCCTGTCGCTCGCAGACCACGACGAGTGGATTGCAGTAGCCCATGAGCGGATTCGTCGGCACGTAGGGCTGGTAGTCCGCCGCAACGTAGTCGGAGTACGCCCACACCTCATCGAGCCTCGGCGTCGGATGAGCGGACGTCTGCCCATACGCGGTGGCCGCGCATGGCAGCGGCCACGGGGTGGGCACCGGACACGGTGCCGGCGTCAGATCTCCGTACTGGTTCGAGCCATCGTGACGCCGGGCATCGATCACCGCCTGCGCGGCGATGTTTCCGAGCCCCGCCGCAGTCTCCGGACTGGAATTCCGGCAGTCCTGATCGGTGTTGCACGTCTCGTTCAGGCTGTACCCGAGGCTCAACAGCATGGTGTTCAGACGCACGCTTGGCTGCGCCAGGGGCGGCGGCAACGAGCCATCCGGATACAGATTCCGCAGGCAACGATACGCGGCAAAGCTGATCGCCTTCGCCTTGTTCTCATCGGTGCGCTCGTTCGCCGGTCGGCGCCGGCTCCCACTGCTATCGGTGGTGCCGACGGCGACGTCGGCAAAGGCGGCCCACGCGTCGTACATGCACGTGTGGGCAATCGCCAGTGCGCGCGCCACGATCGGCGGCCCGTTGCGAAGCGCCTTGCTCAGGCGTACCTCGGCGAGGGCGGCCGCGTTCCAGTCGCTCACGACGGTCGCCGAGGCGGACGTCGCGCACCCAAGCACCGCGACGAAGGCCGTCACCCGGAGCGCGCGGTTCACGAGAAGCTCATCCACGATGTGCTACGAAGCCAGACAGGATCACCGAGCTGCGTCGCCGCACCGGGCATGATCGAGAGAGCACTGTCATGACGCTCTCCTTCGCACTCACCGAAGGACAGTCCACGAGCAGGCCATTCGGCCAATTCCATGGCCGAATCCCTCAGCGCTGGTTGGGGCAAGAGCCATACCAGGCCGGAAAGATTCGGGCAGCGCAAAGAATCCGCGACTCTACCCGCGACACGCGTCCACTTCAGTTGGACAGGATGGCCCCCGGCGTTGCGCCGCTGGCAAACCAGCCGCTGCGGACGACGAATCTCATCGAGACGTTCCGATGAGGAGCGCCCCGAGAGAGAGGTGGAACGAATCCGTCGGCGAAGCCTGATGCTCTACGCTTTCGACCAACCGCCCAGTGAGCCTTTTCCGTGCCCGCTGTTAAATTCCCGCCAGATCGGGTGATGCCAGGTATAAAAGACGTAGGTGCTCATCTACGCCACCCGCCGAATCCTGTGGCTGGTGCCCACGCTGATGGCCATGGCGCTCGTGACTTTCCTGGTCATGCACGCTACGCCGGGCAGCCCGCTCGATCCCATCGCCGAGGGCGCCAACCCGCTGTCGCCCGAGGCTCAGCGCAATCTCGCCGCACACTACGGCCTCGACCGGCCGCTCTGGGAGCAGTTCGCGATCTTCGTCGCCAAGGCCGTCCAGGGCGACTTCGGATCCTCGTTCGTCTATCGCTCGCGCACGGTGGCCGAGATCATCGGCGAAGCGCTGCCCGTATCGCTCATGCTGGGAGCCATGGCCATGGCCGTCGCCGTCGCCGGTGGCCTGGCCCTCGGCGTCGTGGCCGCGGTCCATCAGAACCGCACCTGGGATTACGTCTCGGTCAGCGTGGCCACGGCGGGCGTGGCCGTGCCCAACTTCGTCCTGGCCGTCTTCCTCATCATCCTGTTCTCGCTGGTCGTGCCGCTCTTTCCGACCGGCGGCTGGGAGTCGCCGCGCGCGTGGGTGCTGCCGACGCTGACGCTGGCCCTCGGCCCGCTCGGCATCGTCGCCCGCTTCACGCGGGCGGCCGTGCTCGACGTCGTGCGCGCGGACTTCACGCTCACGGCGCGGGCGAAGGGGCTGAGCGAAGCGCCGGTGATCTTCAAGCACGTGCTGAAGAACGCGATGATCCCGGTGGTCACCGTGCTCGGCCCCATGTTCGCCGCCATCGGCACCGGCTCGTTCTTCGTCGAGTCGATCTTCCGCGTGCCCGGGCTCGGCCGCTTCTTCGTGCTGTCGATGACCGGACGCGATTACCCGATGATCATGGCCGTCGTCCTCACCTACGGCGCGTTTCTGGCCGTCATGAACCTCGCGGTGGACCTGGTCTATGGTTTCCTCGACCCTCGCATCAGATACTGATCTCGGAGGGGGGCTGCGCGCCCCTTCCGAAGCCTCGCCCGAGGAGTCGCACGGCCAGAGCCAGCCCTCGAAGGGCGGTGGTCTTGCGCGCGATGCCGTGCGGCGCCTGCTCCGCAACAAGCTCGCGGTGGCCGGCGGCCTGGTGGTGATCGCGCTCTGCCTGGTCGCGATCTTCGCCGACGTGCTGGCCCCCTACGCCTACACCAAGACGAACTTCGGCCGGCTCAACGAAGGGCCTTCGCTCGACTATCCCTTCGGGACCGATCAACTCGGCCGCGACGTCCTCTCGCGCATCATCTACGGCGCGCGTATCTCGATGCTGGTCGGCGTCGGCGCCCAGATCATCATCGTCCTCATCGGCGTACCGATCGGCGCGCTCTCCGGCTATCTCGGCGGCCGCACCGATCTGGCGCTCACCCGGATCATCGACGTGATGTACGCCTTCCCCCGACTCCTCTTCGTGATCCTCGTCATGTCGATGCTCGGCGCCGGCCTCGCCAACATCTTCATCGCCATCGGCGTCACCGGCTGGGTGGGGATCGCCCGTCAGACGCGGGCCCAGGTGCTCGCGCTCAAGGAGAAGGAGTTCGCCGACGCCGCGCGGGCCCTGGGCGCGGGCGGCAGCCGCGTCCTGGCCCGCCACATCGTGCCGAACGCGCTGACGCCGATCGTCGTCGCCGTGACCTTCGGGATCCCCGAGGCGATCTTCACCGAAGCGGCGTTGTCGTTCATCGGCGTCGGCATCAATCCGCCCACCCCCTCCTGGGGCCAGATGGTCGGCGAAGGCCAGCAGTACCTGCGCTCGTACTGGCACCTCTGCGTCTTCCCGTCCATCGCCATCGCGGTGACGATGCTCGCGTTCACGTTCCTGGGCGACGGCGTCCGCGACGCGCTCGATCCGAAACTGCAGTAGCCGCGCCCGCGAGAGGAGTGTGCCGATGGTGCAGCTCGATCTGCTCGAGCAAAGGCTCGCCGTGCTCGGTGTCGACCGGCGCGAGTTCTTGCGCGTCGCGGCCGGCGTGGTCGCCCTCGGCGCCACCGGCTTCGGCGCACGGCGCGCCGCCGCGACGCCGCGGCCGGCGCCGGGTGAGCGCCTGGCCAAGGAGCAGATCTTCCGCTACGGCGGCGGTGGCTGGTACCAGAAAGATCCGTCGAGCCACGACTACAACAAGGACCTCTACTGCCTGGGCGTGCCCGCGCTCTTCGCCGGCCTCCTGAAGTTCAACGCCGATCTCGAGGCGGTCCCCTACGTCGCGGAGAAGGTGACGTCCAACAAGGAGGCCTCGGTCTGGACGTTCGCCATCCGCAAGGACTCACGCTGGTCCGACGGCACGCCGTGCTCGGCGCACGACTTCGAATGGTCCTGGAAGCGCCAGCTCGATCCCGCGACGGCCGCGCCGTATGCCGCGTTCCTCTACGACATCAAGAACGCGGAGGCCTTCAACAAGAAGCAGATCGCCGACCGCAACCAGGTGGGCGTGCGGGCCAAGGGCGACTTCCTGCTCGAGGTGACGCTGGAAGGGCCGCGCGCCTACTTTCCGGTCCTCTGCGCCTACCTGGCCGCGCTACCCGGGCACCGGCCCTCGGTCGAGAAGCATGGCGAGAAGTGGACGGAGGCCGCCAACATCGTCGGCAACGGCCCGTTCGTGCTGGAGAGCTGGGAGCACCATCGGACGATGGTGCTGCGGAAGAACCGGCACTTCTTCGGGGCCAAGGACATCGTCCTCGACAAGGTCGTGATCCCGATCATCCCGAACACGGCCGGCGCGCTCCCCTACGAGAACAACGAGATCGACATGACGTCGCTCCAGGTCGGCGACCTCAAACGGCTGCAGTCGAATCCCAAGACGGGCCGCGAGGTCTTCCGCTATCCGTTCCCCGGCACCTGGTACCTGCTTCCCCAGGTGACCAAGCCGCCGTTCGACAACATCAAGGTCCGGCGCGCCGTGGCCCACGCCATCGACCGCGAGAACGTCGTGAAGGTCGCCCAGGGCTTCGCCGTCCCGGCGCACGCCATGATCCCGCCCGGCGTTCCCGGCTCGCTCGATGATCCCAAGATCAAAGCGATCCAGCGCTTCGATCCCAAGCTGGCGATGGAGCAGCTCAAGGGCACGCCGTACGAGCGCGGGCGGAACTGGCCGAAGATCACGCTGTCGATGCGCGAGCAGGCCCTCGGCTCGAAGCCGCTGGCCGAGGCCATCCAAGCGGTCCTGCTCGAGCACCTGGGCCTGCGCACCGAGCTCGAGGTGCTGGAGCCGCGGGTGTTCCTCGAGCGCGTGTGGAAGCAGGATCTTCAGTTCATCTGGATCAGCTGGTTCATGGACTACCCGGACCCGCACAACGAGTACTTCGACACGTTCTACGGCAAGAAGACGACGGGCCGGCGGCAGGCGTGGGTCAACGACACGTTCGATCGCGAGCTCGAGGCCGGCCGCGACACGCGGGATCAGGCCAAGCGGCTCCAGCACTACGCGCGCGCCGAGGAGATCCTCCAGACCGACGTCGGCTACGTCCCCGTGGCGTGGTTCGTGCGCTACGGGGCGGCCAAGTCGTGGGTGCGCGGGATCGAGAAGAATCGCCAGGGCGAGCCCGTCATCGAGGGCAACGCCTACGTCGACATGCTCTCGCACCTGTACATCGTCGAGCGCACGTAGGCGGCTCGCCCTCTCAGCATCGGAGCCTCCACTGCGCCTGGCGGCTTCGGAGCATCCGCTCGATGGCGACGGACCGCCGACGTCAGCGTGAGTGACATTGCGTTCATGGTGAGCCTCCTGTGAGCGGTGTGACCCCAGCCGGAGGCGCGCGTGAAATCGTCTCGAGCCGCGAATCTCCCAGAACGTGGCTCGCATCAAAATGGCGCGTATCATCGCGGACGGAGGGTAAGTCATGCTGGGGGTTGCACTCGTCGTCACCGTGGGTGTCGTGATCTCGATCGGCGTCCGCTACCTCGAGCGCCGGCGACTGTGGCGTGAGCGCGCGGAGCACCTCCAGCGTCGTCTCGTCGTCGCGTTGAAGCGGGACACGACGCTGGCCGGGCTCGTCTTCGTTCCCGAAGTCTCGGTCGATGCCGACGGCGTGACGAACGTCGCGCTCTCCGGGGTGGTGCCGTCCGAGGCCGATCGCGATCGCGTGATGCACGCCGTCAGGCGTCAGGTGGCGCGACTCTTTCCCGGGGCCACCGTCGACGACGCGATGCAGACGGAACGGCCAGGACAGCGCGCGGCGAGCTAGCGTCCGCCAGGCAACCGCAGCTTGAGCAGCCGGCGCGCGTTGCCCTCGTAGATCGCCGCCTTGTCCTCGGCGCTCGCCCGCATGCGCTCCATCGCCGCGATCGTGTCCCGCACGAAGCCGGGCCCGCGCTCGGGATCGAACGGCATGTCGGTCCCGAACAGGATGTGATCGGCCCCGAAAAAGGCCAGGCCCGATTCCATGGCGTGCCAGGCGCCGAAAAGCGCGGTGTCACCGTAAAACATCTTGAAGTAGTCGATGGGCCGCTTGCGAAGACGGCCCAGCGCGGTGCCGTCCTCCGGGTCGTCGCTCCGCGTGCCGAGCTGGTCGAGGCCACCGCCGACTCGCCCCGCGCAGAACGGAATCATCGCGCCCATGTGATGGGTAATGATCACGAGGTCGGGGTGACGGTCGAAGACGCCTGAGAAGACGAGCCGGCCCATGGCCACCGACGTTTCGTACGGCCAGCCGAACGCCCACCACAGATCGAACTTCGACCGCGGCTCCCCCGCGTAGTCCGCGACGAGGGCGGGCCGGGCCGGATGCAGCCAGATCGGCAGCCGGCGCTCCGCCATCCGATCGAAGAGCGGCTGGAACTCCGGCAGGTCGAGCGGACGACGATTGACGTTGCTGAACATCTGGACACCGGTCGCGCCGAGGTCGCCGATGGCGCGGTCGATCTCCTTCAGGGCCGCATCGGGATTGTTCATGGGCAGCGACGCGACGAAGGCCGGGAACCGGTCGCGATGCTTGCTCACCAGGGCCGCCATCTCGTCGTTGGCCAGCCGCGCGAGATCGGGCGTCACGTCGGGGCCGCCGATGACCTCCAGCGGAGGATTGGCCAGCGTGAGGACCTGCACGTACCCCTCGTAGCGATCCATGATCCTGAAGCGCTGCTCCACGTCCACCAGGACGGGGATCCCGCTCATCCGCTTCTGGAGCGTGAGGCCGGGCGGCGCGACCGCGAGCATCCGGTCGAAGAACTTCCGCGGCATGATGTGAGGGAACACGTCGATTTTGGTCGTCGTCACGCGCGATCTCCGGTCACCGTCGCGCTCGTGACGGCTCTCAGCGTGGCGGTGGAGCTGCGCTCGGACAGGACGAGCGCCATCCCGAGCGCGAGCCCGAGTACGTCGATCAGAATCTCGCCCACCGTCTCCGACAGTCCGAGGCTCTTGCCGAACGGCAAGACCGACAGCGGCGGCATGAAGAGCAGGAGCCCGGCCACCCACGCCCACGTGCGCCGGAACCAGTCGAGCGGGCGGAACAGATAGCCGGCGCACCCGACACCGAGCAGGATCACGCCGATGCCGGCGGTGATCACCGCCAGCGCGATCTCCGCGAGGCTCCCCATCGCGATCAGCGGGGGGTGGAAGACGAAGACGAACGGCACGATGTACGCCACGATGCCGAGCCGCATCCCCGCCCAGCCCGTCTTCCAGAAATCCGATTTCGCGATGGCGGCGGCGGCATACGTCGCCAGGCAATCGGGCGGCGTGATGAGCGAGAGCATGCCGAAGTAGAACAGGAACAGATGCGCGGACAGCGGCACGATACCGAGCTGGGCCAGGGCCGGGCCGACGAGCACGGCCAGCGTCACGTAGACGACCGTGGTCGGCAGCGACATGCCGAGGATGATGCTGACGATTGCGGTCATGACCAGCAGCAGGACGATGTTTCCACCCGCCATGCTCACGAGCAGCAACGGCAGCTTCGACGTGAAGCCCGAGAGCTGGAGCGATCCGATGACGATGCCGGCGAGCGTGGTGATGGCCACCAGGTCGAGCATCGTCCGCCCGGTGCCCTCGAGCGTCTCCATGATCCCGCGCCAGGTCGGGCGCGTCTCCTTCTGGAGCGCACCGACGCCGAACGTGACGGCGACGGCGAGCATGCCCGCCTGACCGGCCTCCCAGTTCGAGATGATGAGCGTCCACACCAGGACGCCCAGGGGAGCCAGGAACACCCAGCCGCGGCGCATCACCAGACGGATCTTCGGGAGCTGCTCGCGCGGCAATCCGGCCAGGCCGTGCTTGGCGGCCTCGAGGTCCACCTGAACGAACAGCGCGAGGTAGTAGAGTGCGGCGGGGATCGCGGCGGCGAGCGCGACCTGACCATAGGGAATGGCCAGATATTCCGCGATGAGGAAGGCCGCGGCGCCCATGACGGGCGGCATGATCTGGCCGCCGTTCGACGACACCGCCTCGATGGCGGCGGCCAGATGCGCAGGATAGCCCGCGCGCTTCATCATGGGAATCGTGATGGCGCCGTCCACGACGACGTTGGCCACCGCGCTCCCCGAGACGGTGCCGTAGAGGCTCGACGAGACGACGGCCATCTTGGCCGGGCCACCTCGGTACGAGCCCATCGCCCACATCGCGACGTCGGTGAGGAACTTGTCGCCGCCGACGGCGTAGAGCGCCTGACCGAAGAAGATGTAGGCGACGACGATCGACGCGGTCACGGCCAGCGGTACGCCGAAGATGCCGTTGCTATCGAGGTAGAGGTAAACGGCGATGCGCTGCCAGGTCGAGCCCTTCGCATAGAGCACACCCGGCAGCAGCCACGCGAACTTCGCGTAGAGCACGCACGCCAGCGCGATCCACATCAGCGCCCAGCCGGCGAGCCGACGGACGCCTTCGAGCACGAGCGCGATCGCGAGCACACCGAGCAGCAGCTTGTCCCAGGTGATGATGCCGAGCGTGTAGGCGATCGTCGGATAGAAGACGGCGACGTAGCCGCCGACCACGAGGGCGCCGGCGGTAAGGAGCCAGTCGTACCACGGCACCCGGTCGAGCGACGCCGCACCCCCGGCCCGCACGCACACGAACACGGGCGCCAGGCCGAGCGCGAGAAAGACGCCGAGGTATTGCTCGTTGAAGAAGGCGAACGGCAGGTAATGGTGAACCTGGGTCGCCCACAATCCACCGACGACCGCGAGGGCGGTCAGCAAGGTCCGCTCGACGACGCGCGCCCCACCGTCGAGCTGACGGAAGCGGGCGATGATCTCGGTCACGCGCGCATCACTTTCCGCCGAGCAGGCGCTGCTGGGCCTGCTCCATCTCCGGCTTCCAGAGGCCCTGCTCCTTGAAGAATCGTACGGCCGCCGGGTGATACGGGATCGTCACGTCGCTCCCCACCGCGCGATCGCGCGTCCACTCCTTGAGCATGGGATGGACCGGCCCGAGCTCGCTCTCGTGATCCCACAGCGCCTTCAGCGCGGCCTCGACCGCGGCATCGGACATGCCCTTACCGGCCGCCAGGTAGGTGTCGTAGGCGATGAAGCACGTGTCCTCGACGACGGCCGTGGCCTCGCCTTTCTTGACCCAGCGCGGGTAGTAGCCGGGGACGCCCGCGCGGATTCGTTTTTCCCCTGCGGGCGAGCAATCGTCCGAAACGTGACGGACGCCGACAGAAGCGTCGGCCTCCTTGACCTTGGCGGAATTGAGGGCGTGCTGCGTCACCTCGGCGCGACCCTGCAGCAGCGCGTCCACCCCATCGTTCACGGCGGGCACCGGTACGACCTTCACGTCACTCCAGGTGAGCCCGGCGCTCGAGAGATGGCCGAACATGTTGTACCAGACCGCCAGGTGGGCCGGGTATTCGCCGGTCATGCGCTTGCCCTTGACGTCGCGGGCGACCTTGATCGGAGAGTCCTTGCGCACGAGCAGGCCGACCATCAGCGGCGAGCCGCGCATGACCAGACGAAGGTTGGGCGCATGCGGATACGGGTTGCGACCGCCGATCTTGAACGACGGCCCACGATAGGCGAGCCCGAGATCCACGGCGTTCACGAGACCGAAGTCGACTTCGCCGGTGTTCAGGAGCGGCAACATCGTGCTGGTTCCCGTGTAGGGCTGCACGACCATCTGGTACCCGGCATGGGACGAGACGACCTTGGCAAGCCCACTCGCCACCGCGTAGTAGGCCGTGCCCGGCGGATTCGTGGCCAGCGTCACCTGTTTCGGGAGCTGCGCGTCGGCGGTCGTTGCCGCGAGCAGCCCGATCAGGATCGCCAGGACGATCATGAAGTTGGGGGGACCCGTCCCGCTTCCCCCCAAACCCCCCTCATCTGCGTGGCGTGTGACGTCAATTGGGGGGACCCGTCCCGCCTCCCCCCAAACCCCCCTCTTTGCGTAGCGTGTCACCACCGGAATCTTCTCACTTGGGGGGACCCGTACCGCTTCCCCCCAAACCCCCCTCTTCGGGTGGCGGCCGACTGCGGTTCCGAATTTCCCGCGTTCAATCTTCCAGCGCCCACAATTGCGGGGGCTGGCCGGTGAAGCCGAGCTGAGCCCAGCGTGCCGCGACATTCTCGTACACGGACCGACGGATCTTCGTCCGCTTCGAGAACTGCTTGATGTAGCGGTGCTCCATGCAGGCGTTGATCAACGCCTTGGAGCCGTAGGGCCGCTCGTCGGGAGGGTTCTGCGTCGGGTCGAGCCAGGTCGACCAGGTGTTGCGCAGGATGTCGATATCCTCGACGGGGTTGCAGCGCGTGGACATCGCCCAGATGACTTGATTCATGTTCGAGGGATCGACGTCCTCGTCCACGGCGATGATCCACTTCGCGTAGTACGCGCCTCCCGGACACTGGGCGGCCAGCGCCAGCGCCTGAGCCGCGTGGCCGGCGTAGCGCTGCTCGAGCGAGACCACCGTCATGCCCCAGCCGCCCGCCGCGGCGGGATGCGAGTAGACCCCGCGGATACCGGGGACGCCGAGCCGATCGAGATCGTTCCAGATCCGCGCCGACCGCGCGACGGAGAACAGTGTCGAGTTCTCGTTCGCCGGGTAGTCGGCCATGAGCGCGTGAGTGAGGATCGGGTTGTCGCGATGGTGAACGGCCTTCACGTGGACGAGGAACGCCAGGTCCTCGGGACGGCCGTAGTACCCAGTGAACTCGCCGAACGGTCCCTCGAGCTTCTGAGAATCCGGCGGGATGATGCCTTCGGCCACGATCTCGGCGCGCGCCGGATAGACAAGGCTCGTCACCTCTCCCTTCACCAGCTCCACCGGGCGCCCCATCAGGCCGCCGGCGAAGTCCAGCTCGGAGACGGTCTTGGGGAACGTCTGACAGGCGACGATGAAGAGCGCGGGATCGATGCCCCAGCACATCACGACCTCGCACGCCTCGCCGCGGCTCCAGCACCGCTCGATGTGGAGCCGCGCGTCCTTGCCCGGCGAGAGATAGAGGCCGACCTGATCCTTGGCCTGGACCATCTGGCGATACGTCCCGACGTTGAGCCATCCGCCGTCGGGATCGCGCGTGATGATCGCGTCGCAGGTCCCGATGTACTCGCCGCCGTCTCGCGCCCAGTGGCGCGCCGCGGGGAAGTCGCGAATGTCGACCTTGTCGTCGCGCAGGTGGTTCTCGTTGGCGGGTTGGCCGAGGCCGTCCACGATCACGGGTGGAATCGAGAGCGAGAACTTGCTCTTGCATCGCCGGGCCAGCTCCATGACGCCGAGACCGGGTGGCTCACCGATGGCGACGGCAAAGCGGTCAACGCTCGAGCCGATCGGATTCCAGAGGGCGCGATACCCCGGCGGCGACTCCTTGATCTTCTCGAAGAGCAGCGTGGGCGCATTGATCTCCTGGTGCGCCATGTAGGTGATCGCACCCATCTCCTCGTTGCGGCTGACCTCTTCGCGGATGCGCGTGAGCTGGCCGATCCGCTCGACAGCGTCGATCCACGCGCGCAGGTCCCGCGGTGCCTGCCCGCCGCTCGCGGTCGTCGCGCTGAGAGATCCGACGTGGAGGCTCATCTCTTCCATCGACATCCTCCCGGGAGTCCGCTCGTGAATGGCCACGGACGCGGTCACGTCAGATGTGGCAGGGAGGCATTCTATATGAAACGGCTCCTGGCGCTCGCTCTGGGGATCACGGTCATGGTCGGCGTTGCAGCGGGCCCCGCCTCGGCAGGTCAGTTCGTCGGTCAGCCCAGCGTCTTTCCCATCCCTCGGGATCCGTGGGCATCCTGGGGACACCCCCATCGGCATACGACCGTCGTCGTGCCGGCGCCGGGAAGCGTCGCCGTGGCGCCCGGTGTCGTCGGGACGCCGGTGTACCAGCCGGTGTGGTATCCCGGCCAGTGGGCGTGGAATGGCTATGGCTGGGTCTGGGTCCCCGGGCACTGGGCCTACTAGCGGGTCAGCGCGGCCTCTCGCCCGTCAACGCGGCTTCAGCTCGATCTTGTAGCCGTCGGGATCGCGGATGTAGATCGACGGGCCACGCCCGTAGGCGCCGCGCCGATCCGAGATCTCGCCTTCGACCGTCACCCCCCGCGCCCTGAGCTCCCCGACGACACCCTCCAGGTCATCGCAGTCGATCGACAGGCAGACGTGATCGACACCGCCGGCGGACGGTGGTGCCGCCGAGCCAGGCACCAGATCGATCATGTGATCGCCAAAGCGGAGATGGATCAGCGAGATCCGCTCGTTGACGTGATCGACCGTGCATCTCAGCATCTCGACGTAGAAGCGCTGCGAGCGCGCCTGATCCGAGACCCTGAGCACTACGTGATCGAGGCCGAGGGGTTTGAACACGGCCGTATTGTGCTCCCGACGCTCGTCCGTGGCGAGTGTCTTCAAAGCTGGACATTGAACGCCCGCGATCGGGTCGATAGATTGCTGGCGCATGATCCGCCGAGGCGTTCGGGATCAGGTCGGGATCGCCATGCCGCTGACGCTGATCGCCCTCGTCATCCTCTCCGCGCTCATGATCGCCTTTGCCGTGCTCGCCCAGAGCGAGCCGGTGATCGCGATGAATCAGTATCGCGGCGCCGTCGCGCGGGCGCTGGCCGAGAGCGCGGTGGAGCGCGCGATCTGGGCCCTGACGGCCGGCTCCCGAGTGGGCGGCGGCGTCGATCCGCCTTCGAGCGGTGTCGTGGCGGGCCCGCCCTACGACGGGGGCACGTCCATCACCATCGGCTCGGGCGGCTTCACGCTGAAGATCACGGGCGTCTCGACGAGCGACGTGAGGATCGAGGCCGTCGGCTTCACGCCCGACAACGCGTCTCCCGGCAGCGCCTATCGCAAGATCACCGCCAGCCTGATGCGGCTTCCCGACTTCGGCCTCGGCGCGCCCTGCGCCCTCTGCGTGAGGGGCGATCTCGACGTCATGGGCAGCGCCACCATCGACGCCCGCGGTGACACCTCGTGCGGCAGGAAGTACGGCACGTACACCGCCGGTACCACGACGACGCTCGGCGCCGCGTCGATCTGGGGCGCGGTGGACGGCAACGACACCAGCAATGAAACAACGGACGTCCTGATCAACGCGCCGACCGCCGACTTCGACGCCCTCACGCTGGGCGCCCATCACCTCGCCGTGCTGAAGCAGATGGCCAGGGCCAGCGGCACCTACATCGGTCCGGGCTCACCGCCGGGCGGCGCGACGAGCTGGACCGGGACCGTGACGTTCGACGCGGCCCATCCCATCGCGCGCGACGGCGTCGTCTTCGTGGACACGATCAGCGGGAACGCGCCCGCTGCGGATAACCCTGCCGATTACGCGAACGCGAGCTTCCAGAGCGGCGCGTTCTCGATGGGGGACTTCCAGGGCTGGATCATCGTGATGGGCAACGTCACGGCCTTCGACGTGACCGGGACGCTGCGAGGTCTCCTCTACGTGATGAACGCGCTGACGCCGAGCGGCACCAGCCCCGTCCACGGCCTCGTCGTCGCCCAGAGCCTCGCCGCTGCCGACCGCTCGCAGACCGGCCTTCCGGTGTCCTTCGACTGCGCCGGCGCGAACGGCGCCGGGAAGATTCCGACCGGATGGTTTCTCACGGGAGGGAGCTACAAAGAAGTCAGCGGCCACTGATCTCCTGCCCGTGGTGGTGGCGCGCGCGAGTCAGCCCCAGCCGTGCTGTCGTCCTTTTTCCGACGGACGTGTGTGCGATGATTGAGTAGGATCGCTGGAATGCGTTGGCTGGGTTCCCTCATCGTCGTGATACTGGCGACCAGCGGGTGCGCCCTCCTGCCCGCGCCCGTCCCCGATCGTGCGTACTTTCCGGATTCGAAGGATCCTCGAACGAAGTGTCTATCCCAAACGCTCTACCGCGCGGCCGTTGCCGCCGGCGATGATCCCGCCCACTACTCGTTCGCGATGCTTCAGACGTCGAAAGTGGTCGCGGTCACGCACGAGGAAGGCATCTTCTACTTCTCGGACGGCCTCGCCGACCAGAGCCCGGCGCACGTGGACGCGCTGGTGGCCCACGAAGTGGCGCACGAGGTCCTCGGCCACGTCGGCAAGCGGCGCGTGCTGTCGCTCGGCGTCTCGGGCGGCTTCACGGTGATCGGGTTCGTCGTCCCGGGCCTCGGCCTGATGGACTTCCTCGTGAACCCTGTCATCGTCCGCGCCTTCACGCGCGACCAGGCATTCGCTGCCGACCAGAAGAGCCTCGAGATCCTGCGCAGCCTCGGATATCAGGCGCCACGCCGGACGCTCGCCGAGGCGCTGAAGGCTGCGGCGTCACTCAACGGCGCCCCCGACGGCAATCCGTTGCTCGCCACCGAGCCCGATCTCGACGATCGCCTCGGCGCTCTCGAGCCTCTCGAAACCGAGGCCGCGGGTCTCGCCGGGAACACTCCGCCCAAGCGCTGAGGACGGCGCCGGGGATTACTGGGCGCCGTAGAGCCGGCGGTACTCGTCCCAGGAGAGCATGACGCGCTTCACGTAGAGGCGCGTCTCGTCGAACGGGATCTGCTCGACGAACGCCTCGACGTCACTCGTCTTCCGCGCCTTCCACCACTGCCGCAGGCGGTTGTCGCCGGCGTTGTACGCCGCCACCGCCAGCCGCGGATCGCGGAACTCCTTCATGAGGCCGGCGAGAAACGCGGCGCCCAGCTCGACGTTCGCGCGGGGATCCTCGAGCAGCTCGTCGCTGAATGTCAGGCCGCGAACGCGGGCCATCGGCCCAGCGGTCCCCGGCATGAGCTGCATGAGGCCGCGGGCCCCGGCCCGGGACAGCGCCTTCGGGTCGTACCTCGACTCCTCGCGGATGACCGCGGCCACCAGGAACGGATCGATCCCGGTCCGCCGCGCGACGTCGGCGACGTCAGAGCGCCAGCCCAGGGGATAGAGCATCTCCCAGAAGGCGCGGGGCAGCGTCGGATTCCCGGCGGCGGCCAGATCGGCAAAGTGGCGGTTGAGGATCCTGAGCGCGAGGTGATACCGCTCGTCCCGGGCGTAGGCGCCC
Organism: Candidatus Rokuibacteriota bacterium; assembly: GCA_003220615.1. Taxonomy (GTDB): domain Bacteria; phylum Methylomirabilota; class Methylomirabilia; order Rokubacteriales; family CSP1-6; genus 40CM-68-15. Next base: position 15,082 of record QHTB01000143.1, read on the forward strand.
GACGCGCCATAGAGCCGGACGGGATCGCTGACCGACGCCAGCACGAGGTCGCCCAGCTCGCGCAGCGCGAACTCGACGAGCCCGATCCGCCGCAGCAGCTCGACGCGGACGAAGCCGGGATCGTCGACGAAGGCCTCCCGCGGATCGGCCGGCAGGCGGATGGCCGACTCGGTCGCGCTCGGTGCCGAGGCACCGTCGGCGGGAACGCGATGTGCCGCGAGGACGCCGTAATACGAGCGTGGCGCCTCGGCGAGCACACGGCGATAGGTCGGCTCAGCGGCGGCCAGGCCCGTCATCTGCTCTTGAGCTCGCCCCGCCCAGTAGAGAGCGGGCACGCGGAGCGCGCGACCACCCGGAATCTCTGCCACGCGGGTCCACGCCTGCTCGGCACCGTGTAGGTCGCCACGCAGATAGGCGATCCAGCCGAGCCGCCACAGCGCGAGGCCCGCAACGTTGCGCGCAGGGTAGCGGCTGGCCAGCGCGCGGTAGGTGGCCACCGCGTCGTCACGGCGATCCATGTCCTCGAGCGTCTGTCCCTTGAGGTAACCGGCTTCGGCGGCCTCGGATTCCGTCGACGCGCCCTCCACCGACGTCAGCACCGCCAGGGCCTTCGCGCGCTGACCGGCCCGCCGGAGGAGTCGCGCCTGCTCGAGCCTCACCGCCGGGCGCCGCTCCGGGGCGATTCGGTCCGCAACGAGGCCGAGCGTTCGGGCCGCCAGCTCGTTGCGCCCGAGGCGGGCCGAGGCGTCGGCGACGATGCGCAGCGCGCGCACGCCGATGCTGGCATCGCCGGCTTCGTCGGCGATGCGCTGGGCCTCGTCGGAGGCCGTCTTCGGCACGCCCCCCTTGAGCAAGCGCTCGGCCCGATCGAGCCGCTGCATCGTCGACAGCGGCGGGATCGCGATGCCGGCCGCGGCCAGCGCCGCCAGACGATCCTCGGCTCCGTCGGCCCAGCCGGTCGTCGGCGCGAGGATCCGAAGCTCCCGGTACGCACTCGCCGCCGCGTCGCGCTGACCGCGAGCCTCGCCGGTTTGCCCGAGCAGGTAGAGCGCCTCCGGCAGCGCCGGCGAGTCCGGATACGACCCGATCAGCCGCTTGAGTGCGGCTTGAGCGCCGTCGTCGTCGCCGGCGCGGCCCGCCAGCGTCGCCGCTTCGAGCAACGCCTCGGGCGCCAGCAGGCTGTCGGCGTGGCGGTCGGCGATCGCCGTCACGACGGTCCGCGCAGCCGCCAGATCGCCCTCGCGGGCGAGGGCGTCGGCGAGGACGAAGCCGAGGTAATCGGAGATCGGGCTCGTCCGCGCCGCCTCGCTCGCGAACTCGCGGATCACGGGATCGTTGTTCCCCCGCTGGAACTCCACGATCGCGTCAGCCCACACGCGCTCGAGGTCGGGCGTCACGGCACGGGCGCCGCTCTGGATCGGCGGGGGCGCCGACGATCGGTGCGTCGCCCGGGGCGAGCGCGGCCCGGCCAGGCCCAGCGCCGGGATCAACGCGAGCACGACCAGCGACAGGAGCGCGGTATCGCGCATGGCCCGGCGGGTGAACGCAATGCGCTGGAGCGCCGTGATGTTGGCCAGGATCGCGAGCACCCACAGCGCCGGCTCCAGGAGATCCAGGAGCGCGCCGGCGATGAGGCAGATCAACCGCTCGGGGCGCTCCATCATCCCGACGTTGCACTCGATGCCGATCGACTCCGCGCGCGCCTTCGTGTAGCTCACCATCACGCTGCCGACCAGCGCGGCCATGGCCAGGATGGCGCCGCGCGCGTTCGGCGTCCGCGCGAAGAGCACGACGATGCCGAGCAGGACGACGAGGTCCGAGTACCGGTCGATCACCGAATCGAGGAAGGCCCCGAACGGCGTCACCTGGCCCGACGCGCGGGCCAGCGATCCGTCGAAGAAGTCGAACAGGCCGGCCAGGATCAGGAGAAACCCGGCGCTCCGCGTGCGCCCGGTGACGAAGGCGGAGGCCGCCAGCAGGCTCACGCCGAGCCCCGCCAGCGTGAGGTGATTGGGCCGGAGGTGCAGGCGGAACAGCGCATAGCCGATCGGCGCCGTCCAGCCGCGGAGCGTCTCGCGGTACCGACTCAGCACGGCTGACCGCGCCTCACAGCGGTTGCACCAGCGCCTGCTCGAGTGTCTGCCGCAAGCGCTCGAGGGCGTCCGGATCCTCCACGCGGCGGCCCTGGCCATCGTGGACGTAGAACGTGTCGTAGGCCTGATCGATCTCGGTGGCGATGCGCGCGCTGCCGATGTCGAGGCCGCACGCCGACAGCGTGCGCGTGATGAGATAGAGCAGGCCGAGACGATCGGGACACTTCACTTCCACGACCGTGAACGCATCGCTCAAGGTGTTGTCGATGCTGATCCGGGGCGACTCGGGCACGACGGTCGGCAGCCGGCCGGCGGCGCGGCGGCGCTCGAGCAGGGCGTCCACGCTCTCCTCGCCGGTCAACACGGAGCGCAGCGCGGCCAGCGTGCGCCGCCAGTGGGCCGGCGAGGTGATGGTCTCGCCGGTCGGATCGTTCACCTGGAAGGTGTCGATCGCGATGCCGTCGCCCCGCGTGGAGATCTGCGCCGAGATGATGTTGATGCCGTGGGCGGCCAGCGTGCCGGCGATCAGCGAGAAGAGACCAGGCAAGTCCCGGGTGACGACGACCAGATCCGAGCTGCCCAGATCGGGATGATGAAACAGCTCGGTCGCCACCGGCGCCTCCTCGAGGCGCTGGAGCAAGCGCAGGTGCTCGGCGATGCGCTGGGCGCTCGTCGTCGCCAGATAGCGCTCCGACATCATGGCCAGGTGGCCCTTCACCGCCTGCACGGACACGTCCTGCTTGACGAGGGGCACCACGCGATCGGCGAGCACCGCGCGGTTCGGGCGCTCGAGACGGCCGCCGGTCACGCGCGCCATCGTCCGTGCGTAGAGCTCGTGCAGGATCACCGCCTGCCACGGCGTGAGGACTCCCGGCCCCACCGCGCGCATGTCGGCCCACGTGAGCAGGTAGAGCATCCGGAGCCGCTGGGGATCGCCCACGGCGGCGGCGAAGTCGGCGATCGTTTTCGGATCGTCGATGTCCCGGCGCTGGGCCACGTGGGACATCGTGAGGTGATGGGCGACGAGGAACTCGACGACGGCGGCGGCGGCGGCGGGCAGGTCGAGGCGCGTGCAGAGCGCCTGGATGAGCGGGATGCCTTTCTTGACGTGGCCATGGCCCTTGGCCTTGCCGATGTCGTGTAGCAGCATGCCGAGCATCAGCAGCTCCGGCTTCTCCACCTCGCTGAAGACCTGCGCCGCTCCCTCGGACTCCGCCGACTGGCCGGGCGCCAACGCCTCCATGTGCTCGACGGCCAGCAGCGAGTGCTGGTCGGCCGAGAACTTGTGGTAGACGTCGTACTGCACCAGACACGTCAGCGCGCCGAACTCGGGCAGATAGCGTCCGAGGACGCCGAGCTCGTGCATCTCCGAGAGCGTCACCGCCACCCGCCCCCACGTCCGGCAGATGTCGAGGAACAGCTCCCGCACCGCGGGCGAGCTGCGGAAGTCGTCGTCGATCAGGTCGAGCGACTCCTCGACCGCCCGCTCGAGCTCGACGGACAGCTCACACCCGAGCCGATGCAGATGCCAGAACACCTTCATGAGCCGCGTCGGATTGGCGGCGAACACCGCGCTGTCGCGGTCGGCGAGATAGAGGCGCCCGTCGATGAAGACCAGGCCGTCGGCCAGCGCCTGATGACGGTTGCGCCGCTCGGCGACGCCACGCACGGTGACCGTCTCCTGGCAGCGCGCGATGAGCCGGCGCGAGACGCGATGAATGGCGCGCGCGTGCAGGTAGTACTCGCGCATGAACCGCTCGACGTCGAGGCTGCGCTCGTCGCCCTCGTAGCCGAAGTTCCGCGCGATGGCCGGCTGCACGTCCCGGCCGAGCACGTCGTTCTTGTGGCCGGCGAGGAAATGAAGCTCGTTGCGAACGCGCCAGAGGAAGGTGAGGGCGGCGTCCGTCTGCGCTTGCTCGCGTGGCGTGATCAACCCCTTGTCGTTGAGCTCGCGCAGCGTGCGCGTGCCGAACTTCGCGGCGGCCAGCCACATCGCCGTGTGCATGTCGCGCAGGCCGCCCGCCGACTCCTTGATGTTCGGCTCGCCGATGTAGGGCGACGCGCCGTACTTACGGTACCGCTGGTCGCGCTCGGCCAGGGTCGCCGCCAGGAACTGCTCGAAGTCGCGCTGGTAGACGTTCTCCTCGAGCACTCGACGGAACCGGGCGAACAGCCGGCGGTCGCCGGCGAGGAACCTCGCCGCCTGCATGGACGTTCGACTGGCGAGGTCGGTCCGGGCGATCGCGACACAGTCCGGCAGCGAGCGCAGGCTGTGGCCGATCTGGAGTCCGAGGTCCCACAGCGTATAGAGCAGCTCCTGGGTCACCCGCTGGACGTACGGGGACAGCTCAGCGTCGTAGATCACCATGAGGTCGATGTCGGACGACGGATGGAGCTCGCCGCGGCCGTAACCGCCCAGGGCGATGACGACGAACGGGGTTGCCGCCAGACCATTGGTGTCGCTTGTAATGAGCTTCGTCAACGACTTCACGAGGTCGTCCACCACGCGGGCGTGGGCCTGCACGGACTCCTGGCCGGAGGCGCCACCGGCGTGCATAACCTTCACGGAGTCGAGCCCCTCGGCGAGGGCAGCACGGAAGAAGTCGAGCCGGAGTCGCCGCCGGTCGTCCGCGCGGTCGGCCTTGGCCTCGGCGCGCCGGGCCCGGCGATACAGCTCGGGCGACATGACGAGGCAGAGCGTAGCAATCCGCGGCGAATACTGTCAAATCGGACGCGGACTTATTACAATGCCAAGATGCGACGCATTTGGCGTGCTGCGGTCGACCGTATTGCCCCGTATGACCCTGGCCGGCCACTGGAGGCGCTCGCCTCCGATCTAGGCCGAACCGACCTCGTCCGGCTGTCGGCCAATGAGAGCCCGCTCGGCCCCTCGCCTCGCGTCGTCGAGGCGATTGCGCGCGAGGCCGCCCGCGTCCACCTCTATCCTGACGGTGGCTCGACCTCGCTGCGCGAGGCGCTGGCAGCGCGGCTGGGTGTGGCCCCCGCCCAGATCGTCGTCGGTAACGGCGCCGACGAGCTGCTCGCGCTCATCGGTTGGGCAGCCCTGGAGCCGGGCGACGAGGTGATCATCCCCCAGCCCTCCTTCGAGCCCTACACGACCGTGGTCGAGCTGATGGCCGCCCGGGTGGTTCCAAGCCCGCTGGCGAAGTACGAGACCGATCTGGACGACATGGCCAGCCGATTGACGGCGAGGACGAAGGCGATCGTGCTGTGCTCGCCACACAACCCGGCCGGCACGATCATCCGCCGCGCGCCGCTGACGGCCTTCCTCGACGCTCTCGGTAACGACGCGCCGCTGACCCTCCTCGACGAGGCCTACTGCGACTTCTGCGACGATCCCGAATATCCCGACGGCATCACGTTGCTGGCTCACTACCCCCGCCTGATCCTGCTGCGGACGTTTTCGAAGATCGCGGGGCTCGCCGGCCTGCGCGTCGGCTACACGGTGGCCACCGCCGACGTCGCCGAGCGGCTCAATCGCGTGCGCGCGCCCTACAACGTGAACCGTCTCGGACAGGTCGCCGCACTCGCCGCGCTCGAGGATCGCGCCCACTGGGAGCGCACCCGGGACGTGGTGATCCGCGAGCGCGCATTTCTCTCCCGCGAGTTGTCTCGCCGCGGCTTCGGCTTCCCGCCGTCGCAGGCGAACTTCCTGCTGGTGCAAGTGCCGCAGGCGAGCGCCGTGCTCCAGCGCCTGCTGCGCGCCGGGATCATCGTGCGTGATGGCGCGGCCGTCGGATTCCCTGACCACTTGCGGATCGCCGTTGGGGATCACGCGGCGAACGTGCGCCTGCTCGAGGCGTTGGCCTGACGCGGTAACGGACGCGCCGTAACACCGTCCGGCGGCGCGATCCGCGGCCGGCCCGGCTAGGCACGGCCGTCGGGAATCTCAGCCACCACGTCATCGGCGCAGCGCTTGAGCGCCGCCACGAGCCGCTCGCGCGCTTCACCTGAATGTTCCGCGGCCTCGACGGCATCGCGCGGCACATCGACGCCGGCCCAGGACGCCCGTCGTTCCTGGGATCGTCACCGAGTAGTGACGCTCCCGTTCCTCGACACCGACGACATTCGCATTCGGCGCGATTTCCGGCACGAGCGATTCGATCAGTCGACGACCATCCATACCCACCTCCGCGACGAGCGCGTGTCGAGAGGGCAACGCGAGTGCCAGCGCCGCGGCTGACGTTATCCACACCGCGTTCTACAAATTCATCCTGCGCTGTCTACAAAGTTCACGGCGCGACGCGCTGACGTGATCGTCACACCCGTGATGGGAGCGCGATTGGCGTGGTAATGCCACAGGTGCGATGTCAGACCACGCCTCGCCGGGCCCTGGCCTTTTCATTACACGCCTTTCTTCCTTCTGCTCGCAGCGGCGAGAACACCATCGTCAGGGGCGTGTTGTCACGATCGGAGGCTCGCCATGGAACGCATGAATCGATTGACCGAGCTTCGAGAGAACGGAACGATGCGGTGGTCCGGAGAGCAACACGCGTGGGTTGCCGAGCCGGACGCTGTCGTGAGCGCGCTCGCCCACGACGGGTTCGAGGAGTACAAGCGCGAGGTCGCGCGCTGTGGTCACGATCGGGCGCCGGCCGGCGGCGTGTGGCAAGGGCTCAACAGCAAGACCGGCGCGATCGCGGCGGCGATCTGGGTCAGGGCGGACACGCCGCTCGTGTTCATCGACATCGACGGTGAGACGGTGCGTGGCGATGCCTAGACCAGCGGACGACTGGTGGGCCGACGTCGAGCAGGATTTCCTCGCGTGCCTGGAGGGTGACGGCTCGACTTCGATCGCGACGACCGCGCGCCGACTGGCGATCTCGGAGGATGCGGCCAGCTCCCTGGTCGCCATCCTCGCCCGTGAAGGAAAAGTCCGAATCAGCGTCGTCGAGCGCGTTCGCCGCGGCGACGAAGCGGCATAGGAGAGAGACAGCGATGGCCGACCAGGAGCAGACCGCGCTGTGGGCCGAGGCCAATCGCCGGGTGCTCGACGATCTCAGCGAGCTATCGATCGCGGCGGTCAAGGAAACGCTGCTCGAAAGCGTGGACACGGCGCAGCGGACCTTCAGGCTGATCGGCGCCAACGCCAAGGCGCTCAGCCAGGCCGTGGATCGTGTGCACGCGACGGCCGAGCAGACCGGTCAGCGCGTTCAGGAAACGCTGTCGACCAGCGCGTCCCGCGCTCGCGAGGCGGTGCGCCGAGCCGCCTGAGCTGAGCTATCCTCGGCGGCATGGCGTCGGGCTATGCCGTCAAGCAGGCTGCGGACCTGATGGATGCCGCGTTCCTCGCTCGGTGGACGGATCGGGAGGCGATCGGTCCGCTCGCCCGCCGGGCGCTCGGCGTGATCATCCGTCGCCTGGCCGCCGGCGAAGGCGCGCTGCCCGTCACGGGCTTGTTCCCTGATCTCGCTCCGGGCGAGGTCGCCGACGCCATCGCCGAGCTCGATCACCACGACCTGGTTCTGGTGGAGGCGGGCGCCGTCGTCCTCGCCTATCCGTTCAGCGCCCGCCCCAACGCGTTTCGTCTCGAGCCGGGCGACCGGCGCCCTCGGTACGCGTGCTGCGCGACCGACGCCCTGGGGGTCGCGGCGCTGATGGGCGAAGCGGTCACGATCCACTCCCGCTGCCACGACTGCGGCGACCCACTCGTGCTGCGCACCGGGCCCGAGGGGCCGCTCGAGCCCACGACGGCGATGGTCTGGGTGGGCACGCGTGAGGACATCCGGGCCAAGGCGTGCGCCGGCCTCTGACACACGATCAACTTCTTCCGGTCGGAAGAGCATCTCGGTCGGTGGTGGAACGCGACGCGAGCCGACGGCGCCGCCGCGACCGTGGTCGAGACGTTCAAGGTGGCTGCCGAGGTCTTCGGCCGGCGCCTTCCCAGACTGGCGGGACTGCGAGATTAACGGCGACGCGCGCGGGCCGCGGCCAGCTCGCGCTCGAGGTCCTCGACGCGGCGGGCGAGCTCGTCGCGCTCGGTGCGCAGCGCATTGAGCTGTTGCTCGCGCGCCAACCCTCGCTGCTCCTGCTGAGCGAGCGTCGTCTGCAGCGCCGCCTCTCGGGCATAGACGTCCTTCATCTCGGCCTCGAGACGCGTCATCCGTTGCTTGGCGGGAAGCCAACCGGCAAAGAGCGTGTAGGCGAGGAGCCCGGCCAGCAGGACCGCGGCGACGACGATGAGCCAGGGAGTCCTTCGACGAGGCTCGGCGACCACGGCCCGTGATTTTAGCAAACGGGCCGGCGGAGCCGCGCAAGCGATCTGCTATGATCGAATCGAGAAGCTTCAGCGGACGAGGGAGGACACTCGTGGAGCTGCGACGCTTCTTCGATCAAGCGGTCCGGGCGTCGTTCAAGGACCTGGCCATCACGGACGAGCCAGCGGCTACGTACCTCGCCGATCTCCTGACACGCTTTGCCCGCACCGAGAACCTCTTCCCTCCCGGCGTCGCGCTGCCGCGTCTGGAGACCGTCGTCGACATGCTCCTCGACGTCCAGTCGGCCTGGGAGGAAAACTTCCAGCCGGAGCACGAGGTGTCGGTCCGCCGCCACATCGGTGACTACACCATGTTCATGACGGGCGTCTTCCGCGAGCGGGTGGAGCGACTGGCCAGCCACGCTTTCTACGTCGCCCAGGGCAAGCGCGCCTACCACTTCGTCTCCGAGCACGCCCGGGCCACGCAGCGAGCGGCGCCCTACCGCCGGCTGGCCGAGCACTTCGAGAGCTTCGCCAGCGCCCTCGACTACACGCGTCGGGTCCACTTCCCCGACGGCGCCGGTCACCGCTTCTTCGGCCTCGCGTTCGAATGACGTCGCCGCCCGAGCCGGCGGCTGACGCCGACTGCCGACGCCTGCTCGATCACTGGCTGGCGACGGGAACGATGCCCGGGTCCGCGGAGGTGACGCCGCTGGCGTCGGCGCCACCGGCCCAGCTCGAACAGACGCTGTGGGCGTTCGCGCGCGAGCACGGGGCGGCCGCGCTTCCCCTCCTTTCTTCATTCGCCGATCACACGACGCGGTCGCTCCGCCGGCCAGCCCGGCGCGTCATCTATCGTCTCACTCAGCGAGGCGTGACGATCGCGCCCGCCGCATCGGCCGCCCGTCCACTCGTCGCTCAGGGCGACACGCGCCCCGTTCGCGCGTGGCTCTCCGGCATCGACGGCACCGGGTCTCGCGCGTCGTGGATCCTCTTCGAGGGCCCGTTCGGCGCGCTTCGTCTCTGCTCGCTCATCCTCAACGATGAGATCGGCATCCTCGACGCGGCCGGAGGCGACATCACCCGGAAGCGCCTCGAACGCGAGCTCGCCGAGCTCGCTGCATCGCAGAAGCTGCCCTGGGTCGAGATCGACCCGGGGCGAGCGGCCGGGCTCGTGGCCGAGGCGCTCGCCCGTCATCGTCACGCCGGGACGGCGCCGCCGGCCGCCTTCGAGCGCTGGCGGCCGCGCTTCGACGACGTCCCGGCGGCCGAGCCCCCCGCGCTGGCGCCGGCCGAACCCACACTCGTCGAGCGCTCGGCCGAGTTACTGAATCTTCCCGAGCTGAACGGATGGTTCCTCGAGCCGGAGCGAGTCCAGCCCGAGGCGGTCGAGATGCTGCAAGCGCGTGAGAGTCGGCTGGTCGTCTCCGACCAGATCAAGGCCGAGCACCGGGAGGCGGTGATCACCCGTGTCGTCGAGCGCGAGCTGACGCCCGAGGTGCGCGGACGCTGGGCCCGCCGGCTCGCCGAGATGGCGCTGGTCTTCGACTCGGCCGGGCGCGGGGAGCACGCCACGCTCGCCGGCGCCGCGGCGGCTGAGCTCGGCGACGACACGCGCGACGCGCATCGCCACCCGTTCGCTCGCCAGCTTGCCGCCCGCGCGCTCGAGGTCGCCGGCGAAGTCGCGCTTGGCCGGCTCTCGGCCGCAGACGCGACGCGGCGGCCCAGCGTGCCTGGAACCGGCCACCCACGGAGCGACCCGGGCTCGCGGCCACCGCTTCAATGATCGCGGGCATCCGCGTCGGCCACGCGACCGACCCCATCGGAGTCACCGGCGTCACCGTCGTGCTCACCGATCAACCGGCGGTGGCCGGCATCGCCCTCCGCGGCGGCGCCAACGACGTCGTCGGGCTCGACCACCTGGACTCGGGGCACCTGGTCGGCACGGTCAACGGCGTCGTGCTGGGCGGCGGCAGTCGCTTCGGAGAGGAAGCGGTCTACGGCGTGATGCGCTGGCTCGAGGAGCGCGGCGTCGGCTTCCGCGTGGGCGCGGCGGTCGTCCCCCACGTCCCCGGCGCCTTCCTGTTCGATCTCAACGTCGGTGACGCCCGCGCCCGGCCGACGCGCGAGATGGGATACGACGCAGCGAAGAGCGCGGCGGCGGGGCCCGTGGCCGAGGGCAGCGTTGGCGCCGGCACCGGCGCCACGGTCGGCAAGGTCAACGGCGTCGCGTGCGCGATGCGCGGGGGCGTCGGCTACACCGCCGCCCAGGCCGGCGATATCGTCGTCACCGCGCTGATGGCGGTCAACGCCGTCGGCGACGTGCGTGATCCTGAGACGGGGGCCGTGATCGCGGGAACCCGGGAAGCGCCGGACAGCCGCCGCCTCATCGACTCGGCGCGCGCCATCGCGGCCGGCGCCGGCCGCTTCGAGGGGCCGCGTCACACTACCATCGGCGTCGTGACGACCAATGCGCGTCTCACGAAGATCGAGGCGGCGAAGGTGGCCTCGCTGGCGATGGTCGGCTTCGGCCGCGCGCTCTCCCCGCCGCACACCGCGTTCGACGGCGACTCGCTGTTCGTGCTGTCCGTGGGGGATCTGCCCTTCGATCTCACCCGCGTCGGCGTCCTCGCCGCCGACGCCGTGGCCCGCGCGATCGCGCGCGGGGTCCGCGCCGCGACGTCGCTCCGTGATATTCCGGCCGCGCGCGACCTCCCCGCTATCTGACCAGCCAGCCGACTGCGGTGTAGGCGAGCACGATCCAGACGATCCACAGCCAGCGTCGCAGGACGCGCTCGCGCTCGAGCGGCATGGGCTCCAGCACCACCGGGTGGAGTCGCCGGCCGACGAGCCAGCCCGTCGCCAGGCCACCGATGTGCGCGCCGTTGTCGATGTAGGCCGAGGTCAACCCGCCGAGCACCGTGTAGATCGCCCAGACGAGCAGCACCACGCCGATCCGGCGGTCGCGCACGAGGAGGCGGTCGCGCTGCCCCCGGAACAGCGCGATCGCCGCGCCTTGCAGTCCGAAGATCGCCCCTGACGCGCCGACCGACGGCCCCGGGCTCCACAGCAAGCTCAGCAGCGACCCGCCGACGGCGCTCGCGACGTAGAGCACGACGAACTGGCGCCGGCCGAACGCGTGCTCGCACAGCATGCCGAGGATGAAGAGCGCGACGGCGTTGCCGACCAGGTGATCGAAGCTTCCGTGAAGGAACGTCGCGCTGAGCAAGCGCCAGTACTCACCGGCGGCGACGGCCGGTCTGAAGAGCGCGCCGAAGGCGATGATCGCGTGGTCGGTGTCGAGGGCATCGAAGGCGATCTCCACGCTGTAGACGAAGAGCAGCAGCGCAATGAGGCCAGCAGTGACCCGCGGCAGCCGGCGCATCCGGCGCTCGAAGTCGACGCGCCGCGAGAGCAGCATGTCGGACGTGATGCGCAGCGGGCGGTCTGCGTCGTGCGTGGGTCGAGCCTCCCCGGCGGCGTGATCGCTCCTTACACTACCCGATCCGCCGCGCGGAGGCGGATGAGACCGGTCAGACGGCGACGGGCGTCGGCCTGACGTGCGAGCGGTCAGCGGCCCTCGCCGGTGTCGAGCATCACGCCGAGGGCCAATGCGACACGCCGGTCCAGGCTGTGCTCGGGATCGCTGGTGAGGTCGAGGACGTAGCGGTCGAGGATGGTGAACTTCCGGTTGAACTCACCGAACACCACGCCGGCCGACCCCGGGTCGAGGCGGACGAGGATGAAGTTCGTCCTCAGGAGGCCGAACAGCGACCCGAGGACCCGTCGCAACAGCGACAGGACCATCGAATCCTCGATGGCCATCGCCGTGCGCTGGCCGGCCGGCGTCTCCACGTACCAGCGTTTGCGAAAGATGTTGTGGATGTATTCCTTGCGCAGCCGGGCCAGCGGGAGGCCGACGGCCGTCACCACCGTGTAGGTGCGGGCGAGGACGGCGACCCGCTGGTCCTGCCAGACGCGCAGAAGGACTTCGCGGCGCGATTCGTCGCGAAACACGGTGACGTGACGCAACGGCCGGGCCGACATCGAGACGACGATGAACGTCGCCAATGCGAGCCCAGATCCGAGCAGGCCCGCCAGCGCCCCGAGCGCGGAGCCGCCGGCGGCCACGACCTCGCCGGTCCACGCCATCACCATGGACGCGGCGATCGCGGCCAGGACATACGCGAACACCGTACGCAGGAGATAGGTCGGACGCTCGACGTAGAGGATCGGCCGGCCGTCTCCGGACCAGACCTCGTACTTCGACGAGATCGAGAGGAACCGCTCGCGCAACAGGAAGAGATCGCGATCGAACGCAGGCTCGAGGTCGGGCATCGTCCGGCGCGGCGTTCCCGGCGGCATGCCCGCGCGGAGATGCCTGTTGCAGACCGGGCACTCGAGGAGCCGGCCGGCGAACTCGGGCTTCAGCTCATAGACCTCCCCGCAGGGACAGGCCAGGACGATGCCGGAGGTCATCGGACCGTCAGACGGTAGCGGGGAACGAGAGGCCGGAAAAATATTCGAGGTCAGCCATGACAATGCTCCTGTGGATTGTACCGCCGAGTGATCAGTGGAGAATGCGCCAGACCTTCTCGGACGTGAGCGGCATGTCGACGTGCGTGCAACCCCACGGGCGGAGCGCATCCACGACCGCGTTGACGATCGCCGGCGGCAGCGCGATGCAACCGGCTTCGCCGACACCCTTCGCTCCGAGCGGATTGTTGGGGGACGGCGTGTGCATCTCCCCGATGACCGGCTCGGGAAAGTCGTCGGCGCGCGGCGCGGCGTAGTCCATCAACGACGCCGTCAGGAGCTGGCCGTCCGCGTCGTAGACGATGCCTTCGATCAACGCCTGCCCGGCGCCCTGGGCGTAGCTGCCGTGAAGCTGCGCCTCGGCCAGGAGCGGGTTGATGATGGTGCCGGCATCGTCGACCCACACGCAGCGGGTGAGCGTGACGCGGCCGGTGTCGCGATCGATCGCGACGGTCGCGACACACGTGCCGAACGACCACACCTCGCTCTCGGCGTTGAAGAACACGGTGGCGTCGAGCCCGGGCGCCTCGCCCTTCGGCAAGCCCGTGCCGCGATAGGCGAGATCGGCGACCTGAGCCCACGTCGCGCGCCGGCCGGGAACGCCTCGCACCTCCCAGCCGCCGACGACCGGGACCACGTCGGCCGGCGCCGCCTCGAGAAGACTCGCGGCCAGCCGGCCGCCCTTTTCCCGGACCTCGGTCGCCGCCCGGAAGACGGCGCTGCCGCCGAGCACCGTGGAGCGGCTGCCGAACGTGCCGACGCCCTGGGGCGTCCCCTGCGTGTCGCCGTGACGGACGCGGATCGACTCGGGAGGCACGCCGAGGGCGTCGGCCGCGATCTGGGCCCACGTCGTCTCGTGGCCCTGGCCGTGAGCGCTCGAGCCCGTGACGACGGTGACGACGCCGGTCCGCTCGATCCGTACAGTGCCGGACTCCCAGCCGGCCGCCGACGGCTCGACGTAGGCGGCGAGGCCCACGCCGACGACGTGGCCTCGCGCGCGGGCTCGCGCCTGTTCGGCGCGCTGGCGACCGTACTCGGCCAAGGTGAGGGCCCGCTCGAACGCGGCCGGGTAATTGCCGGAGTCGTAGACCTGTCCCGTCGACGTCCGATACGGAAAGGCGCCGGCCGGCACGAGGTTGCGGCGGCGGATGTCCGCCGGGTCGAGGCCGAGCGCGTGGGCGGCCTCGTCCATCAAGCGCTCGATCACGAAGACGCCCTCGGGCCGCCCGGCACCGCGATACGGCCCGGTCGAGTTCGTGGTCGTGTACGCGGCCGTCGCCTGGATGTCGACCGCGGGCACCACGTAGGCGCCCGGCATCGTCCGGCCGTGATTGCGTACCGGTCCCGCGCCGTTGACGACGAGCTGCGAGCCGAGCGCGACCGCGATTCGCGCGCGCAGCCCGGCGATCTTGCCGTCGGCAGTCACCGCCAGCTCCCCGCGGGCGCGCGCGCCGCGGCCGTGCTGCGTCGTCATGAGGTCCTCGGTCCGGGTGGAGATCCACTTCACCGGCAGGCGAAGGAAGACGGCGAGCCAGGCCACGAGGATCTCGTCGCGGTACGTCGTGCCCTTGGCCCCGAAACCCCCGCCGACGTCGGGAGCGATGACGCGGATCTTGTGCTCGCCGAAGCCGATGACCGATGCGATCTCCCCACGCGCCCGGAACGGCGCCTGGGTCCCCAGCCACACGGTCAGCTCGTCGGCGGCCGTGTCGTAGCGGGCCATGCAGCCGCGCGGCTCCATCGTCACGGCGGCGACGCGCGTCTGATCCACGCTGACGGTGACTACGCGCGCAGCGGCGGCGAAGGCCGCGGCGGCGTCGCCGGCCCGCCACGCCCCGGCGATCGCGCGGTTGGTGCCGAGGCTCTGGTGGACGATGGGCGCGGCCGCGGCCTGCGCGCTCTCGGCGTCCAGCACCGCGGCGAGCGGCTCGTACTCAATGTCGACGAGGTCGGCCGCATCACGCGCCTCCGGGAGGCTCTCGGCCACGATGGCGACGATCGGCTCGCCGACGAACCGCACGGCGCCGTCGGCCAGGAGTGGAAACGGCGCGATCTTCATGTCGGGGAAGAACGCATTCGCCGCGGGCTGGCCGAGATGCTTGATGTCGCCTGCCGACACGACGGCCACGACACCGGCGGCGCGCCGGGCCGCGCCCGTATCGAGCCGCACGATCCGCGCGTGGCCGTGAGGGCTGCGCACGAAGTGCACGTGCAGCACGCCGGGCACGGCGATGTCGTCGACGTAGCGGCCACCGCCGGTCATGAGCGCGCGGTCTTCCACGCGCTTGCGCGAGGCGCCGACGTAGCGGCCGCTGGGCGCCGTCACGTCAGCGAGGGCGTGGAGCGAAACGCGGCGAACGCCGCCGCCGCTCCCACGAACGCGACGACGAGCGGATGAGGCGCGGACTCGGTCGAGGCGAGCTGAGGAAGGAACAGCGTGGCCAGATAGAACCGCCGATCGGGAAGCTCCGCCATTCGCACCTCGCCGCGCTCATCGAAGCCGCTGAGCGAGAGGCCGGCCGCGGCCAGGCGCTGCTGGTAGTCGGGATTCAACCCGTAGTTGCAGAAGAACTCCTCCTCGATCACGGGCTGGCCGTAGATCGTCGCGGCGCGCGTGCCGTCGGCCACGGTGACCTTCATTCGCGGGCCGGACAGCACGGGCGCTCCAGGGGTTCGGCCCGCGACGGCACACGCGATCGGCGCGATCAGGGCCGACTCGGCCTCGCCACCGTATTCGGCGTGGCGCGCGTCGGTGAACCCGGCGACGTGGCGCGCATACTCTAACAGAGTATGTTGAAAGCCCCCTCAGGTGGCCACGAGGGGCCAGTCCCGCTCTCGCGCCCATCGAATCGTGCGCAGCGCTCCGTCGAGGCTTCGATAGGGACTGCCCGGCGCGATCCAGAAACCGTCGAAGCGCTCGAGGCGCCGCACCGCGTCGGCGGCCACCAGCCCCTCGGTCGGCACCCACCGGACGTCGACGGCGAGGGACGACGCGCCGGCCGCGTGAGCGAGCGCCGCATCCGTCGCGCGATGGGCACGCGATCCGGGGTCGTAGTCGCCGACCACGCCGACCTTTACGGGCATCGCGCCGGCATTATACTGGGCCCCAGCCATGGCCAGACGCGGCCGAGTCATCCCGTTCCCGACGAAGTTGCCGCCGCCCGACGAGCGCGCGCTGACCGAGGTGCACCGCTGCGCCCAGGCCGAGGCGATCGTGGTCAAGGGCCTCTTCGAGAGCGAGGGCATTCCGACCGTGCTGCGCTCGCGCATCGCGCACTCCGTCCACCCCTTCACCGTGGGGGCCCAGGGCGAGGTCAGGATCCTCGTGCCCGCGGCGGACGCCGCCCGCAGCCGGCGGCTGCTCGCTCGCCATGCCTCCGCGTAGCGCGATCCTCGTCGTCGATCTCCTCAAGGGGTTCTTCAAGAACGATCCCACCCTGCCCGATCCGCTCGATGCGCGGCGACTGTTCGCCACCGTCCGACGCGTCATCGACGCCGGGCGGGAGCGGGGCCTGACCATCGTCTTCGTCAAGGACAACTTCCTCCCCGAAGAGGTGGGCCACGACAAGCACTTCAAGATCTGGGGTCCCCACTGCGTGGTCGGCACGCCGGACGCCGACGTCGTCGACGAGCTGGCGCCCCGGCCCGGCGATTATCAGATCGCGAAGAAGCACTACAGCGGATTCAGCGGAACCCGGCTCGACGCGGTGCTCCGCGAGCTCGACGTCAAGCGGCTCTACGTCACGGGCGCGTGGACCGAGGCCTGCGTCCAGCACACCGTCATCGATGCCTTCTACCTCAACTACGAGATCTGCGTGATCTCGGACGGCGTCTCCTCACCCGACCGCGCCGCTCACGACTATGCGCTCGCGTACATGCAGCGCTACCACCGCGCCGAGATCCTCACGAGCGACCAGGCGATCGCGCTGTTCAGCCGACCTGCCGCGGCCGCCTGACGCTCAACCGAGCCCGGCGATCACCGACGTGAGCGCGTGAGCGACGCGCTCGAGGGCCGCTGGCTCGAGCGTGGCGAACGCGTCGCGGGGCGTGTGGTACGTGTCGAAGGGGACCGGGCGTCTCACCATCGCGCGGAGCGCGCTCCGCACGGGGCTGAAGACGAAGCGCCTGAGGGCATCGGCTTCGGCGAAGGGCACGATGGTGAAGCCGTAGGCCGGGATGCCGGCCGCCGCGAACGCGCGATGGTCGCTGCCGAAGACGGGAATGCGGCCCACCAGGTGATAGCCCTCGTCGCGGCGCAAGCCGAGTGTGTCGAGCGCTCCCGCCACCGATGTCAGAAATGCCGGGGGGCTCGCGCCCGGCGTGTCCCACACGGCGAGGGCGTCGCCGATTCCGCACAGCTCGAGGCTCAGGACACCGGTGATCCCGTCCAGGCGCTCGCGCTTGACGTACTCGCGCGCGCCCAGATAACCGAGCTCCTCGGCGGCCGTGAAGAGGAAGCGGACGCGGAGACGGGGCGGCAGGTCGCGCGCGATCCGCTCCAGCAGGTGTAGCAGGATGCCGACCGCGGCGGCGTTGTCGTTGGCACCGGGACTGCGCGGCACCGCGTCGTGGTGGGCGATCAGCACGACCACGCGATCGCCCGAGCCGACGTCGACCGTGAAGTTCTCGCCGCGCCCTTCGAACGTCTCGAACCGGCTCCGCGTGAACGGCACGCCGCGGCGCTCGAGATACCAGGCCACGGCGCGCTCACGCTCGTCGTTGGGCCGCGCCTCGAGCAGCCGGGACAGCGCCAACGGGCCGTCGCCGCCGCGCAGGATCTCGTCGAGCGGCACCGGCGGGGCCATCGGCACCGCCGGCGCCCGGCCCGCGTTGAGCACGCGGCCAATCCCGATATTGAGTCGGCCTCGCAGATAGAAGCCGAAGTCGCGCAGGGTCACGGGATCTTGAACAACCGACGCGCGTTGTCGCTCAGCCGAGCCGCGAGCGTCTCGAGCGCCTCGCCGCGCAGCTCGGCCACTCGGGCGGCCGTGAGCGCCAGGTAGGCGGGCTCGTTGCGCCGGCCGCGATGGCCTTGCGGTGGCAGGAACGGGCAGTCGGTCTCGATCACCAGACGGTCGCCGGGCACGAGGCGCGCGACGTCGGGAAGCGCGCGGGCGTTCGGATACGTGACCGGGCCGGCCAGCGAGATCGCGAGCCCGAGGTCCAGGCACCGCCGGGCCAGAGCAGCGTCGCCGGAGAAGCAGTGCATGATCCCGCCGATCTCGCCCACGCGTCCCTCGCCGAGAATCCGCAGCACGTCCTCGTGGGCCTCGCGGCAGTGGATCAGGACGGGCTTGCCCACCTCGCGGCCGAGCGCGAGAAGGCGCGTGAACACGCGCTCCTGATCCGCACGGGGCGAGAGGTTGCGGAAGAAATCGAGGCCGATTTCGCCGACGGCGACGACCCGCGGCTCTCGCGCCAGTCGCGCGATCTCTGCGAACGCCGTGTCGTCGGCCTCGCCCGCATCGTGAGGGTGGATGCCGACCGCCGCCCACACGTTGGCCTCGCGGCTCGCCAGCTCGATGGCCGCCCTCGACGTGGCCACGTCGGTCCCGATCGTCACCATCCGTGTCACGCCGGCCTCGCGGGCGCGGGTCAGGACGTCGGGCAGGTCGCTCGTGAACTCCGGAAAGTGAAGATGCGCGTGCGTGTCGAAGAGCTCGGGAGGGCTCACGGGATCACGCGGAACCGGAAGCGGCCGATGAGCTGTCCCGAGTCGGTCGTCACGTCGACCGACCAGCGGCCGACGACGGCGTCGGGGAACGACGTCTTGCGCGAGAACGTGCGAAAGCCCTCGCGGCGCCCGCCGTGCACCGGCGAGAGGTTCACGACGTCGATCACCTCGCCGTCACGCTGCCACACGTGGCGGATCCCTTGCTTGAGGCCGGCGGGCGCGTACACCGCCGTGTAGGCCACCAGTCCGCGAGCTCTCAGATCGGCGGCCTTGATCGCTCGTGTGACCGGCTCGAGCGACTCGAGGGTGCCGACGTTCCAGGCCAGCACGTGACTGGCGAGGCTGAGCGGCACCGGCGGAAGCCAGCCGCGCCCCGCGTACGCCAGCCCGGCGACGACGAAGGCGGCGAGCGCGCTGACGGTGGCGCTGACGCGCCATGGCCACTTCCGGGCCACGCAGAGCGCCGGCGCCAGCGCGATGACGCCCGCCCCGGCGCTCACCATGAGCGCAAAGCGCGGCGGGAAGCCCACGAGCGGGAGCGCCACGTCGAGCGCGCCGAAGACGCAGATGAAGAAAAAGACCGCGCCGGCCCACGGCCGCGGGTGGACGATCGCGCGGAACCACGGATCGAACGTCGCCAGCAAGGCCAGGCCAGCCAGCACCAGGAAGAACATGACGTTGCGCGACGTCAGCGTGGTGCTCGCCCAGTACACGGGGAGCAGGAAGAGGAGGATGCCGTGGTAGAGCGACTGGATCGTGTAGTCGACGCCGGTAACCACCAGCCGCGCCGCCCGCCGCTCCGAGCCCTCGAGCGTCCTCCGGACCTGGGTGATCAGGGCGAAGAGCAGCCACAGGAGCAGGACGTAGCCCACGATCCAGCGGACGTGGCTGAGCTCGTGGCGGAACACGAACAGCGTGAGGAGTCCGCCGACGAGGGAGGCGAGCGAGATGCCCCACTGTCGGATGAACGGCGCGAGCCCGCTCACCCCGTGGACGCCAGGGCCTCGGCGATCCGGCGGGCGACGTCGTCCCGGCGGAGCGCGACCACGCACTCGCGCAGGTCCCTGGCCAGCGCGTGATTGGTCAGCTGCGCGCTGACGAGGTCGAGCGCCATCGAGCGCATCCCGGCGTCGAGCGCGCAGATCTCGCGGAGCACGCGGGCGATGGACGCGTCGCGCGCCGCGACCTCCAGGATGACGTCGACGTACTCGCGACTCATTTCACCCGGGCGCCGGGCGGCAGGTCCCGGTCCGGCGTGACGACGGCCAGCCGATCACCGGCCGACCCCGCCAGCACCATGCCCTGGGACTCGATCCCCATGAGCTTGGCCGCCTCGAGGTTGGCGACGATCACGACCTTCTTGCCGACGAGATCCCCCGGCGCATAGTGCTCGGCGATGCCGGCGACGACCGTGCGCTGGGAATCGCCCAGCGACACCGTGAGCTTCAGTAGCTTCTTCGACTTGGGAACGGTCTCGGCTGCGATGACCTCGGCCACACGGAAGTCGAGCTTCCCGAACTCGTCGATCGTGATCGCCGCCGAGGTCGCCGCCGCTGACGCCACCGCTGCCTCGGTCGGTCTCTCCAGCCGTGCCTTGTCGTCGACACGAGGAAAGAGGCCGGACAGGCGCTCGACGCGCGGGATGGTGTTGATCCGTCCCATCGCCGCGTTGGCAAGGGACGGCTCACGCCCGTCGCCGATCGCGCGCCGGATCTTGGCCGCCGCGTCGGGGAGGAACGGAGCGAGGATGACGCCGAGGAAGCGCAGCGAGTCGGCCAGCGTGACCAGCACCCGATTGAGCACGGAAGCCTTCGCCGGATCCTTCGCCAGCGCCCACGGCTGCGTGGTATCGATGTACCGATTCACGGCACCGATGAACTCCCAGATGGCCTCGAGCGCCCGGTGGAACGCGAACTGCTCCATCGCTCGCTCGACTCGCTGGCGAGCGTCGTCCGCCCTCGTCCTGACCTCACGCTCGGCCTCGAGAACCGCCAACTGGGGATTGTCGGTCGGCTCGGCCTTGGCCAGCAGCGTCGTCGCCCGCGAGACCAGGTTGCCGAGATCGTTGGCCAGGTCCGCGTTCAGCCGGCCGACGAGCGCTTCCTCCGAGAAGTCGGCGTCGAGACCGAACGTCATCTCGCGCATGAGGAAGTAGCGGAAGGCGTCGTGGCCGTACTTGTCGGTCAGGGCCAGCGCCTCCACCACGTTGCCGACGGACTTCGACATCTTGCCGCCGCCGATGTTCCAGTAGCCGTGGACGTCGAGATGGCGGTAGACGTCGAGGCCGGCCGCCTTGAGCATGCACGGCCAGTAGATGGCGTGGGGTTTGAGGATGTCCTTGCCAATGAGGTGTTCGACGTGAGGCCAGTAGCGGTTGAACGCCTCACCGCCGGGCGTGCCCAGTGCCGACACGTAGTTGATGAGTGCGTCGAACCAGACGTAGGTGACGTACTTGTCGTCGAAGGGCAGCGGGATTCCCCACTCCAGCCGCCGCCGGGGTCGGCTGATCGACAGATCCTGCAGCGGATCGCGCAGGAAGCCCAGGATCTCGTTGCG
>QHTB01000066.1 GCA_003220615.1 Candidatus Rokuibacteriota bacterium
TGTCGTATTCCTGGTAGCCGAGATTCGGCAGGTGCGTCGCGGTGATCTTCAAGACGTCGGCGCCGTGCTCGGCCAGCGTGCGCGCGCACGTGGGCCCGGCCAGGACGCGCGTGAGGTCGAGCACGCGGATGCCCGACAGCGGCCGATCGCCGTCGGGAAGCTTCTCGGGCGAGCTCTCGCCGATCTTGACGATCTCCATCAGCGGCAGCGACGCGATCGCGGCGGCCTGCGGGTGCTTGGCCCACTCCTCCATCGTGCGCACCATGCCGCCGGCGCCCTTCGCGGCGATGATCGCCTCCTCCAGCGCGAGCGCGTCCCACTTCGCCACCGCCTGGCGCACCGCCTCGCGGTCTTCCGGCACGCCGAGCACGCTCAGCGCGGCGGCACGATGGTTCGGGAAGTTGCAGTGCAGATAGCTCCAGCGCCCGTCCTTCGCGGGATAGGTGCCCATCACCGTGTTGCGCTCGGTCGACACCGGCGCCCCGTCGATCTGCATGTAGTGCGTGCTGCGGAGCGACGCGGTCGCCTGCCGCGTATCGACCGCGATCTCCTGGCGACGCCCGGCACGCAGCTCCCACAGATCGGAGGCGGCGAGGCCGACCGCGCCGAGCGCGGCGGCACTGGTCTCGCCGATGCGGAACGGCGTGGGCAAGATCGGATCGGTGTCGCGGCTGATTTCGACCGTGCGGGCGCGGTCTTCGCTCCAGCCGGCAACCGGAAGAATCGTGCGCAGCGCGTCGTTGGTCGGGGCCATGGAACCTCCTCGGGAGGTTGACGAAATCACGCGATTATGAAATGACGCAGGGGCGGCTTCAAGGTCAGAGATCGAAGAAAGGGACCAGCGATGAGCGACAACTGCCAAGACCTCGATTGTCTCGCCGGCGTCCGGGTCGTCGATTTCACCCAATTCGAGGCGGGGCCGTCGTGTACCGAGGCGCTGGCCTGGCTCGGCGCCGAGGTGGTCAAGATCGAGAACCCGAAGACGGGCGATCCCGCCCGCCGGGTGCTTCCGGGCAAGGCCCCGGACGACCCGTGGTACTTCCACATGTTCAACGCCAACAAGAAGTCACTGGCGATCGACCTCAAGTCGCCGCGCGGGGTCCATCTCGTCAAGGAGATGCTCAAGAAGGCCGACGTCACGGTCGAGAACATGGCGCCGGGGACGATCGAGCGCCTCGGCCTCGGCTACGACGAGGTCAAGAAGCTCAACCCCCGCATCATCTATTGCTCGATCCAGGGATTCGGCGCCGGCAGCAAGTTCGAGAAGGGACTCGCCTTCGACATGATCGCGCAAGCCGCCGGCGGCATGATCAGCGTGACCGGCGAGCCCGACCGGCCGCCGGTCAAGCCCGGCCCGAGCATCGGCGACACCGGCACCGGCATGCTGATGGCGATCACGATTCTCGGCTCGCTCATCGAGCGTCAGCGAACCGGCCAGGGACGGCGGCTGCAAGTCGCGATGCAGGACGCGATGCTCCACTACATGCGCACCTGCTTCGCGGTGCAGGCGCGCACGGGGAAAGCGGCGGCGCGACGCGGCGGGAAGACCGTCATGGGCGCCAACGCGCCATCCGGCCTCTATCAGTGCACGCCGTACGGCCCCAACGACTGGATCTACGTCATGACGAGCCGCGCCAACCCCGAGCACTGGGCCCGGCTGATGAAGCTGTTCGGGCGCGAGGAGCTGATCGACGATCCGCGTTACGCCACCGGCGCCGCCCGGATCGAGCACGAGGCCGAGGTCGACGCGATCGTCACCGAGTGGACGCGCAAGCACACCAAGGAAGAGGCCATGACGCTGATCAGCGGCGTCGGCGTGCCGGCCGGCGCGGTCTTCGACACGATGGAGCTCCAGAACGATCCGAGCTTCGAGAAGCGCGGGATCATGCAGGTGATGGAGCACCCGAGCGGCCCGTTCAAGATGCCGGCGTGGCCGGTGCGGGTGGACGGCAAGCCGCCGCGGGTGAAGCCTTCGCCTCTCCTTGGCCAGCACGGCGCCGAAGTCCTGAACGCGTGGCTCGGCCTCGGCGCCGACGAAGTTGCCGGCTTGAAGAGGGAAGGCGTGCTGTAGAGCAGATCAGCACACGAACCGAGGAGGAGACCACCATGAGGCGCGCGTCCGTCATCACCGGGCTGCTGGTCGTCGGGTTGACCGTTCTGGGCTGCGCATACCTGTCGTTCGGTCAGCCCGCCGCGGGCTGGACCACGCTCATCGACGGCGCCACCGGCCTGGACAACTGGAACCGCGTCGGCGACGCCAACTGGAGAGCGGAGGACGGCGCCATCGTCGCCGACAAGGGCAAGGGCGGCTTTCTCGTCTCGAAGAGCTCGTACAAGGACTTTCAGATCCGGGCCGAGTTCTGGGCGGACCACACCACGAACAGCGGCGTCTTCCTCCGCTGCACCGATCCCGAGAAGATCACCGCCACCAGCGCCTACGAGGTGAACATCTTCGACCAGCGCCCCGAGCCCTCCTACGGCACCGGAGCCATCGTCAACGTGGCCAAGGTCTCGCCGATGCCCAAGGCCGGCGGCAAGTGGAACACCTACGAGATCACGGCCAAGGGCTCCCACCTCACCGTCGTGCTGAACGGAGTCCAGACCGTGGACGTTCAGGACAGTCAGCACGCGCAGGGCCCCTTCGCCCTCCAGTTCGGGAACGGCCCCAAGGACGCGCCCGGCGGCGTCATCAAGTGGCGCAAGGTGCAGATCAAGCCGCTGTAGGGCCGGAGTATCATCCAGCCGGCAACGCTTCGCCACGGAGGACAGGCCATGTCGACCCACGCGCAGACCGAGGCCCGGCAGATTCGCGGCCGCCTGAAGCATCCGATCATCGACGCCGACGGACACTGGGCCGAGTTCAATCCGCTCATGCGCCAGGAGTTTCGCCGCATCGGGGGCGACACGGCGGTCGAAGCGCTGGACATGGCGAGCGCGCGCATTCCGAACTCGCTCAACATGTCGGTGGCCGAGCGGCGGCGCCGCCGGATCGGCCAGGAAGCCTTCTGGTTCCTGCCGACCAAGAACACACTGGACCGGGCGACCGCGATGATGCCACCCCTCCTGTACGAGCGGCTCGACGATCTCGGCCTCGACTTTTGCGTGATCTATCCGACCGCGGGACTCGGCTACTACCGCCTGCCCCCGGAGAAGCACCGCCGCGCCCTCTGCCGGGCCTACAACGTGTTCACCGCCGAGCAATTCCGCCCGTTCAGCGACCGCATCATTCCGGCCGCCATCATCCCGATGTTCTCGCCGGACGAGGCCATCGAGGAGCTGGAGTTCGCCAGCAAGCAGCTCGGCCTCCGCGTCGTCATGATGGGCAGCCTCATCCGCCGCCCGATCCCCGCGCTTCAGGAGGAGCATCCCGAGGCGGCGAAGTTCGTCGAGTGGTACGACCCGATCGCCATCGACAGCGCGCACGACTACGAGCCGGTGTGGGAGAAGCTGCGCGAGCTCCGCATCGCGCCGAGCTTTCACAACGGCGCGCGCTCGATCCTGCTCCGCAACTCGCCGTCGAACTTCTGCTACAACCACATCGGCCACTTCGCCTCCGCCAGCGAGGCGATGGCCAAGGCCATCTTCTTCGGCGGCGTCACCCGGCGCTTCCCCGAGCTGAACTTCGCCTTCCTGGAAGGCGGAGTGGGCTGGGCCTGCTCGCTCTATGCAGATCTCATCGGGCACTGGGAGAAGCGGAAGCGGGACGCGCTCGAGAACACGAATCCCGCGCGGCTCGACCGGAAGGGCCTGCTCGAGCTGGCGCAGAAGTACGCCCAGCCCGCGATGGTCGACGCCGTGCGACGTGGCGAAGGCCTGGACGACAACGGTGACGGCACCGGCGGCGTCGAGGATCTCGACGACTACTCGCGCTGCAAGATCACGCGTAAGGAAGACTTCCGCGACCTCTACGTCAAGCGCTACTACTTCGGCTGCGAGGCCGACGATCCGATCAACGCGTGGGCCTTCAATCGGAAAGCCAACCCGATGGGCGCGCGGCTCAACGCGTTCTTCAGCTCGGACATCGGCCACTTCGACGTGCCCGACATGACCGAGGTGGTGCCCGAGGCGTACGAGCTGGTCGAGCACGGGCTGCTCGACGACAACGACTTCCGCGATTTCATGTTCGCCAACGCCGTGCGCTTCTGGGGCGAGGTGAACCCGGATTTCTTCAAGGGCACCGTGGTCGAGACGCAGGCGGCGGCCGTGCTCGCGCGATGAACCCCTCACTCGCTTGAGAGGACACCACCATGCCGGAGTACGTCCCCAGTCCCAGGCAGTGGGTGCGTGACCAGGTCGAGCTCTACGAGAAGAGCGGCGGGAAGGATGGCACCACGCTGCGCGACACCGGGCTGCCGGTCATCCTCGTGACCCACACGGGCAACAAGACCGGCGCGATTCGCAAGACCCCGCTGATGCGCGTCAAGGACGGCGCGAATTACGTCCTCGTCGGCTCGGTGGGCGGAGCGCCGAGCAACCCGGTGTGGGTGTACAACCTCCGCGCCAATCCCGCCGTCGAGATTCGCGACCACACGGTAGTCCAGCCGATGCGGGCCCGCGAGGTCAAGGACGAGGCGGAGCGCGCACGGCTGTGGAAGCTCGCCGTCGCGGCATATCCGCCGTACGCGGAGTACCAGGCGAAGACCACACGGCGGATCCCGGTCTTCGTCGCCGAGCCGAGACGCTAGCGGAGCGCGGCGACGCGACGGGTGATCTTTCTCGACATCGACGGCGTGCTCGCCCCGATCCGCCGCTCGGATCGCTACGAGGATCTGGACCCGGCGTGCGTCCAGGTCCTGAACGAGATCGTCGCGCGCTGCTCGGCGGACGTCGTCGTCTCGTCGACGTGGCGGTACGGCAAGAGCGTCGCCGAGCTGCAGGCGATGCTGGACGCGAAGGGCTTCGCCGGCCGCGTTCTGGACAAGACGCCGACCGGGCCGCCCGGCGCCGACCGCGGAGAGGAGATCGCGGCCTGGCTCGCCGCGCATGACGTGGTCGGCTACGTGATCATCGACGACCACGTCGACGTGGGCGAGCGACGCACGCATCTCGTTCAGACCCACCCGGCCCATGGACTGCAACCCGCCGACGCGCCGCGCGCCATCGCGGTGCTCATGCGACCACTCAATGGAGGACCGCCATGCTGATCGTCGATTCGCAGATCCACCTCTGGCAGAACGGCAAGATGAGCGCTCACCACCGTCAAATACCAACCTACTCGGCCGACGACGCGCTGGCCGAGATGGCCTCGGCCGGGGTCGATGCCGCCGTGATCCATCCACCCAGCGCGCTCGGCGAGGCGGTCAACGTGCTGGCCGTCGAGGCGGTGCGCGCGCATCCCGACACGTTCTGCATCCTCGGGCACTTCGATCTGCAGAGCCCGGACCGCGAGAAGATCGTGGCGCGCTGGCGTGAGCGACCGGGCATGCTCGGGTTCCGGTTCACGTTTAACCAGCCGCATCAGAAGGCGTGGTGGACCGACGGCTCGCTCGAGTGGTTCTGGGCGGCGTGCGAGAAGGAGCGCCTGCCCGTCGGACTGCTGGCCTCCGGCGCGCACATGACGGTGCTGGGCACGATCGCCGAGCGCCATCCGCGTCTCAAGCTGCACATCGATCACCTGGGGCGTGGCGGCGGCGGGAGCGGCGCGACGGACGACGCGGTCTTCGCCGACCTCAAGGAGATGCTGGCGCTCGCGAGACATCCCAACATCGGGGTCAAGATGTCGGGCGCGCCGAGCTATTCGAGCCAGCCGTACCCGTACAAGAACATCCACGGCTACCTGCGGCAGATCTTCGAGGCGTTCGGGCCGGACCGCTCGTTCTGGGGCACCGACATCACCCGCATGCCGTGCTCGTATCGGCAATGCGTGACGATGTTCACGGAGGAGCTGCCGTGGCTCAAGGGCCGCGACCTCGAGCGCGTGATGGGCGGGGCCGTGATCGACTGGCTCGGCTGGAAGCGGCCCGCCGCCTGATCACACGATGGTGACGGCGTCGCGCTCGTGCGACGCCGTCGGCGGCTATGCGAACTCGGCCTGGGCGCTCATCGCGATCGTGCCCTCGGGCGTGACCGCCCATAGCTCGCAGCCGCGGCCATCCGCGGTCGGCCGTCCGCGGAGCTCGAACGGCGCCGTGTCGAACAGCGGCGCCCGGGCCTGCGTCGTGTAGCTGCCGAAGACGCGTCCCGGGTTCGAGTCGCGGGCGAAGTCGATCAGCATCGTCGACGTGAACGGCCCGTGCACGACCAGACCCGGATAGCCCTCGACGTTCATCGCCCACGCGCGGTCGTAGTGGATGCGGTGGCTGTTGAACGTCAGCGCCGAGAAGCGGAACAGCACCACCGGATCGGGGGTGACGCGCCGCCGCCACGGAACGTCGGCGGGCGCGGGCTCGCGCCGCGGCGCCTGGTTGCGCTCGCCCGCCTTCACTTCCTCGCGGAACACGGTGCGCCGCTCCTCTTCGAGGGCGAGGCCGGCGGGCGTGAAGATGCGCTGGACCGTCGTCGCGAACACGAGCGTGCCGGTGCCGCCCGTCTTCAGCGAGAGGTCGGCCAGCTCGGTTTCGCGTCGAAGCGTGTCGCCGATCCTGATCGGCCGGTGGAAGCGCAGGCGCTCGCCGGCGAACATGCGGCGCGGGAGCGGCATCGGCGGCACCACGCCGGATTCGAGCGGACTGCCATCGGGCCGGAGCTCGTCGGGACCGAGCCGGGGCAGGAAGTAGAGGATCTGCCAGCCCGGCGGGAGCGGATCGCCATCGCGAAATTCGGGCTCCGGCCTGGCGAACGCGAGCCTCAGCAAATTGGCGGGGCCCGCGGTGACGACGTCGCTCGACGTGGCCCGGCGTCCGACGTGCTGCTTCAGATTCTCGGGGCTCAGCTCGCTGGTGGCCATCGTGCCTTTCCTCCGCTCTCGAGTGTCTGCAGTCTCCTCGGCGTGAGCGGCACGTGCGCCACCCGGACGCCGTGCGCGGAGAGCGCGTCCTCGACGGCCGAGGCGACGACGGCCGCGACCGGGAGCGTGCCCGACTCACCCACGCCCTTCAATCCCAGCGGATTGAGCGGCGAAGGCGTCTCCAGGTGATCGATCTCGATCGGCGGGATGTCGTCGCCGCGGGGCAAGGCGTAGTCCATGAAGCTCGCCGAGAGCGCCTGGCCGGCGGAATCGTAACGGACCTCTTCGAGCAGCGCGCTCCCGATCCCGAGCGCGACGGCGCCCTGGATCTGGCCCTCGACGATCGTCGGGTTGATGAGCCGGCCGCTGTCGTGGCTCACCCAGTAGCCACTGAGACGCACGTGCATCGTGTCCGGATCGACCTCGACGAGCGCGACGTGAGCGCCGCTCGCATAGGCGATGCCGGGCGGCTGGAAGAAATGGGTCGCCTCGAGCCCGGGCGCCACGCCGTGCGACGCCGTGGCCATCGCGGCGACCGCGGCGAGCCGGCCGAGCTCGATCCGATGCTCGGGGTTCGCGCGCTCCGCGAAGAGCGTCCCGTGCTGCTGCACCTCGTCCTCCGCGATCCCGAGGGCCTGAGCGGCGAGTCGCGTGGCCTTCGCTCGCAGCTCGCGTGAGGCGAGGGCGACCGCGGTACCGCCGACGACGGCGGCGCGGCTCGCGAACGTTCCCACGCCCTGGCCGATGCCGAGCGTGTCGCCACCGATCACGGTGATCTCGTCCGGCGTGACGCCGAGCTCGTCGGCGGCGACCTGTGCGAGCGTCGTCTCCAGCCCCTGTCCCTGAGACGGCACGCCGGTGAAGACGGTGATGCGGCCGGCGGTGTCGGCGCGAACCGTCGCCCCCTCGAATGGCCCCACGCCGGTCAGCTCGACGTAGCAGGCGACGCCGAC
The DNA here is from genome assembly GCA_003220615.1 of Candidatus Rokuibacteriota bacterium. Lineage (GTDB taxonomy): Bacteria > Methylomirabilota > Methylomirabilia > Rokubacteriales > CSP1-6 > 40CM-68-15. Next base: position 7,840 of record QHTB01000066.1, read on the forward strand.
GCCCTGCACGCGGCCATCCACGCGGGCGCCCCGGCATTCCTTCGCGAGACGGTCGTAGTCAGCCATGTCGAGGGCGCGACGGAGCACCGCCGGGTAGTCGCCGCTGTCGTAGACGACGTTGCCGGCGCCGCGATAGTTCGTCAGGCCGACGTCGTACGGCATGTCGGCGGGCTGCACGAGGTTGGTGAAGCGCACGGCGGCGCGGTCTTGGCCCGTCTCGCGCGCGATCAGGTCCATGACGCGCTCGATGACGAACACTGCCTGCGGCTGGCCGGCGCCGCGGTACGGCGTGACGGGCACGCGGTGGGTGTAGACGCTGTCGAACGTCACGTCGATGTGGGGGATGCGGTACGGGCCGGCCAGCATCGAGGCGCTCAGCAGCGGCACCACCAGACCGCGCGGCGTGTAGGCCCCCGTGTCGTGCACGAACCGGTCGCGCAGCGCCAGCAGCCGGCCGTCGTCGTCGAAGCCCACCTCGACCGTGTGGACCTGCGTGCGCTCCTGGGTCGCCGTCAGCATGTGCTCGAGGCGGTCCTCGAGCCAGCGCACCGGGCGACCGAACCGCAGCGCCAGGAACGGGATCAGCACGTCTTCCGGGTAGACGATCAGCTTGGCGCCGAAGCCGCCGCCGACGTCGGGAGCCACCACGCGGACGCGATGAGGCTCGAGCCCCAGCACGTCACAGATGAACTGGCGGACCTGATGAGGGACCTGTGACGACGCCCACACGGTCAACAACGCCGCCGCCGTGTCGTACTCGGCGACGAGGCCGCGCGTCTCCATCGGCTGGCCACCGGCGCGGCCGACGTGGAGCGTCAGGCTCGCCCGTCGTGGCGCCGACTGGAGCGCCGCGGTGACGTCGCCGCGAGACAGCCTCACGCGGCCCGCGAGGTTGTCACCCAGGTCGTCGTGCACACGCGCGGCTCCGGGCGCCGTGGCCTCCTGCACCGAGGGCAGCGGCTCCCACGCGACGTCGATCAGCGCGCGCGCATCCTCCGCAGCGTAGCGGCTGTCGGCCACGACGACGGCGACCGCCTCACCGACGAAGCGCGCGCGGTCGCCGGCGAGCAGGTGGAAGTTCTTCCCGCGAAGCGCGGCATGCGGCGGCACGATCGGCAACGGCCGTGCGGCCTCGCCCAGGTCGGCGAACGTCACGACGCCGGCGACGCCGGGCGCTTCGAGCGCGCGCGATGCGTCGATGGCGCCGATGCGCGCGTGGGCATGTGGGCTGCGGACGATGGCGGTGTGAAGCATCCCCGGCAGCGCGATGTCGCCGACGTAGCGCCCGCGGCCCTGGACCAGTCGCGGATCCTCCTTGCGGAGGAGCCGGTCGCCGATGAACTTCACCGGTGAGCGCTACACCGTACCCAGCCGAGGGTGCTCGAACATCGGCAGGTTGACGCCCCACGGCGCCATCCGCTTGCGAATCTTGGCGAGGAACTCGGGGAACACCCGCATCTCGTCTTCCGGCGTGTTGCCTCCCAGGCCCGCCTCGCAGGAGATGCGGTCGGCGTCGATCTCGGCCGGCGTGGCGCTGCCGCCCTCGATCGCGAGCCAGAGGTTGCGGTAGCCGCGGAACTCGACGTTCTCGATCATCGCGGTGACGGCCTTCTCGATGTTGCGCACGGTCTCGGGCGTGAAGGACGGCGCCCACGCATCCAGGCACTGCCAGCCGAAGGCGATGTGGCGCACCTCGTCGCGCAGGATCAGCTCCATCAGCCGGCGCACGGCCTGGTTGGTTGCTTTATGGACGGTGGACTTGAACACGTCGATGAGTATCTCCTCGGCGGCGCACACGAGGCTGGCGAAGATGCCCTCAAGCGAGGTCTCGGGATCGAACGCCATGCGGCGCACGCCGTGGGTGCCGACGGCACCGGCCGTCGGCGGGTTCTGCGGCTGCGGGAAATAACGGCCCAGGCGCTCGGCCATGAGCCACGACGCCTCGGCGTGGCGGCCCTCCTCCATGGTGCGCATCGTGAAGAAGAACTGGAGGTCGGGCAGCCGGCGCTCGAGGCAGAAGCGCAACAGCAGCGCCGGGCTCTCGGAGATCGCGCCGTACTCGCCCCACGTGCGCCGGCTCCAGTACATCTGCGCAGCCAGCAATTGCTCGGCGCTGTAGCGCTCGGGGTGCAGGTCCTCCCAGGGGATGTCGGTCTGAGGATCCCACTCGAGCGTCTTCGCCCGCTGCCAGAGCTCCCACACGTCGGGCATTGCCGAGGAGAGCGGCAGCGGATAGCGCTGTTCGGGCAGGTACGCCTCGGCGCGCTGCTTGTCGACGAGCATGACGCTCTCCTTTATTGGCCCCGAGCTATATGGCTCCGAGCTCGGCGTGCTCGACACGCGGCAGCTCGAGCTTCCAGGCCGCGAAGCGCTCGCGCACCTGGGCGATCGTTGCGCGCAAGACGCTGCGCTCCTGCGCCGCGCTCGACGCCCCGAGGCCCTGTCGCGCCGTCTCTTCTTCGGCGCCCAGCCACGGCTCGCGGCTCTTCTCGGGCAGGAGCCACGTGTTCCGGTAGCCCGCGAGGATGACGTTCGCGAGCACGTCGTGCACAGCATCGATCACGGCTGACCGGCCGCGCGCGTCCAGCGCCGGCACGCGATGGTCCAGGAACGCCCACGCGAACGCGACGTGACGCGCCCGGTCGCTCGCGATGAGCCGCAGCGCCGTCCGCACGGTCTCGTCTTTGGACTGCTGAAGGTGGCTCACGTAGAGATTCAGGTCGAGCTGGTCGTCGAGCGCTCCCAGCGCCGCGACGTAGGCCTCCACCGGCACGTCGCCGTCGAGCGCCACCTGGGCGAACGGCTGGTTGCTGATGCGCGCCAGGCCGGGCTCGCCGGGATCCGGGTCGTACCCGCCCAGCCGCTCGGCCAGCACGTGACAGACCTCGAGGTGCTTGGCCTCTTCCGCAGGACGGAAGGAGAGGAAGAGCTTCGCGTCCATGCCGAGCGACCCGGACTCCAGGCAGAAGCGGATGAGTAGCGCGGTGCTCTCGGTCAGTCCTGGATAGACGCTCCACGCGCGGCGGCTCCACGTGCGACGCGCGGCCTCGCACGTGGCCCTGGCGTAGCGCGACGGATCAAAGCGGTCCCACGCGATGTCGGTCTCGGGGTTCCAGCGCAGGCCCTTGGCCTGGCTGTAGAGCTCGCGGAGCGCCGGCACCTCCGGCGCGAACGAGAGCGGGAAGCGCCGCTCGACGAACCGCTTCTCCTGCGCCTGGTACGCGCTCAGCAGCCGCGCGGCGTGCTCGCTCGTCTCACTCATTCCGCGTGTCTACGCTTGGGGCTCCGTGTCGAAGAGCCGCCCGAGGCCCGCGATGGGCTCGGTGATCTCGAGGCGGCGGAGGGCGGACCAGAGCACGGCCTGATTGCTGTTCACCACGGGCTTGTCGAGCTTCCGCTCGATGTCCTCGATCGCGTCGATCATGCTGGTGGCCGTGCAGCTCAGGAAGTAGCCGTCGGCGTCGGCGCGGCGGTTCTCCACCGTGAGATCCGTCCACTCGCGCGGAGTGATCCGGAGGTATTCGTCGCCGCCGCCCGTGAGTCCGAGCCCGAGGTCGTGAACGACCTCGTAGCCCGCCTCGCCGAGGAACTCGATCTCGTGCTCGTTGGTCGCCTTCACGTACGGGCTGATGAGCACGAGCTTGCGGAGCCGGAGCCGAGCGAGCGCTTCCTTGACGGCGAGGCCCGTGGTCAGGGCCTGACAGCCGCTGGCCTTCTCGACCAGGTCGATGATGCGCGCTTCGCCGGCCTGGCCCTCGGCCATGGAGTTGGCCGTGCAGTGGAAGACGATCACGCCCGGGCTCGTGTCGGAGAGCGCTTCGGCGGCTCGGGTGATGTCGTCGGCGAGCTGGCTCAGCGGCCGCGACCACTGTCCGGTCATGCGCAGACGCGTGGTGTGCACGCCGACCCCCGCAGGCGCGTAGCGTTGGAACTGCACCTCGGCGGCGGTGTTGCTGGCCGGAACGATGAGTCCGATGCGCGGCGTGGTCATCGCTGATCCCTCCCCAAACGCTGCGATGGTACTCGAAGACGGCCAGAAGCTCCTGAATGGGACCAAGGTCCAATAACAGCCTGCGCTCACGCCCTGATACCGTCCGTGGCGCTGATAAGGAGGATGAGCCCATGAAACCACATACCCCTGTGTGGCGCTTCGCGGTCACGACGCTGTGCGCGTCGGTGGCTGTGCTGACGGGCGCGGGTACGGCATACGCGCAGGCCGAGCCCGCGAAGAAACCCGCGGCCAGCGCTCCCAAAGCGCCGGCCGTGACCGAGTCGCAAACCCAGGCTCGCGCAATCCTGATGCGCATGGCGGAGTTTCTCGCGGGGACGCAGAGCTTCAGCGTCAGCGTGCGCGGGGACTACGACGCCGTCCAGACATCGGGACAGAAGATCGAGTTCGGCGAGAACCGCACGGTCACGTTGAGCCGGCCCGATCGGCTGCGCGTCGAAGGCCAACGCAGCGATGGGGTGAAGACGCTTACCGTGTTCACCGGCAAGGAAATCGTGCTGATCGACGCGGCGAACAACGTCTACGCGACGGCGCCGCAACCCGGAGGCGTGGACCAGACCATCGTGCACTTCGTCAGGGACCTCGGTATGAAGCTGCCGCTCGCAATGCTCCTGGTGAGCCAGCTGCCTGCGGAGCTGACGGAGCGCGTACAGTCGGTCGACTACGTGGAGAAGACGAGCATCGACGGTGCTCCGTCGCATCACCTCGCCGCGCGCACCGACAGCGTGGATTTCCAGGTCTGGGTGGCCGACGGTGCCACGCCCGTGCCTCAGCGTGTCGTGATCACCTACAAGAAGGCCAAGGGCGAGCCGCAGTTCCGGGCGCAGCTGTCCGAGTGGAATTTCGCGCCGGCGATCGCGGATTCGACGTTCCTGGCCACGCCGCCAGCCGGCGCGCAGAAGGTTGCGTTCGCAGCGCAGCTCCCGCGCATCTCGGCGACGGCTCGCAAACCATCTGGGGACAAGGGAGCCAAGTGATGAAGATCACCTCATGGCGTGGCGTCGGGACGACGCTCGTGGCGACCGTCTTCGTGCTGGGCCTCGTGAGCGCGGTGGATGCGCAGAGAGGCGGGCGGGGAGGTGGCGGCCGCGGCGGGCAGGGCGGCGGCGAGGGCGGCGGATACTCCCGTGGAGGCACTGCCTCGGGCGGGGGATTCTCCGGTGGCGGCTCCGCACAGGGCGGAGGCCAGCGTGGTGGCGGGGCTTCCGTGCAGGCCGGAGGTGGGCAGCGTCAGCCGGCACCGAGCCAGCAAGGCCAGGTCGGTGACTCGCGGTCTGACGCGCAGCAAGGCCGGCAAGAGTCCCAGGCCCAGCGGCAGGACAGCGTGAGCCAGAATCAGGACCAGCGCCAGGCTACATCGAGCCAGAACCAGGCGGCCCGGCAATCCACAGCGACGCAGGTGCAGAACACCCGCGTGTCGACCGTGAACAACTACGCCGGCAGCGGCAGCTGCCACAACTGCTCGAACTGGGACAGCGGCGACGCGGCCGCCGGCTTCGTGGCCGGGGCAGCCGTTGTCGGTGTAATGGGCGCCGCCGCGAGCCAGCCGGCCCCCACGACCACGGTCGTCACCGTGGCCGAGCCCGTTGCCCCGCCCCCGCCAGCACCGGCGGCGGCGCCGGCACCCGTTGCGCCGCCGTGCAACGTGGCCCCGGTTCCGATAAGTGGAGTGCCGTACTACAAGTGCGGCGCAACCTGGTACACGGCAGGCTATGCCAGCACCGGTGTCGTCTACATGCCGGTCCCTCCGCCTCAGGGATCCTGACACCTCCTCGCGAAGCGTGACGTCGCCGGCACGCCGCCGTGCCGGCGACGCCCCGGACCGCGAGGCAAGAAAACTCAACGGAGGATGGGTGAGGCGCATCTGAATTGCGTTGCTCTTGATCGCCAGAAGTACATGAGTCTGATCTTGTCGATCAGATCCGGGCTCGCAATCTGCGTCGCGCTGCTGGCTTTGGCTGCCGGGCCGGCCGCCGGCCAGGAGATCCGCCCGACGCTCGACAAGATCAAGGAGACAGTGCAGAAGATCGCGCCAAGGTCCTCAAGGCGCTGGAGACCCTCAAGCCGGGCGACGACCTGCGTGTCGCGGTCTTCCGCGACGAACGCGGACAGGCCGAGCGGCCCATGCGATCGATGAGGTGTCGGCGCCTGCGCATCGCCCTGCTGGTCCTGGCGCTACCGCTCGTCGCCGGGGCGTGCGCCGCGCCGGTGGGGGCGGTGCGGGTCGACGCGCAAGTCGTCCAGCGGGAGCTGACCGGCAACGTGCTCAACACCGGCGAGCTCAGCCGGTCCACCCGGAACGTCCTCTTTTTCCACGGCCTCTCCGAGCGGTTCGACGAAGATCCGGAAGCGGCGCTCGACACCATGCGAAAGAACATCGTGGCAGGGCTCACCGGTCGAGACGTCTTTCCCGCCGCGGCGGAGCTGTCGTTCTTCCACGCCGAGGCGAGTGGCAAGCGGTCGTACTACCTGGCCGCGGCGGTGTATGCCTGGATCTTCCTCTTCCCCGACGGCGGCGCGAGCCTGCCCGATCCCCTCGACCCGCGCCTGCGCATGGCCGCCGATCTCTACAACCGGGGCATCGCGCTCGGGCTCGCCTCGCCCGACAAGACGGTGATGGAGATGCGGGCCGGGACACACGAGCTCCCGTGGGGCGAGCTGGACGTGGCGTTCGACAAGGATCGGCTCCGCTGGGCCGGCCGGGACCTGATCGACTTCGTGCCGATTGCCGAGCTCAAAGTATCAGGACTCCAGGTTCGAATTCGGCGGCCCGGCATCGGCGCCGCGCTGGCGGCAGGGATGGTTCCGATCACCGAGGACCAGCAGGTGCGCGACATCATCGCGCCGCGGATCAAGGTCTCGGCCACGGCGCTGCTGCGAATCGACGACGCCCGCAAGCAGCTGGAGGGCAGTCGGATGCGGGCCACCCTCGACCTCTATCCCGAGTCGGAGACCGAGACCGTGGTGATTGCCGGGCGTACGGTGCCGCTCGAGCAGGAGCCTACGGCGGCGCTGGCCTGGGGCCTCCAGGAGTCGCCGGTCTGGGAGCGGGAGTTGAAGGGGTTCTTCGGAAGCGTGTTCCAGGTCGGCGCGAAGAACCAGCTGGTCTCGCTGACCCCGCCCCGGTTCGGGCAGATCCCGGTCGTCTTCGTCCACGGCACCGCCTCGAGCGCGGGCCGCTGGGCGGAGATGATCAACGTCCTGCAGGCCGATCCCGCCATCCGGGACCACTACGACTTCTGGGCGTTCTCGTACAACAGCGGCAGCCCGATCGCCTACTCGGCGATGATCCTGCGCGACGCCCTCACCAACGCCGTGCGTCTGCTGGATCCCGAGGGAAAGGATCCGGGCCTCAAGCAGATGGTCGTGGTCGGCCACAGCCAGGGCGGCCTGCTGACGAAGATGATGGCCGTGCACACGGGGAGCCGGCTCTACGATGCCGCGTTCAAGACGCCGATCGACCAGCTCAACGTCTCCGAGGAGACGCGGGACCTCGTGCGCAAGGCGCTGTTCGTGGAGCCGTTGCCCTTCGTGAAGCGGGTGATCTTCATCTCCACGCCGCACCGCGGGAGCTTCCTGGCGGCGCGCGACTTCGTCAGAAGCCTCCTCCAGCGGCTCGTCAGCACGCCGGCTCGTCTGGTGAAAGGCACCGCCGAGCTCCTGGCGAACCGCGAGGCGTTTGCGGCCCAAGGGGGGAACCGCTTGCCGACGGCGGTCGACAACATGTCCCCACGGAATCCGTTCGTCAAGACACTCTCGGTCATTCCGATCGACCCCGGGGTGGACGCCCACTCCATCATCGCCGTCAAAGGCGACGGCCCGGTCGAGACCGGCGACGACGGTGTCGTCAAGTACGAGAGCGCGCACATCGAGGGCGTGAAGTCCGAGCTGGTGGTCCGGTGGGAGCACTCGGTCCAGAGCCAGCCCGAGGCGATCATGGAGGTCCGGCGGATCCTGCTCCAGAACGTCGGCGCCAAGTGATGCGTGCCGCCTCATGGTTGCGGGGGATCGTTGCCGTCCTCTTAGGCCTGGTGGTGGCCGTGATGACGGCGTGGGCCGCCGGGGCGATCTACTACTCGAACCTCCCGGGAGGCCAGCTGCGAGCCGGGCTGGCGATTGGCTTCGTGGTGCTAACGGTCCTGGCGTTCCTCTTCCTGCGTCGCCGGCGCCGCACGCTCGTGGGCTTCCTTGTCGTCTTCGCCCTGCTCGTGGTGTGGTGGCTCCGGATTCCCGCGTCTAACCAGCGGGACTGGCAGCCCGAGGTGTCGGTGACGCCGTGGGCCACCATCGACGGCGATCGAGTGACGATCCACGGCGTGCGGAACCTCGAATACCGGACAGAGACTGACTTCGTGCCGCACTGGGAGGACCGCACCTACGACCTGCGAAAGCTCGACTCCGCCGATCTCATCGCCGTCTACTGGGCGGGCAAGCCGATCGCGCACATCATGGTGAGCTTCGGCTTCGAGGGCAAGGACTACCTCGCCGTCTCGATCGAGACGCGCAAGGAGCGGGGCGAGAGCTACTCCACGATCGCCGGGTTCTTCAAGCAGTACGAGCTGGTGTACATCGTCGCCGACGAGCGGGACGTGATCGGGGTGCGCACGAGCTATCGCCAGCCCCAGGAGGACGTCTACGTCTACCGGCTACGGACGCCCCGCGCCAACATCCACCGGGTCTTCCTCGACTACATGAAAACGATGAACGAGCTGCGCGACCGCCCCCGCTTCTACAACACTCTCATCACCAACTGCACCACGGGGGTGCTGCTCCACACCAGGGTGAACCCGGAGACGCCGCCGATGTCGTGGAAGGTGTTGCTGAGCGGCTACGTCCCCGACTATGCCTACGAGCTCGGCCGGCTCGACACGACGCGCCCCTTCCCGGAGCTGGAGCGCATCTCGCGAGTGAACGACCGCGCCCACGCCGCCGGCCGGGATCCGGCGTTCTCCCAGCGAATCCGGACAGGGCTCCCGATCCCGCCGCCGCCGTCGTGATCAGACCTGCCGCGCTGAGGCCTGGAGCGGGAGTCCGTCGGGCAGGCCTTCGGCACGGGTCCAACCCTTCCGGGCGATTCTCACGGCGCTCGGCTCCGGAAGGTTGTCGAGCGCGAAGAAGTCGATGGCGTTCCGGCCGAGGATCCGTTCCTTCTGGGCGAGGCTGAGATCGCGAGCCTCCCAGATGTCCCGCACCGAGTCGGGGAAGTGACAGTCCCAGTGGCAGTAGTCCGAGGCGTAGAGCACGGTGCCCGGGCCGGCCGCATCCAGCACGCGATCGAGGCCGCTTTCCTCGGATTCGCACGTGAGCACGATCTGCTCGCTCCGGATGATCTCGCTGGGACGGCGGCGGAGGTTCGGCATCTGGGGCGCGAGCTTCTCCACGTGCTCGTCCAGGCGCTCCATCCAGAAGGGCAGCCAGCCCGCGCCGCCTTCCATGAAGCCCACGCGCAGGCGAGGGAAGCGATCGAACACGCCTTCGCCGATCATGTGCATCATCGCGATCATCAGCTCGAAGGGGAACGCGGTCATGTGCACGTAGACGTACTTGAAGAAGCGCGGCGTCCCCGCCGCCATCACGCCGGAGACGCCGGGCACGCCTTCGTGGCCGGTCTGGGGATGGACGCTGAGGGTCAGGCCGATCTTCTCGGCCGCCTCGTAGATCGGGTAGAAGAACGGCTCGCCGAGGTTGCGACCATAGACATTGGTTGGCAGCATCGCCGAGGCCGCGCCCTGCCGGGCCACCCACTCCAGCTCCTTCACGGCTGCGTCGGGCGCCTGGCAGGGAATGAGGCCGACGGCGCGCAGTCGCCGCGGGTCGGCGGAGCAGTATTCGAGCAGCCACTCGTTCACGGCGTGACAGAGCGCGGCGGACAGCTCGCCGCTCATGAGCCCGTTCACGGTGAGCGCGATCTGGGTGCCGAAGAGCACGGCGACGTCGATGCCCTCCGCGTCCATGTCCTTCAAGCTCACGCTCGGCCCGGGGCCTTGCGCGGTGCCCCAGATCCGTCCCTCCAGGAGAATCCGCGGGTAGCCCTGATTGTCCTTGAGGCTCACGGACCCTTGCGAGCGCCACGCCTCGGGCAGGCGGCCCGAGAGATCGACGTCGCCTTCGTTCACGTGGCCGTCGGCGTCCACGACGAGGATCCGATCGAGATTGTCCATGACGCTCTCCTTCCACCGCGGGGAGTGCGATCCTAGCACGACGGCACTCCGTGTTAGTGTTGACCACCACGCAGTCCAAGGAGGACGTTCCCATGCGACGGTTCGGATCGGCGACGCCACTTCTCGCGGCACTGTTGAGCCTGCTGGCGGCCGTGACGGCCGGCGCCCAGGGCGTGATCAAACTCCCGATCGTCGCCGAGATCACCGGCGGCGGTGCCAGCGTCGGCGCCATGTGGCGGGACGCCGTCAACCTCGCCGTCGAGGACATCAACAAAAAGGGCGGCATCCTCGGCATGAAGCTGGAGACCGCGGTGCAGGACACCCAGACCGATCCGCCGACCTCGGTGGCCGTCATGCGCCGCGTGCTCAACGACAAGCCCTTTGCCATCTTCGGCACGGTCTACAGCTCGAGCACGGTGGCCAACATGGACATCGCGAAGCAGGCCGGAATCCCGCAGTTCACGGGCTCGGAGTCCGTGATCATCACGCAGAAGGGCAACGACAACATCTTCCTCACGTCGTTCGGGCAGGACGTGGGGATGGCCAAGTTCGTGCGCTGGCTCGTCGACGACGTCAAGGCCGAGAAGATCGCGCTGATCTGGGTGAACAACGCGTTCGGCAAGGGCGGGCACGACATGTTCGTGCAGTTCCTGAAGGAGCGCGGCAAGACGCCGGTCGTCGACATCTCGACGGAGGTGCAGCAGGCGGACTTCACGCCCGAGCTGACCAAGGTGCGCGCGTCGGGCGCCACCCACGTGATGGTCTACAACCACGAGGAGGAGAACGCGCGCTTCATGATCCAGCTCCGCAAGATGGGGCTGACCGTGGAGCCGGTGGGCGAGACCACGCTCTGCGCGCAGACGACGATCACGCCCGGCGGCGCCGCCGTCAACGGGGCGAAGTGCCACGTCGGGCTGACGGCCGGCTCCCCGATCCCGCTGATGGTCGACATGAACCGACGGTTCCAGGAGAAGTACAACCGGGTGCCCGACCACAACGCGTTCAAGGGGTACATCGGCGTGCACATGCTGAAGGCCGCCGTGCAGCGTGTCGGCAGCTGGGACCAGGCCAAGGTCCGCGCCTGCCTGCACAACAACCTCTTCACCACGAGCGAGGAGCCCGGTCTCCTCATGGACGTGTACGTGAACGAGAAGGGGAGCCTCGATCGGCCGAGCTTCATCGTCGAGGTCAAGGACCAGAAGTCGGTCGTCGCCAAGACGGTGGGCATGCTCGGCGGACCGTACAACGTCCGCCCCTGCAAGTAGCGTCGAGCCCGCGCCAGCGTCGTGACGGATTTCGTCCAGCTCTGCGTGGCCGGTGTGTCCATCGGCGCCATCTACGCCATGGCCGCCATCGGCTTCGTGCTGCTCTGGCAGACGTCGAACACGATCAACTTTGCGCAGGGCGAGTTCGTCGTGCTGCCGGCGTTCGCGATGGTGCTGTTCTTCGTGATCCTCAGGCTCCCGTTCGCGCTCGCCATGCTGGCCACCGTCCTCGTCTCGACGCTCCTGCTCGGGGTGGGCGTCAAGGAGCTCTTGATCACGAGGCTCCTCAAGATGGGCGTGCTCCCCCTGGTCATCGCCACCATCGGGCTCAGCTTGCTCATCCGGTACTCGCTGCAGCAGTTCTGGACGCCACTCGCGCTGCCGTTCCCGGCCGTCTTCTCCCGGGACCCGATCCGTCTCGGGACCATCGTCGTCTCACTGGAGGAGATCGGGAACATCCTGTTCGCGGCGGTCGTCATCGGCGCGCTGCAGCTCTTCATCACCCGGACCAAGCTCGGCTGGGCGATGCAGGCGGTGGCCCAGAACCGGACGCTGGCCGCCGTGCTCGGCATCGACGTGTCGCGCCTGGTGACGATCACCTTCGTGCTGAACGCCGCCCTCACCGCGGTCGCCGCCGTCCTGATCGCGCCGGTCTATCTCGTGAAGTACGACATCGGCGTCGGCCTCGGCCTCAAGGCCTTCTACGCGGCGATCATCGGCGGCTTCAACCAGATCAGAGGCGCGCTCCTCGGAGGCCTGCTGGTGGGCGTGGTGGAGACGCTGTCGGCCGCCTACATCTCGAGCCACTTCCGGGACGCCTTCGCGCTCGTGATCCTCATCGCGGTGCTGCTGCTCAAGCCCGAGGGCATCTGGGGCGTGAAGGAGGAGTGGGCGTCGTGACGCTCGGCGCCTGGGCTCGCCGGGGGCTGGCGCTCGGGGCCGCCCTCGCGCTCGGTGTGATCCTGCCCGCGATCCTCGATCAGTACAAGCTCTACGTCCTGAGCTTGACGCTCGTCTACGCGATCCTGGCCATCGGTCTCAACCTGACGCTCGGGTACGCGGGACAGATCTCCCTCTGCCACGCGGCCTTCATGGCCTTCGGCTCGTACGCGGTGGCCATCCTCGGCCAGCGCGGCGTGCCCTTCGAGATCGGTCTCGTGATCGGGGTGACGGTCGCGTTCGCCTGGGGCCTCGTGTTGGGGTTCCCGGCCCTCAAGGTGAAGCATCACTACCTCGCCATGGTCACGCTCGGCTTCAACATCATCGTCTTCCTCGTCTTGCGGAACTGGGAGTCGCTGACCGGCGGGTCGTTCGGGATCTCCAACGTGGCGCGTCCGGCGTGGGGCCGGCTCAGCTTCCAGCCCGATCGCGCCTACTACTTCTACATCCTCGCCTGGGCGGCGATCGTCGTCGCCGTGGCCTACTGGATCCTGACCTCACGCTGGGGGCGCGCCTTCCGCGCCATCCGTGAGAACGAGATGCGGGCCGAGGTCGTGGGGGTCAATCTCAGGAACTACAAGCTCATGGCCTTCGCCGTGGGGGCGGCCTACGCCGGGATGGGCGGCGCGCTGTTCGCGCCGCTCGTCGGCTACATCGACCCCGGCGCCTACACGCTCGACCGATCGATTCAGTTCCTCATGATGGTCGTGCTCGGGGGGCTCGGGCGGTTCGAGGGCCCGTTCATCGGGGCGCTGGTCGTCACCGTGTTGCCGGAGGTGCTGCGGGGATCGGAAGGTCTCTACCTGATCATCTATGCGCTCGCGGTCATCCTCATGATGCTGTTCATGCCCAAGGGGCTCGTCGGCCTCTGGGACCTCGTATGGCGCTCCTCGAGATCCGCGACCTCACCAAGCACTTCTTCCGCCTCTCCGCGCTGAGCCGGGTCAGCCTGAGCGTCGAGCCCGGTGAGCTGCTCGGGCTCATCGGCCCCAACGGATCGGGCAAGACCACGCTCTTCAATTGCGTGACCGGCGTGCTCCGCCCCTCCGCCGGCCAGGTGTTCCTCCGCGGCGAGGACATCACGGGGCGGAGCGCCGACGTCGTGTACCGGCGGGGCATCGCGCGAACGTTCCAGCTCATCCAGCTCTTCCCGGAAATGACCGTCCTCGACAACATGCTGGTGTCGGGCCAGGAGAAGACGGGCCGGCTGTTCTCCCGCCTGCTGCGTCGCGAGGGCGCCGAGGCGACGGCCCGCGCGCTGGCGTTGCTCGAGTTCCTGGGAATCGCCGGGCTCCGGGACAACCTCGCCTCGAATCTCTCCTACGGTCAGCAGAAGCTGCTCGACTTCGGCATGGCGCTGATGTCCGAGCCCCAGGTCATCATGCTCGACGAGCCCATGGCCGGCGTGAACCCCACCATGATCAAGAACCTGGTCGCCCACATCCTGGAGCTGAACGCCCGGGGCTACACGTTCGTGGTCATCGAGCACAACATGGAGGTGGTGATGTCACTCTGCCGGCGCATCGTCGTCCTGAGCCAGGGCGAGCGCATCGCCGAGGGCACGCCGGCCGAGATCGCCGAGAATCCGCTCGTGCTCGACGCGTACTTCGGGAGGTGACGGTGGCGCTCCTGGAAGTGCGCGATCTCCGCGCGGGCTACGACAAGATCGAGATCCTCAAGGGCGTGTCGCTGCGGGTGGAGGCCGGTCAGGTCGTCTCGATCATCGGGCCCAACGGTGCCGGGAAGTCGACCGTGTTCAAGACGGTGTTCGGGCTCCTGCCCGCGCTCGCCGGCCGGGTGCTCCTGTCCGGCGAGGATGTCACCAACCGCTCTCCGGCCGAGCTGCTCCGCCGGGGCATGGCGTATGTGCCACAGGGACGAAACGTCTTTCCGCTCATGACCGTGGAGGAAAACCTTCTGCTCGGCGCCTACACCCGGCCTCGCTCGGCCGAGCTGACCACCGAGGTCGAACGCGCCTACGCAACGTTTCCGGCCCTGCGCGAGTCGCGCCGGAAGCGGGCCGGGGACCTCTCGGGGGGACAGCAGCAGATGCTCGAGATGGCGCGCGCGCTCCTGCTCAAGCCGCGGCTGATCCTCCTCGACGAGCCCACGCTCGGCCTGGCGCCGCTCGTCTTCAAGGAGATCTTCCGCATCATCGAGGAGCTACGGCGGCTCGGCCACACGATCCTGATGGTCGAGCAGAACGCCGCCAAGGCCCTGGAGATCTCGGACTACGCCTACGTGCTGGAGCTGGGGCAGAACCGCTACGAAGGCTCCGGAGGCGAGATCCGCAACGACGACCGTATCCGCCGCCTCTATCTGGGACGCTGACGGCGGTCGTCTCGCTTACAGCTTGATCTTGAAGACCTCGTACGGGCGGTTCACTCGCGGCGCCTGCGAGTTGGGGAAGTAGTAGTGACCGTCCGGGCCGATGCTGCCCTCGTTTGGGCCGCTGATTCGCTCGTCGCGAATCACGGTGCGCAGCTTGCCGTCGCGCCCCAGGGCAAGGACGCCGTCCTCGGTCAGCGCTGAGAAGTAGAGCGTTCCCGCGGCGTCGGCGCTGATGCCGGTCACCGGCGGGATCGGCACGACTGCCTCGACGTGAGCGGCGATCAAATCGCTGGTCAGGTGCGGATTCTGGAGATACTTCGCCTCGACGCGCCAGAGGGTGGGGCCGAAGAGCGGCGTGAAGTACATCCACGTCCCGTCGGGGCTCAGCTCCAGGTGCGAGAGATGGATCACCGGCACCTTGCCGTCCGGATGGAGCAGGGGCTTGCCGTGGATCATCGGGACGATGGTGAGATCGGCGCGAGAGCAGCGCGCGCCCTCGAGCGTCCGGTGGCCGTGGCCCGTCTCGCGGTCGATGACGACGATCGCGCCGAGGCCGGCGTCGGTCACGTAGAGGAAGCGCGCGTCGACCCGCATGTGACTCAGCACGGCTCCCGGAGGCGCCAGGTCGGGGCCGAGCGCGTAGACGCGGCTCACCTGGTTCGTCCTGAGGTCGATCTTCACCAGCTTCGCCCCGCCGTCGACCATGCGCCCGTGATGCGGCGACGCGTCGTCGATGGCCCACAGGTTGTCGTCGCGATCGGCGTACAGGCCGTGCGTGCACACGAATCGCCCGTGCGGCGGCAAACCCGGGCGCCACTCGTTCCACTCACCGCCGGGGAAGGGCGTGAAGCCACCGTCCGGCGTCGCTTCTCCGACCGAAGGCGTGGCCACCTGCGTCCATCTCGGGAAGTTGCCGAAGAGCCGGCCGCTCGGAGACACCGCGGCGTTCGTGATCATGACGTTGCCCGACGAGGCGACCGTGATCAGCTCCATGGCGCGGCCGATCCTAGCATGACGGCTTCGAGCGCGGGCCGTGATGGTCGGCCACCATAGCGGTTGCTGATGGCATCGATGCAAGCAACGCATTCGACACCTCGCGCCCGCGCGCGTACGGTGGGCGATGAGCGGCTCGCCTGCGGAGACGACGCCGCGCTGACGAAGGAGGTCGATCACGGAGACGTGGACCGAGGCGCTCGGGGCATCGCGTGAACGCGTGCTCTCCGCCGCAAGAACCGGACGCCACCGCGAGGCCCTGCTCGCCCATGCCACGGCCGGCCGGATCGTGGCGGCGTGGACGCTCGATCCGGCTCCGCGCGATCCGGCGACCCATGTCGAAGCGACCCACGCCCGGACGCGACGCCACCTGGAGCGACTGCTCGAGAAGCCGGCCGGCAGCGAAGTGCGCTCGCCGATGACGAGCCAGCTCTACACGCGCCTGACACAGCCCGCCGACCCGTCGCGGCGCACACGCATCGACTACACGGTGGTCGAGTCGTACACGTACACGCCGCGAAAGCCGCTGCGCCGCGTGCTCGACCATGCCCTCGACCATCTGAACCAGATCGACCAGTGGCAGCAGTGGCGCCGCGACGGTGTGGTGCCGACGCCGACGGACGGCTGGGTGCCCTCGACGGTGACGCTGCCGGAGGATCGCCTTCCGCTGACCGCGGCTGACCTCGACGCGTGGCTCTGGCGCATCGACCAGGCCATGCGCCTGCTCGTCCAGCGTGCCGCGGCGCTCGGTGAGGAGGAGCTCGACTGGCTACCGCCCGACGGTGGGTGGCCCCTGCGCCGCGTCCTGCATCACGTCGCCCGCTCTGAGGTGCTCTACGCCGCGTCGTTCGACGAGGCGCTGCCCGAGGATCCCGCCGCCCGCTATGCGGAGGCTGACACCCGGCTCGGCCAGCGCCTCGGCGCAGCGCGCGCGAGAGCCGGCGATCCGTCGATTGTTTTCCCCGACCCGTACGGCACGCTCTTCACGCCGGCGGACGTCGTCGCGGAAGTGATCGCGCTCGAGCGCGAGCTCGTCGGCCAGACCACGTAGCCGCGCTCGGGTGCGTCAGGCCGGCGCGAAGATCGAGGAGCGGCCCGGGTCCCCCGGGGCGCTCCGAGCGTTGGGGGGTGTGGGGGCCGTTTCGGGGCCCCCACTCGAATCAAACGCGCGATCGCGCTGGAGCACGGGCATCACGCGCTGGGCGAAGAGCCGAGTGTTGAGCTGCGCGTCCTCGTGGGGCATGCCGCCGTAGCCGAACTCGCCGACGAGGTGATCGAGCCCGGTCAACCGTTGCAGCTCGCCGATCTGCTGAATGCAGTCGTCGGGCGTGCCCACGACCTGGATCTTGACGTAGAACTCGGTCGCCTTCTGCCGGTAGGCCTCGTCCTTCATCTTCGAGTACGTCTTGGCCATGCCGCCGTAGAACTCGTAGCCCTTCACGGTCGCCAGGTGCCCGTCGGAGAAATGGTAGTGGGCGTCGATGGAGTCCCACTTGCGCGCCAGGTACTTCGCGGCGCGATCGTGCGCCTCCGCGCGGCTCTCCGCCACCGAGATGTTGGTCGAGATGATCGGCGGCCGAGGCGTGTGACCAACCGACTCGGTGATGGCGCGATAGCGCCGGATGTCCTCGGCCGCCTTCGGCCACTCGTTCTGCATGATGACGAGCAGGCCGAAGCCGAGCCGGGCCATGATCTCGGCCGACTCCGGGCTCACCGACGAGGCGTAGAAGCGGCGCTCCGGGTGCGAGATGGGCCGCGGCCGGATCGAGGTCGACGGGATCTTGAAGAACTCGCCGTCCCAGTCGAAGACCTCCTGGGTCAGCGCCTTGACGACGATCTTCGCGGCCTCGACGAAGCGGGGACGCGCCTCCTCCATCGACACGCGGAAGCCGGCGTACTCCACGCTGGCCGCGCCGCGGCCGAAGCCGAACACGCAGCGGCCGTGAGAGAGGATGTCGAGCAGCGCGATCTCCTCGGCGACCCGCACCGGATCGTGCCAGGGGAGCACGATGACGGCGGTGCCCAGCGTGATGCGCTGCGTGCGGCCGGCGATGTAGCTGAGGAGCTGAGTGGGCGACGGCGACATGGCGTAGCCGGTGAAGTGGTGCTCGAGCGCGAAGACGGAGTCGAAGCCGAGCGGCTCAGCCAGGTCGCCGAGCGCCAGGTGCTCGCCGACGACCGAGGCGTCCGTGCGCCCTTCCTTCGTGAGCATGTTGAGCGACATCCCGACTTTCATGATGTCCTCCCGGCCGACTATTAGACCACGCGAGGAGACGGCGCGAAGGCCACGGTCGCACGGGCGCCCGGTCGAGTCTGTGGTAACAAGGGGCGCTGGCCGCGACGTGGCCAGATTCTGGAACGCGAGGGGACGCCAATGCTTGGTGACGTGGTGGAGCTGTCGGTGGTCGTGCGCGACCTCGACGAGGCGGTCGAGCGGTTCACGAAGCTCTTCGGCCTGCGCGTCTACCGGCATCGGCCATATCGAACTGCTGCAGCCGACCGATCCCGACAAGGCGGTGGGCCGCTTCCTGGCCAAGCACGGCGAGGGCGTCTATCTCGTCGGGTTCGAGTGCCAGGACGTTCCGGGGTCGGTGGCCAAGCTGCTGGCCGACGGCGCTCGCGTGGACAGCCCGCGGCCGGACATCGCCTGGGTCCACCCACGCGAGGCGTACGGGCTGTTCGTCGAGCTGCGCCACCGGGAGCGCTACGAGTAGGGCAGCGGATATACGTTGCACGATGGTGATATACTCCGGCCCATGGCCAAGCGCCTGGTGGACATCGACGAGAGGGCCCTCGCTGCCGCGAGGGCGGAGCTGGGCACGAGGACTCTGAAGGACACGGTGAACGAGGCGCTCCGGCGCGCCGCCCCGGCGCGCGACCGTCGCGTCGCCAAGGCTCTCCACACGCTCGCGAGAGCCCGCCTGCGGGACCGAAGCGCGGCGTGGCGCTGACCCATCTGGTCGATACCAGCGTGCTGACCCGGCTCCGCCAGGCGACCGTCCGCACGGCGCTCGAGCCCCTCGCCGCCGCTGGCCACGCAGGCCGAGCTGGCATCTTGGACCTCGAGGTCGGGTTCTCTGCCCGTAACCTTCGCGAGTGGACCCAGTTGGCCGCGGCGCTCGCTGCCTTTCCTCTGGTCGAGACGGACGCCACGCACGTACGACGAGCCCGCCAGGTGCAGCGTCTCCTGGCTTCCCGAGGCCTCCGCGGGCGGAAGATTCCCGATCTGCTGGTCGCCGCCGCGGCCGAAGAAAGTGGCCTCGCCGTGCTCCAC
>QHTB01000034.1 GCA_003220615.1 Candidatus Rokuibacteriota bacterium
GCTCAGGGCGCTCCATACGCTCCAGCTTCTCGACGCGCTCGATGCGATCCACCCGCTCAGCCCGCTCCGGTCGGTCGATCCGCCCAGAACGCTCGGCACGTTCCACGCCCTCGCTCCGGTCGCGCCGCTCGACACCTTCGGCTCGCTCTTGCCTTTCGGCCCGCTCAGGTTGCTCGATGCGTTCCTGACTGAACGCCCGAGGTGTGGGGATGAGCAGGGCGAGCGCGACCCAGAAGGTTAACACCTTCGGCACATGCTGATATGTCATCTCAATCCTCCAGTGTGTGGTCAATTGCGCAGATACTCCGTGAATCGAGTCGCCCGGTGAGCGCGCGATGCGCTCCTTCCAGGCACCGCCGCGAGAGTGCAAACAGAACGCCAGACGCGACGGTGTATATCGTTTTTTCTCGCGACGGTGAGCGTCGGCCGCTCGGCGATTCGGCGATCGCGGCTTCCTCTTGGCGCACGCGATATATACCGCGGCGGCGCGGCAAAGCCCCGCGCAGGCAGATGCCCATGCTGAAAAGCCCAACCTCGCGCGGAGGTGTAACGTTCTCCGATGCTTGGGGCGTGCCGCGAACTGGGCCTGGAGGCCGAAAAAGTGTCGGCTAGGAGCTACGAGGCGGCCACGTGATCCCGAGCGCGTCGATGCGTCGCAAGCGATCCTGACCGAGCGTGTCGTAGACATCAGCGAGGGCTTCCGGCGTCCACCCCTCGCGGCTCGTGATCGCGCGCAGCGGTGCCGGGTGCGACCAGAGCGACACCTGGTTGCCGCGAACGTGCCGGATCTTCCCGGTGACGTGGGCCGCGCGATCGCTCGCGAGAAATGCGACGACCGGCGCGATCGCTTCGGGCGGCGCCGCCGCCTGCGCCCGGCGGCCGTCCGGGAGTCGCTCGGTCATCCGCGTCTCGGCGGTCGGCGAGATGCAGTTCACGGTCACGCCGTACTTCGCCCTTCAACATGAGCGAGGAGGAATGGGACTCCGTCGTCGCCGTCCACCTCAAGGGCCACTTTACGGTGATGCGTCCGGCGACGAAGCACATGCGCGAGCGGCGCTATGGGCGGATCGTCACCTTCACGTCCACCGCAGGGCTCGAGGGCAGCCCGGGCCAGCCCAACCAGCGGCGACCCTCTTTGGGGGGCGACGCCACTCAGCGGGGTGAGGCTCGGCTATCAGCGCGGCTTCACGCTGATCGAGCTGATGATCGTCGTACGCCGAGCGTGATGTCTGCGCGTACCACGGATCATGCGGCGTGACGTTCGTTGGTCGCATCCACGGTGCGACGTCGCCAGCGTCCGCTGGACACCGCCATCGCGATGACGACCACGAAGAATCCGATGACGGACAGTGCCCCCGCAATGGGAGCGCTGTGCGTGTCCAGGCGGAGATGAGAGTACGCGTGCCAGGCCTCTGCGGCGGCAGACAGCACCGCTCCGGCAAACGCGACCGTCATCGCGATGCCAATCGCCGATCGTCGGGCCTGACGCAGGAGCGCCCTGGACGTCGAGACGAGCACGCTCGCGGCGCCGATGTAGAGCGGAAGATGTACGGTCCCGAGATGGCGCACCATTTCGCCCACGGTTGTCGGCTCGACTCCGGGGCTCAGCAGTCCATGCCAGACTGCGTCGAAGACGTAGCCGAAAAACTGCAGGATGAGTGACGCCCAGATCCACGTCCGGGCCGACCGGTCTTCCATCATCACCTTGTTCCAGCCGGGACCGCCGTCGGCTGGGGGGCTCCGCGTCCTCGCCTCCTCAGGGGCCTAACACGTTGCTGGCTTCGGGTCTCGCCGGGGATCAAGGCAGTTCCGCAGCCAGTACTCGAGTCCTGTCATCTCGCGCCCGGTCAGCTTCAACAGGAGCGACTCGTTGTAGAACCGAACGAGTTGGACCAGTCTCGCGATCGCTCCGTTGTGCATGAATGGTTTATCCGCGTTGAGGAAAAGCAATGACGGCACCTTGAACATGACCGGCCCGCCTGTCTCGACGAACGCAGCGCCTGGATCGGTGGTGCCGGTGAAGCTCAGGTTGACCTGGTTCGTCGTGATGGTGTGGTTCGTGAAGTCAGGATCTGAATGACACGTGACGCACGTGCCCTTCCCGAAGAAGACGGTTTTCCCAATGGCGATGAGTTGCAACGTTTGGGCGTCGGGGGCTGGGGCCGGGGTGCTTGGCGCAGGGTGGGCGTCCGACGCCGGAAGAGCGAGGATGAACGCGGCGAGGGCGTCGAGCTGATCCGCGCTGATCGAGGTGCCCCGCATTTCCACGGGGCTGAGGATCGCAGCTCTTGCCGCGTCCTGGACGGAATCGAAGCGTCCGTCGGCCCCATACGGGAAGTCCTCGGTGGCCTTGAGCAGACTGGGCGTCTTTCGGAGGACCTCAATGGTTTGGCCGGCTCTGTTGGTGATTTGAAGGAGATGGACACCGTGGTCCGTCTTGTCCTGCCCGTAGTGGCAGATGGCACAGCTCGCGTACGGGCCGCCGGGGTCCTGGCCGAACGCCCGGGTGCTATGAAACAGACATCGCCCGCGGGCGATGTCCTGGACTGCCGGCACGCCGGGCGTGGGCGGACACGGAGGCTGTTGTGCGGCCGCATTGGCTGAAACAGACATGGTGAGGAGAAACGCCAGAAGCACGAGTGTCTGCGTTTTCATTCAGCCCTCCGAGACGAGTGACGTCGCGATCAGTCCGGCGCGAGGGGGGCTGCATCGTAGGTGCCTGACTCAGTGCGTTGAAAGATCGGGCACTTGAACTCGATGGCGGTAAACATCTTCCCGATCCTGAGCGCGTGGTAGGGAAAATTGGTTCCACCTCGGGAGGAGATCGCCGGCATGTCCTTATCCCTCCGCCATCTCCACGAACCGACAGAGCGCGTTCATCAGTCGCATCTGCTCGATCGTCCGTGCGCGTGATTCGAGCAGCCGCGGGCTCGATATCACGTAGGCCAGGCACATCGCGCG
Organism: Candidatus Rokuibacteriota bacterium; assembly: GCA_003220615.1. Taxonomy (GTDB): domain Bacteria; phylum Methylomirabilota; class Methylomirabilia; order Rokubacteriales; family CSP1-6; genus 40CM-68-15. Next base: position 2,962 of record QHTB01000034.1, read on the forward strand.
CGAGACGGCGACGTTGAGCCGGTTGCGCGAAAAGAGGAACTCGAGGCTGCGCGGGATGTCGTCGGCGCTCGACGTCGCCATCGAGTAGAAGACGACCGGGGCTTCGCGCCCCTGGAACTTGTCGACGGTGCCGACGGGCACGTCGCCGAGTCCGGCATCGCCGAGCGCCTGGCGCAGGCAGCGCACCTGGAGGTTATAGGGCGCGACGACCATGAAGTCCTGAGCGCGCAGCGCTCGGTGCTCGCCGTCCTTGTTCGTCCATTCGGCGCCGAGCATGTTGGAGATCTCGCTGGCCACGCGCGCGGCCTCTTCCGGCGACGACACGGTGTTGCCCGAGTGCTCCACGGGCAGATACCGGAGTCCCGTGCCGAGCGCCGTCGCCTGTCGCGCAACATCTGGCGTCCACTGCAGCCGTCCGTCGTAGACGACGTCTGAAACGAACCGGCAGACGTCGGGGTGCATGCGGCGCGTCCGGTCGAGGAACACGCCCATCTCGGACGGCACGGTGGCGCGTCCGGCCAGCAAGTGCTCGAGAACGGAGGCGCCGGTGCCGGCCGGATGCGTGCCCTGAGAGACCTGCGCGAGCTGGAGCGGGTCGCCGAGCAGGATGACGTTGCGAGCCGCCGTGCCCATGGCGAGCGCGTCGGCCAGCGCGACCTGCCCCGCCTCGTCGATGATCAGCGTGTCGATCAGGCCCGCCCCGTCGAAATCGTGGTGCGCGAAGAGCCACGCCGTGCCGGCGAGCAGGTTGACGCGCGGGGCGTCGGCGATCACGTCGGCGAGCTCGGCCTTGCTGGTGATCGATGCGCTCCGGTACTCGGTCTCGGCGTTCTGCGCGCTCGACTTCTTGAGGCCGCGGAAGCGGAGCGCTTCTTCGCGGGCGGCGTTCGTGATCTCGTCGAGCAGATTGTGGATCGCCTTGTGGCTCGTCGCCGCGATCCCGACGCGCTGGCCGCGGCGGATCAGCTCGACGGCGATCCGCGCGCCTCTCCATGTCTTGCCGGTACCCGGCGGTCCCTGGATGAAGAGATAGCTGCCGTCGAGCGTCGCGGCCACCTCGCGCAGCTCGCCGAGGTCGGTCGTCTGGACCGTCGTGCGAGGCCGGGCGAAGCGCGGCCGCGATCGCGCGAGGATGTCGGTCAACGCCGAATAGCGGCCGTCGCCGGCCAGCATCGAAGCCGCGAGTCGGGCGAGCGCAGAGCGCTGCTCGTTGGTGTCGTACGGCTTCGGCGGGATGAGCGCGCTCGGCAGCGGGATCGACGCGAGGCTGGGGCCGCGCCGGAGGACGAGCACGCCCGCCGCTTCGTCCACGAGCTGGATCGTCCCGGCTGGCTTTCCCGTGGCGGGATCGATCGGCACGTCACCCGGAGATAGCTTGTGTTGCTGGGGTGGAAAGCTGAAGCGGTAGTCCAGCGAGCGCTTGGCCGCAACGGGTCTGGTTTCGGGTCGAAGCCGGCCGATCGATTCGGCGTCTTCGAACAGCTCGTCACTCGACATCTTGCAGCGCGCGAAGAACCACCACCAGGCGGGGCGCGCCTCGCGACGGTGATACTCGAGCAGCTCGCCGGCGAGCCAGCGCGGCGATCCTTCGACACTCCCGGCCAGGAGCGACTGGCGCAACGCTTCGCGCTCGGCATCGGCCGTTCGCTTCTCCTCGGTCACGTCCCTCGGCTCCGGGACCTCCGCCCACACCGCGCCGGCGGGGCGATGAGCCAGGAGCCAGTCGCGAAGCGCCAGCGTCGCGCGGCAATCGTCCTCGTTGTAGACGGCGATGCCCTGAAGCGCCGCGTCGTCGTGTGTGTGCATCCAGCGCTCGTATTCCAGCACTGCGCGGGTGCCCGTCGCGACTCCGGCTCGCCGCCGGAATGCGGGCAGCTCCTCGATCTCCTTCAGCGAGTAGCTCGACACGCCGGCGCGCAGCGCCTGCCGCACGACGCCGTGCAGGTCGACGAAGACCTCGCGGCGCAGCAGCTCGTCGACGG
>QHTB01000144.1 GCA_003220615.1 Candidatus Rokuibacteriota bacterium
TTGATTCGGTCGCCGACCTTGATCTTGTCCACGACGTCCATGCCCTTGGTGACCCGGCCGAACGCCGTGTACTGATTGTTCAGGAAATGGGCGGGCCCGAGCATGAGGTAGACCTGGCTGCCCGCCGAGTCCGGATCCTGGGTGCGGGCCATGCCGAGGACGCCCCGATCGAACGGCCGCTTGTTGAACTCGCCCTTGATCGTGTAGCCCGGGCCGCCGGTGCCGATCCGGGGATCGGTCATCGGCAACGTCTTCGATTGGGGATCGCCGAACTGCACCACGAAGCCCGGCTCCACGCGGTGCACGCGCTGTCCGTCATAGAAGCCCTTGCGCACGAGGTCGAGGAAGTTCTTCACGTGGTTCGGAGCGTCGCCCGGCCAGAACTCCAGCGTGACGTCGCCCTTCTCGAAGGCGATGACGGCATTCGGCGCCGGCGCCGGCTTGGCCTTCGAGGCCTGGCCGAGCGCGCCGGACGCGGAGAACGCCACGAGCACGAGGGCGACGAACAAAAGACGGCGCATGCGGGGCGACCTCCGCGGGCGTGAGAGTGCCGACATTATACATAGACACGCCGCGCCGGAGGATGCGCCTCCCAGACCCCGTGATAGATTGGATAGATGCACGAGCGCCAGAACATTCGGAACATCGCGATCATCGCCCACGTCGACCACGGCAAGACCACCCTCGTGGACGCCATGCTGTGGCAATCCGGGCTCTTCCGCCAGAACGAGTCGGTCCCCGAGCGGATCATGGACTCGATCGACCTCGAGCGCGAGAAGGGCATCACGATCATGGCCAAGAACACGGCCATCAACTACAAGACCGTCCACATCAACATCGTGGACACGCCCGGCCACGCCGACTTCGGCTCGGAGGTCGAGCGGACGCTGACGCTGGTGGACGGCGTGCTCCTCCTCGTCGATGCGGCCGAGGGGCCCCTACCCCAGACCCGCTTCGTGCTGAAGAAGGCGCTGGAGGCCGAGCTGCCGCCGATCGTGGTCATCAACAAGATCGATCGCTCGGACGCGCGGCCGGCCGAGGTGCTGGACGAGATCTACGACCTCTTCATCGACCTCGACGCCGCCGACGACCAGCTCGACTTCCCGGTCCTGTACACGAACGCCCGTGTGGGCACCGCGACGCTCGATCCGAAACAATCAGGCCAGTCACTCGAGCCACTCTTCGAGACGATCCTGAAAACGGTGCCGGCCCCGCGCTTCGACCCCACCAGCGGGCTCCAGTTCCGGGTGGCGATGCTGGACTGGGACGACTACGTCGGCCGGCTGATCATCGGGCGCCTCGTCAACGGGCGCGTCCGCCAGGCCGAGCGCGTGGCCGTCGTCCATCGCGACGGGTCCGTCGAGTACGCGAAGGTCACCGTGCTCTACGGCTACGAGGGCCTGAAGCGCATCGAGATCCCGGAGGCGAGCGCGGGCGACCTCGTGGCCATCGCCGGCGTGGACGCGATCGAGATTGGTGAGACGGTGGCCGACGCCGAGAACCCGGTGGCGCTGCCGCTCATCCGCATCGACGAGCCGACCGTCTCCATGCTCTTCTCGGCCAACGTCTCGCCCTTCGCCGGGCGGGAGGGCCGGTTCGTCACCTCCCCCCAGCTCCGCGAGCGGCTGATGAAGGAAAAGCGCATCAACGTCGGCATCCGCGTGGAGGAGACGGATTCGCCGGACACCTTCCGCGTGTCCGGGCGCGGGGAGCTCCAGCTGGCGATCCTGATCGAAATGATGCGGCGCGAAGGCTTCGAGCTCGAGGTCGGCAAGCCCACGATCATCACGCACGAGGAGCACGGTCGGACGCTCGAGCCGATGGAGTACCTCGTGATCGACGTTCCCGAGGAGCACATCGGCGCGGTGACCCAGAAGATCGGTCCTCGACGGGGGGCGATGGCCAAGATGGTCAACCACGGGACCGGGCGCGTGCGGCTCGAATACCGGATCCCGTCACGGGGACTGATCGGGTATCGAACGGAGTTTCTGACCGATACGCGGGGAACGGGACTGCTCAACCACCTGTTCGACGGGTGGGACGAGTGGCAGGGCGACATCGCCCACCGCCAGAACGGGGCCCTGGTCGCAGACCGCACCGGCCGCGCCACCGGCTACGCCATCGACCACCTGCAGGCGCGGGGCACCATGTTCATCTCGCCGGCGACCGACGTCTACGAGAGCCAGATCGTCGGCGAGAACTCGCGGGACAACGACCTCGACGTCAACATCACCAAAGAGAAGAAGCTGACCAACATGCGCGCCTCCACGTCGGACGAGGGCATCAAGCTGACGCCCCCGCGCGTGATGAACCTCGAGCAGTGCCTGGAGTGGGTCCGCGAGGACGAGCTGCTCGAGGTGACGCCGAAGTCGCTCCGCCTCCGCAAGCGTGCCCTGGGCGGCCGCCGCCGGTTTTAAGAACATGGGGGCCCCGACATGGCCCCTATTGTTCGAGCGATGGGGGCTACGCCCCCCTCGGACTCCCCCGGCCCAACGTTCGGATCGCCCCGGCCAAGCCGTGGCGCTCCTCTGTAACACGAGGAGCGTCTAAACCACTGTCAGAGACGGCTTGCCGGATTCGAGGGCGCTGCGCACCGCGGTCATCAGCTCGCCGACGGAGAACGGCTTGACCAGCAAGGGCTTGAGCTCGATGAACGTGTCGTCGCTGCCGATGGTGCCGTCGCCTGGATACCCCGACATGTAGAGCACGCGGAGCCCCGGCCGGACCCGGCGCAGCCGGTCGGCCAGCTCGGGGCCGATGAGCCCGGGCATGACGACGTCGGTCAGCAGCAAGTCGATGCGGGCGGGCGTCACGGCCACCAGCCTCAGCGCGTCCTCGGCGCTGCTCGCCTCGAGGACGGTGTAGTGGTTGACCCGGAGGCTGTCCGCCGCCACCGCCCTCAGCATCTCTTCGTCCTCGACGAGCAAGATCGTCTCCCGCCCGCTGGCGCCCGGCCTGGACGAGTCGGCGGCGAGAGCCGGCCGCTGGATCGCACACCGCGGAAACACGACGCGGAACGTCGCGCCCCGGCCGGGCGCGCTCTCCACGCCAACGGTACCGCCGTGCTGCTGGACGATGCCGTACACCGTCGCCAACCCGAGCCCCGTGCCCTTGCCCGCCATCTTGGTGGTGAAGAACGGCTCGAAGATGCGTGACTGGGTCGCGGCATCCATCCCGCCGCCCGTGTCGCGGACCGTGAGGATCACCTGGGGCTCCGGGCCCAGCACCGTGTCGACGGCGACCGTCAGGCTTCCGCCGGTCGGCATCGCGTCGCGCGCGTTCACCGCGAGATTCAGGATCACCTGCTCGAGCTGGGCCACATCGCCCCACACGGGCGTGCCGTTGGGATCGATCGCCGTGATGAACGAAATGTGCTCGCCGATCAACCGGCGCAGCATCGACGCCATGCCGGCGACCACCTCGCCGAGGTCCAGCACTCGCGGCTCGAGCACCTGCTTGCGGCTGAAGGCGAGAAGCTGGCGCGTGAGGATGCTCGCGCGCTCGGCCGTCTCGGTGATGAGGGACACCGTCTCCCGATCGCTGGAGCTGGTCAGGCGACCGCGCAGCAGCTCCCCACGCCCGATGATAACGGTCAGCAGGTTGCTGAAGTCGTGGGCGATGCCGCCGGCGAGCTGACCGATGGCGTCCATCTTCTGCGACTGGCGCAGCCGGGCTTCGCTTTCCTGCAGGGCCGCCTGGGCGGTGCGTCGCTGGCTGACGTCCCTGAAGACGACGACGGCGCCCTCGACGTTGCCATGTTCGCGGATCTGGCTGCTGACATACTCGACGGGGAACGCCCGGCCATCCACGCTCTTGAAGAAGTCCTCGGCCGCGTCCGGCGCTGGACCGACGCTCATGTTGGCGTAGAGCCGACAGGGAGCCCCGGCGGGATCGGGTGGATGGAGGATCACCGCGCCGAGCGGGCGGCCGATCAGATCTTCCGCGGAGCAGCGCAGCATCCGAGCCGCCGCGGCGTTGACGAACGTCGTCCGGCCCTGCAGGTCCACACCGACGACCCCTTCTCCCGCGGAGTCGAGGACGATCTCGGTCAGCGCGCTGGCGGTCTCGGTCACCCGCCACGTCGTCAGCGTGACGGCGCTCATGGCCAGGATGAAGGCGCCGTGGATCCCGGCCCACAGCCAGGGATGCGCCCACGCAGCCCCGTGGTTGTACACGGACTGCGGATCGAGGACGCCGACCACGCCGTGGTGCACGACGACGTACCCGATGGCGAGGATGAAGGTCGTCCAGTCCTGATAGAGGGCCAACAGCCCGACCATCACGAAGAAATGGAAGTGGAACTCGATGTAGCCGCCGGAGAGGTGCACGAGGAGCGCCGACGACGTCATCAGGCCGAAGCAGGCGATCACGCTGCGCAGTCGGCGTGGGCCCGGCAGAACGCCCGCCAGCACGGCCGTGACGCCGACCGCGCCCGCTTCCAAGAGGACGTGAGACACCTCGAATTGCCGCACGGCGGCGAAGACGGCGATGCCGACCGCGTGCATCCAGAGCAGGACGAGGATGCCGCGGTGGCGGCGGGACCAGACGCGCTCGGGCAAGCGCCGGCCCTCGGGCACGAGACTGCGAAGACGCGCACCAACCCCACGAAGCGTGGACGGCGCCGGGACGAGATTCATCATGCGGGTTATCGGTCGCGGCACCGGGCATCAGGACCCGGGAGTCTATCCAGGGAGCAGGGCAGGGACTTCCTGTCCAAGGTGTCGGCAATCATTCCGGCATCAGGCCCCGACGCCGCCATTGCCTTCGACGACGACCGTCGAGGTAATACCTAATTCTTCAAGGCATTCCCGGCTGACGACGCTTTCGCCCCTCCCGGCCCGGCAGACTCGGCGAGTTCCTTGCAAGAGAAGTCGGTGAAGGGATTCAAACGGGAGGAGCCGGGACATGAAGATGACGCAGAACGAACGCCGCCGGATGTATCTCGCTCAGCAGGCGGCCAGACAGGCAATGCTCGACCGGCTGAAGCAGCCTGTCGCTGTCGACACGGCCGTGGATGCATCGGCGGTCCGCCGTCGCTGGCTCAAGACCGTCGCCATCGCAACGCTCATCGGCAGCGGGCTCCTGGCGTACTCGGTAGTGCAGTTCCACCCGCCGACGTCGATCGAAGCGTTCCTGCCCCGGCTCTAGTCGGCCGTCCGCGGGCTCACGCGCTGGTGCCGGCGCGCTGAGCTATCATGCCTCCGCGCAAGGAGGCTTCCATGGCATCCGCCAAGGAAACGTTCGCCGCGCTCACCGTCGGGAAGAAGGTCGAAGTCTACAAAACGGTCGGCGAAACCGACATCTATCTGTTCGCCGGCATCACCGGCGACTTTGCTCGGAACCACGTCGACGAGGAGTTCATGCGCCGCACCCGCTACGGCGGGCGGATCGCGCACGGCGCGCTGCTGGTCGGGTACATGTCACGCGCCTCCACCGAGATCTGCTCCGGGCTCGACGGCACCATCGTCTCCTACGGCTTCGAGAAGATCCGGTTCCCGGCGCCGCCTTCATCGGTGACACCGTCACTGTGACGTACGAGATCATCGAGCGCGACGAGGCGGCCCTGAAGGCCTTCGCAAGGGTGACGTGCACCACGCAGCGCGGCGACGTGGTGGCAGCCGCGACCCACATCCTCAAAGTCGTGGAGTGACGGCGCCGCCGACGTCGCGCCGTGACGCGACCGCGGCGCCGTCTCGTGCTCGGACTAGTCGGGCACGAGGGCGAAGGACCGCAGCGCCGAGCCGGTGCCACCCCGGATCTTGAGCGGCGGAACGACGAGCAGGAACTCATACACTTCCGCTTTGCCAAGCTCTTCGAGAAAGAAGTTCTCGATGATATTGATCCCGTTGTCGGCGATCAGCAGCATGTGGACCGGGAAGACCTGAAAGGTAGGCGTAAAGATCAGCGGGGGTCGCTTCTCGAAGGTCAAGGTGTCGTTGCCGACTACCGAGGCGCCCTGTTTGACCAGGAACTGGGCTCCATCCACACTAGGACCGGGCGAGGAGTCGCCCTTATACAGATCCGGGTTCTCAGTAAAGAACCTTCCCCAGCCTGTCCGAATGAGCACGGTGTCGCCGCGCTCGAGTTTTACCCGTTGCGCTTTTGCTGTGTCGGCCAGATGTCGCGCCGTGATCTCGAAGTCGGCCGGCAGCGGCGACGGGCCTCCCTGTATGAAGCGAGCAACATCCAGGAGCACACCACGATTGACCAGACGATCGGTTGGATAATGCGCGACGTCGAGGTGTGCACCGACTCCGCTCGCGCTCCTGCCGATGCCGCGGAGATCACTCGTTGCTGCCGCAGCGTCCACGTGGCCGAAGAGAAACCCGTTGCGCCCGATGTGGCCGATGGCATCGATGCTCGGCGCTCCGTGCTGGCCGCTGAAGTGCTGGACCTCGGACGTGAAGGAGAGCTGCCCGCCATCGTTGAACTGACCGCGTGTGCCCCTGGTATGGTCGTCTGAAAAGTCCTTATCCGTCGCATCGAACTGGGCGTGCGTTCTGTTGAGCTTCATGGAGTACGACGGATTGACGCCGGCAATCGGTGAGTTCTCATCCCAGACAGGAGAGAGATCGAAGAGACGGGCGCCCTTGACCTCTCTGATGAAGTCCTGGACGCGGCTGGAGTTGTCACGACGGTCATCGGAGCGGCCGCCGTCGGATCGACGGTCGTCGGCCCTCGCGGTCTGCGTGAGGCCTGGCAGGGTCAGCGCCGCGGCCAGCGCACCGGCCGCGCGGACGAAGTCTCGACGGTTCACTGCCGTCTGCTGGTTCGTCGCCCCCGAATCACGCATGACGATCCTCCGTGGAGCTAAATGGTTGCGGCGGCGGAGTCTAGCACGACCGGATTATAATCGGCGCTCGTCGCGCGGCCCACGGACGCCACTCGCCCGTGCGCCAGCAAGGAGCCGATCATGCTCGATCTCGTGATCCGTGGTGGCCGCGTCGTCACGCCGTCTGGTGTCGGCAACTGGGACCTCGGTGTCCAGGGCGAGCGCATCGCCGCGCTCGGGGCTCCGGGCACGCTGGAGGCCGGGCGCGTCATCGACGCGACCGGGAAGGTCGTGGTGCCCGGCGGCATCGACCCGCACACGCACTTCGCCCATCCGATCATGAGCCACCCGAACGAGCCGGGGATGACGCTGGGCCCCGAAGAGGACACGCGTGGCATGCTCTTCGGCGGGACGACCACGCACATCGACTTTGCCTTCGTTCGTCCGGGCGGTGACATCCGGAGCGCCATCGAGCAGCGGAGCGCGCGCTGGAAGGGCAGCGCGTACACCGACTACTCGTTCCACGTCGTCCTGGCCGGCGCCCTCGAGCTGAAGGTCTTCGAAGCGATCCCCGAAGCCATCCAGGCGGGCTTCACGTCGTTCAAGGTGTTCACGACGAACATCCTGCCGCCCCATCCCAAGCGCTCCGGCAACCGGATCGACTTCGGCCGCATCCAGCACGCCATGGAGCGCATCGCACCGGCCGGCGGGATCATGACCGTGCACGGCGAGGACGAGGACATCGTCCAGTTCAACTACGAGAAGCACCGAGCCGAGGGCCGGATGGACGGCGCGAACCTCCACCTGGTCCACAACAAGCTCTCCGAGCAGCTGGCCTTCCGACGCACGACCGCGCTGGCCCGCCACACCGGCTGTGCGATCTACTTCGTGCACACCTCCGCGCGCGAGGGCGTGGAGGCGATCCGGGAGGCCCGCGCGGCCGGCGCGCCCGTCTACGGCGAGACGCTCCACCAGTACGCGTGCTTCAACGCCGAGTACTACAAGACGCCGCGCGGCTTCTGCTCGCACACCTATCCGTCGCTGAAGTTCCCGGAGGACCAGCAGGCGCTGTGGAGCGGGCTCCTCGGCGACGGCCTTTCCACGCTCGCCACCGACGAGTACCCGACGTCACTGGCCCTCAAGCTCAAGGGCAAGACGATCGAGGACGTGACCGGCGGCAACCTCGGCGCCGAGGCGCGGATGGGCATCGCGTGGACGGAGGGCGTGGTCAAGCGGGGCATGTCGCTGGCGCGCTTCGTCGACATCACGTCGGCGAACGCCGCCCGGATCTTCGGGCTCTATCCAGCCAAGGGCGCGCTCGCGGTCGGCAGTGACGCCGACATCGTGCTGATCGATCCGTCGGTGAAGAAGGCGCTGGCCAAGGATGACTTCCACGTGAGCGACTACAGCCCGTGGGAGGGCTGGGGCATCGAGGGCTGGCCCGTGACGACGCTGCTGCGCGGCCGCGTGATGGTCGAGAATCGTCGGCTCGTCACCGACGAGCGCGCCGGCCGTCTCGTGTCGCGGAAGATCGAATCGGCCGTCCTGGCGCGTCCGGTCTGCTGAGCGTCAGCGTCCCGGATCGGGCAGGCCGCGCGCGTCGTCCTCGGCCGCCGGCGGCACCGGCTCGTCACCGACGAATCGCGCCGGGCGCAGCCGCGTCCGGTTGACGGTGAGGCCGAAGACGTCGAAGCGGTTGTAATAGCCGACGACGTCGTGGAACTGCTTCGGCTCGACGGCGGCGGAGGTGTCGATGTCGACGTAGAGCACTCCCTCGTCGTCGCGCTTCATGCCACCCACCGGCTCGCCGGTCGGCCCGATGACCATCGACACACCTCGCGGCGTGTCGGCCAGGATGCGCGCGGCGTCGGGGCCGATGGCGCCGAGCTCGTCACGCATCGCCGCATCCATGAAGCCGGACACGACGATCGTGAAGACCTTGGCCTCGAACGAATGCGCCCCGGCCCGGATCCGGATGGCCGCCGCCAGATCGTAGTTCCCGCCGTCCCGCGGATCGCGCGTCGGCCACACCGGTGGATACGTCGCGACGTGAACCTGCTCGCCCTCGGCCATCAGGGCGAAGCGGGCGAGCGGGTTGGTGTTCTCGCCGCAGATCAGGACGCCGATGCGACCCAGCCGCGTCTCGCTCACACGCAGACCGGCGCCGTCGCCATTGGCCCACGTGAGCTTCTCCCAGAACGTCGGCACGAGCTTGCGGTGGTGATTGAGCACGCTGCCGTCGTCGCCGATGAGCACGTTGGTGTTCCAGAGGCACCCGACGCTCTGCTCCGTCCCCTCGTTGAATCCGAGGGAGACGAAGACGCCGGCCCGGCGCGCCGTCGCGGCGATGCGCTCGAGCTCCGGCCCCGGGCAGCGCACGGCGTTGGCGGCGAGTCGCCGGAACCAGCCGTGGTTGTGGATGGGCGCGGCCAGCGCCGACCAGACCGGAAACGCGGGAATATACGCCTCCGGGAAGGCGACGAGCTGGGCGCCGTGACGGGCGGCCTCGTCGATGAGGCTCTGCGTCTTGGCCACGGTCTTCTCGAGATCGAGGAAGACCGGCGCGACGTGTGCCGCCGCCACGCGACACGCGGGATACGCCGTGGGCATCACGCACCGGCCTTCGGCCAACTGGTCTTGATCCAGTTCACGGTGGCCGAGGGATCGTTGTGGCCCTTGCCCGGCCGCGGCCAGCTCGGCGGCGCGGTCATCGACGCCACGGGGATCGTGATGATGCGCTCGGGATCCCACACGGGGAACGGATAGTCGGGCAGGTTCTTGCTGAAGCCGACCTTCACGTCCTTGAACGCGCGATGGTCCTCACGACGGATCGTCACCGTTCCCGCCGGCGCGGCGATGCTCAGGCCCTCCAGCTCCTTGATGATGGCCTCGTCGTCCGGCCAGCCGCCGGTGGCCGCGCTCGCCTTCTCGACGGCGGTCTTGAACAGGTAGAGGCCCGTGTAGGCCGCCTCGGCCGTGTAGCTGGGATATTCCTTCCAGCGTTGATGATAGCGGTCCACGAACTGCTTGTTGCGCGGTGACTGGCTCGCCGACGGATACGTGAAGTGATAGTTCGAATGCACGCCGGCCAGCGCGCCCTCGGGATGGTCCTTGCCGATCGCGTGCGGCACCACGCCGAAGTTGATGTTGCCGGCGATCTTCGTCTTGGGGAGCAGCCCGTGCTGGAGGGCCTGCTTGTAGAAGGCGATGTACATGCCGCCCCACATCGCGGTGACGACGAGATCGGGCCGCGCCGCCTGGGTCTTGGCGATGTGGGCGCTGAACTCGGTGCTGCCGAGCGGCGCCCAGACTTCCGAGACGGTCTGCGCCTGTGGCAGCAGCTTCTCGCGCGCGGCCTCGAAGTGCATCTGGAACCAGCGGCCGAAGGCGTAGTCGGGATGCACGAGCGCGATCCGGCGCACGTCGGGCCACGCGCGGGCGACGGCCATGGCCGTGGTCACGCCGTCGGCGGAGAGGATGTTCGTCATCCCGAACAGATACCGGGGATTCGGGACCTCGACCTCGAAGAGCCGGTCGATGCAGCCCTCGGTCATGATCGTCAAGAGCTTGAGCTCCTCGACCACAGGCCCGACCGCGAGCTGGTTGTGAGCGGCGATGACGCCCGAGAAGTAGTCGATGCCCTCGGACAGCTTCATCCGCTTGGCTTCCTTCACGGTGGCGTCGGGGCCGGCCGCTTCGTCCGCGGTGACGGTCTCGATCTTGCGCTTGCCGAGGAGACCGCCGGCTCCATTGATCTCCTCAGCGGCGAGCGTGTGGCCCTTGAGCGACGGCGCACCCAGCACGGCGCCGGGCCCCGAGAGGATCGTGATGTGGCCGAACCTGACGGGCTTGTCGGGAATCCGGCCCTTGGCCTCGTCGGCGGCCTCGCCCGGGCCCGCCACCGGAAGCTCGGCGAGCGGCGAACCCAGCGTCGCCGCACCCATGGTGACGCCGAGCCGAGTGAGGAACTCCCGTCGATCGATGCCTTGGGTCATGCGCGCCTCCCGGCTCAGCACACGGTCACGGCGATGGTGTGGATGCGATTGCGGCCGACCGGCGGCTGAATGCGGCCGGCGCTGTCGGTCGCGCGACAGCTCAGCTCGTGGCGCCCAGAGCGCTCGAACGTCCACGCCACGGCAAATCGCTGCCACGCCGGCGTCGGGCCGCGCGGCTCGAGCTTCGCGTCGCGCCACGTCGTGCCGCCATCGATGCTCAGCTCGACGCGCGCCACGGCGCCGGCGCTCCACGCTCGGCCGCTGATCTCGTGGGCTCCTCGCGGGAGCTGCGCCCCGTCCGTCGGGCTCACGATGACGGCGTGGACGTCGAGGTCACGCACGGGCTCGCTGATCGTCTGGCCGTTGACCGTTCGCCGGCGGTTGTAGAGCCGTGTCGTGAACAGACTCTCGGGCCGGTGATCGGCGACGTGGATGCGCGAGAGCCACTTGACCGCGTTCGTCCCGAAGAAGCCCGGCACGAAGGCCCGCAGCGGAAAGCCGTGCTCGATCGTGAGCGGCGCGCCGTTCATCGCCCACGCGAGGAGCACGTCGTCCCGCCGCGCGTCCTCGAGCGGAAGGTCCTTGACATAGTGATCGCTGGCGACGCCGGCGAACACGCCATGGTCGGGCGCCTCCAGCCACACGGACGTCGCTTCGGGCTTCACGCGTGCCCGGGTCAGGATCTCGGCGAGAGGCACGCCGCGCCAGGCGACGTTGCCGACGCGCCGGGTCGGCACGTCGGGCTCCACCGGGTTGCCGAAACACTCGAGCACGGCGACGACGTCGCGCGCGGGCAGGCTCGTGATCTCGTCGTAGTCGAGCCCGAGGGGCTCCTCGACGAGGCCGTCGATCACGAGGCGCCAGTGCCGCACGTCGACGTGGGCGATGCCCATGTGGGCGATCACGTACACGTCCTCGGTCGGCGTGACGGCCGGCGCGAGCTTCGCGAGAGGCACCAGCCGGCGAACGGTCTGAGCCGGGTCCATCCTGACTGACGGCACCGCCGACGTCTGGGGCTGCCGCGTCACACGCTCCCCGTGCGCCAGGCGGCGCCCAGCATGCTCAGTCCGGTCAACAGCACACCGACGATCGCCGACTCGACGTGGACGCGGCGCGCCTGGGCCCGGATCAACCGCGCCTCGGCGGGATCACGCACCGGCTCCTCGCCGTTCGCCGTCTCGCGTGTCCCACGCGCCGCCAACCTCACTCACGTCTTCTCACGGGCCTGCACCAGGCCGAGTGATCCGTACCAGAACGGAATGAAGAGGAGCGTCAGCCAGCCGGGACTCACCCCGGCCACGATGAGCACGCCGGCAGCGATGACACTGGCCGCCAGCGCGATCACGCCGGTGACGAAGCGCTGCCGCTGACCTTGCGGGGTGATGTTGGCGAGGCGCGCGCGGATGGCCATCAGAACAGCGCGATCGGATTCACCGGCGAGCCGGTCGTTCCTTGCAGACGCAGCGGCGCGAGGGTCAGCATGAACTCCCATCGCCCACGCGATCGGCAGGCCGCGGCCAGATCTTCGAGGTTACCGTTGTCGATCAGCCAGAGGCCCATCGCCACGAGCGACACGATGTGGAGCGCGTTGCCCAGACGCGGATAGGGCAGCGGTGAGACGTCGTTGTGGGTGTCGGTGCCGAGCATCGCGACACCACGCTCGCGGAACCACGGCGCACAGGCGACGTGGGCGGCCGGCGAGCCGTCCTTCAGCGGACTGCGCGGGCCCTGGGTGAGCCGGCGGCCATAGTAGCCGGTGCGGATCAGGAGGATGTCGCCGGGCTCGACGCGCACGCCCTGAGCCTTCTCGGCGGCGTCGAGGTCCTCGGGCATCACGCCCTCGCCCGATTCGAGCCAGCGGCCCTTGAGTGCGGCCACGTCGAGCAGGACGCCACGGCTGACCACACCGTCGTGGAGCAACTCGACCGACTCGACCTGGGCGCCCTCGCGCGACGTGATCAGGTTGCAGGAGCGGCCGTTGTAGATGCGTCCGTTCCAGAAGTAATGCGCCGGCGTGTCCACGTGGGTGATCGTGTAGCCGTGGAAGACCATACCGATGAACTCCGAGGCGCCCCGCCGCTCGAGCACGCGCTCGGGCGAGCATGCGTCGCGGCCTTCTCCGCTGTCCACCATGAACCGCATCGGCTGGAAGGTCGTGTCGGCGGCGATCTCCGTCGTGATCGGACGGGCGCACGTGACCCCAACGCCGTCCTGGACCAGCCGCGCCGCCTGCAGACGCTTCGCCGGCGTGATCAGGTTCAGCGTGCCGAGCTGATCGTCGGCCCCCCAGCGTCCCCAGTTGCTGAGGCTGTCCATCATCTTGACGACGTCGCTCTCGGTCAGTGTCTGGCTCATGGCCGGGACTATACACGATGGCACCGGCGTTGCTATTTGCACCGGTATGAAGAAGGCTGCGCGCCGCACGAGACGACCCGGCACACGCCACTCCCACGCTCGGGCCCCGCCGTCGCGTCACCCGGGTGAAGCCGATGCCACCGCGTACGCGCCAGGATGGCGACTACGATCCTGGAATGCCGCGACCGAAGACGTCCAGCCCGTGGGTGGACGAAGGCGAGCCCGAGGTCAACGGCTGAGTGCTGAGGTGGTCGGGCATATTTTGGTGTGTTAAAGTTCGATTGCCCGCCCCGAGTCTCCGCTGGCTGACGTCGTATGGGCGTCGGGCTCGGCGTGCGGTGCGTGGTCCCGCCCCGTCACCCGCGAGGCGCAATGGCCGTCGCTGATTCCGGACGACCGCCCTTCGACGTGGTCGCCATCGGCTCGTCGGCGGGCGGCATCGAGGCGCTGCACATCGTGACGGGCACGCTGCTCCCCGACCTGCCGGCCGCGGTGCTCATCGTCCAGCATCTGCATCCGTATCACGCCAGTGTCCTCGCCCACCTGCTCGGACGGCGCTGCCCTCTCGAGGTTCGCCAGGCCGTTCACGATGACGAGATCGGCGGCGGCGTCGTGTACGTCGCGCCACCGGACATGCACTTGCTCGTCGCCGGCGGTCGGGTCGAGCTGAGTCGGTCGAAGCTCGTCCACCACTCGCGGCCGTCGATCGATCTCCTGTTCGAGTCGGTCGCCGGCAGTTACGGTGTCCGAGCCATCGGCGTCGTGCTGACGGGCTCCGGCGTCGACGGTGCCAGCGGGCTCCGGGCGATCAAGGGCACGGGCGGCACCACGGTCGTCCAGGACCCGTCGACCGCGGCTCACCGGAGCATGCCGCAGGCCGCCATCGCGACGGGCTGCGTGGACCACGTGCTGGCGCTCGACGAGATCGGACCGGCGCTCAGTCGGCTGGCCGGCCCGGCGCCGACCACCACGGTGAAGGCCATCGGGTGAACGACGCCGACGTCGGCGGGCAGAGTCAGCCCGACGAGGCGACGGCTGACCCGAGTTTCCGGCACCTGCTCGAGAAGCTCAGCTCGGATCACGCGTTCGACTTCCGGGAATACAAGCCGACGTCGCTGGCTCGGCGCATACGAGTCCGCATGCAACATGTCCGCGTCGATACCTTCGACGATTACGTCACCTATATCGACCGGAATCCCGGTGAGCACGTTGCGCTCTTCAACACGATCCTCATCAATGTCACCGCCTTCTTCCGCGACCTCGAAGCGTGGCAGGTGCTGGGCGAAGAGATCATCCCGCGGCTCGTCGACGAGGCCGCCGATTCACGAAGCCTGCGGCTGTGGTCGGTGGGTTGCTCGTCCGGCGAGGAGGCATTTTCGGCCGCGATCCTCCTGGCCGAGCACCTCGGCGACCGCGCCGCTGACTTCAACGTCAAGATCTACGCGACCGACGTGGACGAGGACGCGCTGAACACCGCCCGGCACGCCCTGTACCGCAGCGATGACCTCAAGGACGTCCCGACGAGCTTCCTCGAGAAGTACTTCAGCCGGGAAGGCGAGGCCTACCGGTTCCGGCGCGATTTCCGTCGCTGGTGCATCTTCGGACGTCACAACGTCGCGCAGGATCCTCCGCTGTCGCACATCGATCTGCTGATCTGTCGCAACGCCCTCATCTATTTCACCCGCGACCTCCAGGACCGGATCCTGGCCCGTTTCCACTACGCGGTGATCGAGCGTGGTTTTCTGTTCCTCGGGCGTTCCGAGTCGCTGCTGGCCCGGTCGCGATGGTTCGCCCCGCACAACGTGAAGTGGCGCATCTTCCAGCGGACGACGACGCCGGCGGCCACCGTGGCCATGGCCATGCTCCGCGGTGCCGGGGAGCCCGCGAACGTCGCGCTGGCCGGAGGCCGCCAGCTCGACCTGTCTCCTGCCGTGAGCCGGCTGCAGCGAGTGGTCGAGACCCTGCCGTCGGCGATCGTGGTCATCGACGTGATGGACACGGTCCTCGTCTGGAATGCCGCCGCCGAGGGCCTCTTCGACATTTCCGGCGAGCACGCCATCGGCCGGAAGTTCCGCGACCTCGACATCAGCTATCGCGTGGAGAGCCTGCGCGCGCGGATCGAGGAAGTGAAGTCCGCCCACATCCCGTCCAGGATCGAGCACGCCACGTTCACCCGGAGGTCGGGCGAGACCGTCCACGCGGAGCTGACGATCGTCCCGATGGTCGAGGGCAACCGTGTCACGGCCGTCGGGGTGTACGGCAGCGACACCACCGAGTCGGCCCGGCTCAAGGACCAGACGACCCGACTCGCCGAGCAACACTCGACGGCGATCGAGGAGCTGCAGTCCACCAACGAGGAGCTGGAAACCACCAACGAGGAGCTCCAATCTACCAACGAGGAGCTGGAAACCACCAACGAGGAGCTCCAATCCACCAACGAGGAGCTGGAGACCACGGTGGAGGAGCTGCAGGCGGCCAACGCCGAGCTCGGCATCCTCAACACGCAGCTCGAGCGGCGCAGCGTCGATCTGAAAGATCTCGATGAGTACCAGCAGAGCGTGCTGTCGAGCCTTCAGCACGCCATCGTCGTGCTCGATCGGGCCGGCCTGGTGACGACGTGGAACCAGACGGCGGAGCGGCTGTGGGGACTGCCCGCCGAGCACGTGGTCCGCCGACTGTTCTGGACGCTGCCGGTCGGTGACATCGCTCAGAAGCTCCGCGAAGCCCTCGGGCGGATGCTCGACACCGCCAGCGGGGAAGCGGAAACGCTCCACGACATCCCGTTCAGGCTACCGACCGGCGAGACCCGCCACCTGACGGTGCTCGTCACGCCGCTCAAGAGCCCCTCCGGTAAGGTGACCGGCGTGGTCGGCATCGCCAGCCCGCGCTAACGTCTGGGGAACCCTCATGGTCTGGACACCACCGCCTCCGCGCTCCGGCCACCCGTACTACATGCACGACGCGATCTACGCGCAACCGGGCGCGCTGCGACTGCTGATGCGCGGCAACGAAGACGCGCTCGCCGGCGCGGCCGCGCGTCTGAAGACGATGGACCGGGTGATCCTCTGCGGCATCGGCACCTCCTGGCACGCGACGCTGGTCGGCGAGCTGCTACTCGGTCACGCCGGCGAGCTCGGCCATCGCGTCCGCGCCTTCCATTCGTTCGAGTTCAAGAACTACTGGCCGGAGCCCGACCATCGCACCGGAGCGATCGTCGTCAGTCATCGCGGCACCAAACGGTATTCGCTGGAGGCGCTCGCGAAGGCGAAGGGGACGGCCGGCGTCGGCGTGGTGATCACCGGCAAGGGGAGCGGCGATGGCCTGGCCATCGCCGATTACACGCTGCGGACGATCGAGCAGGAGTCGTCGGCCGCGCACACGATCAGCTACACGTGCGCGATGGCGCTGCTGGCGGCGCTGGCGGCCGAGATCGGTGGCGCCGACGGCGTGCGCCGTGAGCTCGACCAGGTGCCGGACCAGCTCGCCACGCTGCTCGGCCAGGAAGACTGGGATGGCCTCGCCCGCCGCTTCGCCGGCCGCAGGCAGTACTGGTTCGTGGGTGGCGGCCCCAACACCGCGACCGCGTACGAAGCCGCGCTCAAGATGAACGAGGCCAACCACACGAAGACGGTCGGCTACAACTGCGAGCAGTTCCTGCACGGGCCGTGGGCCGGCGTCGACCCGGACGACGTCGTCTTCCTGATCGCGCCGCCGGGCCCGTCGTACGAGCGCTGCCTGAACGCCGCCCGGGTGACGCGGGAAATCGGGGCCCCGATCGTGGCCCTGGTGCGCGAGGACGACCGGGAGATCGCGCCGCTCGCGGCCGAGACGATCGCGCTGCCCGTCATCGACGAGCTCCTCTCGCCCATTCTCAGTGTCGTGCCGCTCCAGCTCTTCACCTATCACCTCGCCCTGCATCGGGAGGTCAATCCGGACACGATGCGGGCCGACCAGGCCGCCCACGGTCGGGCTCGCGCCGCGCTCTCGCTCTGATCTGCCGCAGTTCCAAAGGTGGGCGCGCCGTTATCCAGGCCCACGGGAAGCACGGCGAAGCTACCGGCTGCTGGATTGCACGCTCAAAGGCCATGCCAGAAGAGCTCCGACCTCGTGCCAAGGACCGCCTGACCTTGAGCGAGGCGACGGTACGCCTCGCTGAAAAGCTCGCGGAACGGTACGGCGTCACCGTGCAAGAGCTTGTCGAGGCTCTGTTGCTGGAATGCGCCGGGGAGCGGCCGGGGAAGGCCACCCAGCCTCCCCGGGCCCGTGGAGCCTCACGCGTGATCGACCTCGATCAGGCCCGCAAGCAGCGAGCCCGGCGGCCGTGATCGGCCGCTAGAAGTACGCGAGCAGCCTCCCGCAAGCGATCGTGCTCATCCACAGTACGAGCGACGCGATGGCCGCCGCCCTGGCGGCCGGGGGCGTGGCGACCGCGACATCCCAGCCCGTCACCGCGCGGAACGGCCACCGATGGAAGACGGCGGCGTTCAGGCAGCCGGCCGCGATCAACATCAGCTTGAGACGGAAGACCGGACTCGCACCGAACTCGGTGGCGTGGGCCGTGAACATCAGGGCCCCGGTCAGCGCCATCAGCCCGAGGCCGGCGCGCGCCCACGGGAGCAAGTGCCGGGCGAGGGCGGCGACGGGAACACCGCGGGACAGACCGAGCAGGCGCAGGTCGAACATCGCCGCGGCGCCGACGAGCAACGCGATCCCCGCGATGTGGGCGATCTCAACGGCGGGGTACAGCCAGAGCCACTGGCGCATCGCGTGGGCGAGCGCCGAGGCCTCGAGCCACGCGAGCCAGTCGGACGGCGAATGCGTCAACGCAACTCGACGGTCTTGCTGCCGATGGTGATCCGCTCGGCCCGCATCTCGCCGGCGTCGGTGCGATTCGGATAGCCGACGACCGTGGCCTCCGTGCCGACGCTCAGATCCTTGGCCGTCAGGCCGCGCCGCTCCATCCGTGACGGCGGCGCGAGGACAACGGTCCACGTCTTGCCGGGAGCCTCCAGACGCAGATGCCCGTGTGGATGCTCGTACCCGGCCTCACGGATGACGCCGGTCAGCGACAATTCCTTGCTGTTGTCGTAGCCGCTCCAGCCGTGATGGGCGTCGCTCGCCGTCGCCACGAGCAGGAGGAACAGCGCCAGAGAAACGCTCGCTCGAGTGCGCATGGACGAGCCTCCCGGGCCCTAGGGTAGCAGGCCCGGAAGGCTCGCGTGGGCGGCGGCGGTTATCCGCGGAACTTGTCGGGGAACTGCTTGACGATCGCCTCGGCAAGCGGGTCGGCAATCATCTGCATGTGGCCGGCAGCGGTCCGAAGGGCCACGTAGGCCTTGTCGGGATCCTTGGCTGCCTGCGCGTCGATGACGGTCTTGAGCGTCACGACGTGGTGCTTCACGAGATCGGCCACCACCGACTTCGGCAGGTTGGGATTGGCCGACTGGAGGAACGCGCCGAAGTCCTGGCTGTAGGCGACGAGATCGTTCACGGCCTTGTCGGCCTTCGCGCGGTCGTTGGTGGCGACGCCCACCGTGTAATCGACGGCGAAGCCGATGTGCTTGCGCCACAGCGGCAGGAACGCCTGCTCGGCATCGCTGCCGTACACGGAACCGATCGCCCTGGCGATGGCGACGGAGTTCTGATCGAGCGCAGCCGCCGCCGCCTTGAAGTCGGCGTCGCGACCGCCCAGCGCCGCACCGGTGGCGGATCCGGCCAACCACACGTGCTCGGCGAACAGGTTGTTGAGCGTGGTCCGGAGCGCGGCCGCCTTGGTCCCCGACGACGTCGTCGTGCTCGGCGACGCCATCGCCATCCCGTCGTGCGCGGCCATGCTCTGGCTACAGCCCGCGCCGACGAGCGCGACGACGCCTGCGATTCCCACCAGGGTCTTGAACGAAGCCTTCATCTCTCGGCCCTCCTTGGTTGACTTCAGTTGACCTTCACTTCGCCGCGCATGTGCTGGTGCCGTCTGCAGAAGTAGGTGTACGTGCCGGGCGTGGGGAACGCCGTGCTGGCCGTCGTCCCCTTGCCATCGAGCGTGAAGTCGAAGCGGCCATCGGGCTCAGCGGGCACGCCGGCCGTCACCGTGTGCTCGATGTCGTCCTGATTGGTCCACGTGACGCGCTCACCGGACTTCACCGCGATCGCACCGGGACGGAACTGGAAGAGCTGAACGTTGACACCGGTCGCGGCGTCAGCCGCGGTCGCGGCTGCGACGGCGATGGCCCACCCGATCGCCACTCCTCTGAGCCGCATGTGGCACCTCCTGCCCTGTCTACGGGTCAGGGGGCGATTCGGATTGCCGGGGGCGGGTGCCTACGTCTGAGGCGGGGCGTCGGGGCGAGGGCCAGGGCCACGGCGGCGGCGACGACGGCGGCGCTGAGCATCGGGAGCACTAGGCGACGCGGGCGCCGTCGGCGGATGAGGCGCGGGCGCAGGACGCGGGGCATGACCTTCGGGCCGGCGCTCACGATCGCGACGGTCGCCGCGATCACCGCGTCGGCCGGGACGGAAGCCTTCTCGCCGCCCGGCCAACCGACTGCGGCGCTCCTCGGAGTAACGGCGCCGCTCCTCGGCCGTCGGCATGATCTCGTTCACGAAGACGTCGTCGTCAGCCCACTCCACGTGAATCTTCTGACCGATGAACTTCTCGATGGCCTCGATCCGCAGCGCACTCGCCTCGTCCACCACGCTGATCGCCTTGCCGCCGGCGCCGGCGCGGGCCGTGCGGCCGATGCGATGGACGTAATCCTCGGCGTCGTCGGGCAGGTCCCAGTTCACGACGTGAGTGACTGCCTCGATGTGCAGTCCACGCGAGGCGACGTCGGTCGCCACCAGCACGGGAAGACGCCCATCCTTGAAGTCGTTGAGGATGCGCAACCGCTTTTTCTGATCCACGTCGCCGGTGAGAGCGCGTGCCTCCCAGCCGTTGCGGCCCAAACGATCCTCCAGGCGGCGCGCCTCCTCGCGCGTATTCGAGAAGATCAGGATGCGATCACCACCCTCGCGCCGGAGCAGCCCGAGCAGCAGCTTGAATTTCTCGTCACGGCCGACGTGGTAGAGGCTCTGCTCCACACGCTCCGCGGTCTTCTGCTGGGGCGTGATGGAGATCTGGGTCGGGTTGTTCATGAACTCCCACGTCAGCTCGAGGACCCGGAACGAGAGCGTGGCCGAGAAGAGAAACGACTGTCGTTGCTCGGCCGCGGGCAGGCGGCGGAGGATGAAGCGCAGGTCGGCGATGAAGCCCATGTCGAACATGCGGTCCGCCTCGTCCACGACCAGCACCTCGACGCGCCGCGCGCTCCAGATGTGTTGCTTGAGATAGTCGATGAGGCGGCCGGGCGTGCCGATGAGGACGTCGCAGCCCTCGCGCAGCGTGTCGCGCTGTCGGGCGTAGTCGATCCCGCCGTACACGGCCTGGATGTTGAACGGCGTGAAGCGCCCGAGCTGGTGGGCGTCGGCCTCGATCTGCACGACCAGCTCGCGCGTGGGCGCGATGACGAGCACGCGCGGCGCCGCCGCGCCACCGGGTACGGGGCGCTCCGGCGTGCGGAGCAGGCGCGTGAACGCGGCGATCAGGAACGCGGCGGTCTTGCCGGTCCCGGTCTGCGACTGGCCGGCGACGTCCTTGCCCTTGAGGGCCAGCGGCAAGGTCGCCTCCTGGATCGGCGTGGCGGCGACGAAGCCAGCGTCGCGGATGCCCTGCATGACCGGCTCGGGGAGGCTCAGCGTGGCAAAGTCCATCGCGCTAGGCCGGTGTCTCCTCGGCGACGGGCACCGGCTTCGGCTTGCGACCGAAGATGCGCGCGCAGATGATCCCCACCTCGTAGAGGAGGATAAGGGGCCCCGCCATCAACGTCTGATTGAACGCGTCCGGCGTCGGCGTCAGTACCGCGCCCGCGATGAAGGCACCCAGGATGGCGTACTTGCGGTTCTTGGCCAGCACCTTGGGCGTGACGACGCCCATGCGCGCAGCCAGCGTGATGGCCAGCGGCAGCTCGAACACGAGACCGAAGGCCAGCGTGAACTTCAGGAGGAAGTCGATGTAGCTCCCCACCGAGATCATCGGCTGCAGCCCCGGTCGCGCGTAGGAGAGCAGGAACTGGATGGCGTAGGGCGTGACGACGAAGAGCGAAAAGGCGCCGCCGGTGATGAAGAGCAGCGACCCGACGATGACGAACGGCATCGCGTACTTCTTCTCGTGTTGATAGAGCCCGGGCGAGACGAAGCGCCAGACCTGCCACAGGATGCCCGGCGAGGCGATGAAGAGCCCGGCGATGACCGCGACCTTCATCTGGACCCAGAACGCCTCGGTCACGGCGAGGAACACCAGCGTGTTGCCGGTCGCCTGGATCGGCTTGGCCAGATAGTCGGTCAGGCGTTGACTGAGCGGGAGCGCGATGGCGAGGCCGACGAGGAGCGCGACCAGGCTGCGCACGATCCGCACGCGCAACTCACCGAGGTGCTCCATGAACGACATCTTGTCGGGCAGGATCGGGGTCATCGTCCTACCAGCGCTCGACGAAGTGCCGGAGGGCGCCGACGCCGTGGCCGGCCGGGAACCCTTCGCGGATGGCAGCCGTCACGAACGCCTTGCCCTCGACGATCGCATCGCGCAACGCGCGGCCCCGGGCGAGGCCGGCGGCGATCGCCGACGAGTACGTGCATCCGGTGCCGTGCGTGTTGGGCGAGTCGAGCTTGGCCGCGGGAAAGCGCGTGAGGTCGCGCCCGTCCCAGAGGACGTCCGTCGCGGAGTCGGCGAGGTGGCCGCCCTTCACCAGCACGGCGCGCGGTCCGAGCCCGAGGATGCGCCGGGCGGCTTCGACCATCGCGCGCTCGTCGTCCACCGTCATGTTGGCGAGCGCCGCCGCCTCCGGCAGGTTCGGCGTGACGAGATCGGCCAGCGGCAACATCGCCTTCATCAGGGCCGAGCGCGCCGCCGGCTCCAGCAAGGGATCGCCCGACTTGGCGATCATCACGGGGTCGAGCACGACCGGGCCGTGACGATGGGCGGGCAGCCGCGCGGCGACGGCCTCGATGATCGGCGCCGTCGATAGCATACCGATCTTGATCGCGTCGGCGCCGAAGTCCGAGAGCACGGAGTCGATCTGCCGCGCCACGAACTCGGGCGGCAGATTGAACACGCCCTGGACACCGAGCGAGTTCTGGGCGGTGACCGCGGTGACGACCGACATGCCGAAGACACGAAACGCCGAGAACGTCTTGAGGTCGGCCTGGATGCCGGCGCCGCCGCCGGAATCCGACCCGGCGATGGTCAGCGCCTTCACGATACTCATCACTTCAGGCAGTATACGTGCCGTGGCGTGCCCGCTCAAACCGGCACGACGTGTCGTACCGGTATCGGCCTTCCGCTCGGATCACGCGGGAATGACCACCGTGAACTCGCCGCGAATAGGGCCCGCCCGAAGACGCTCGAGGTGCGCGGCGGCTGGCGCGCTGACGACCTCCTCGAACTGCTTGGTCAGCTCGCGGGCCACGACGATCTCGCGTCCGCCGAAGACTTCGGCGATGGCCTGAAGCGTCGCCACGATGCGATGCGGTGACTCGTAGAGCACGATCGTCGTCTCGAGATCAGCGAGCGCTTTCAGGCGGTTGAGCCGACGCCCCGGCTTGATCGGGAGGAACCCTTCGAAGACGAAACGATCGGCGGGCAGGCCGGCCGCCGAGAGGGCCGTGACCACCGCGCTCGGGCCAGGCACCGGAACCACCGGGACTCCGGCGGCGCGCGCTTCGCGCACGAGCAGGAAGCCGGGATCGGAGATGCCGGGCGTGCCGGCATCGGTGACGAGCGCGATCGACGCGCCCTCCACCAGCTGACGCACGAGCTGCGGGCCCTTCCCGCGCTTGTTGTGCTCGTGATAGCTGGTGGTCGAAGTCCCGATCTCGTGACGGGCCAGCAGAATCCGGGTGTGGCGGGTGTCCTCGCAGGCGACCAGATCGACCTCGCGCAGCACGCGGAGCGCGCGCAGCGTCACGTCCTCGAGGTTGCCGATCGGCGTGGCGACGACGAAGAGGGTGCCGGGCGGCGACGTCAGACTACGCCGACTGCCAGGAGCGCCGACGCCACAGGCGCCGCTATCACTGGCGGCGCCGAATCGCGAGCATCACGAGGCCCGACGGAGGAGCCGACCGGAGCGTACGCGGTTGTACGTGAGGATCGGTGACGACGGAGAACGACGTGAGGCGACGTGAGGCGACGCGAGTCGGCGCCGCCCACTACGCCGACTGCTCTTTCGCTTCCGAGACGAGGATCGGCTGCTCGTGGCTCAAGATCACCTCGCGGGTGATCACGCACTCCTTGAGCCCCTGGATCGAGGGCAGCTCGTACATGATCTCGAGCATCACCTCTTCCAGGATGGCGCGAAGGCCGCGGGCCCCGGTACCCCGCTTGAGCGCTTCCTTGGCGATGGCGGCGACGGCGTCGTCGGTGAACTTGAGCCGCACCTTTTCGAGGTCGAAGTACTTCTGGTACTGCTTGATGATCGCGTTCTTCGGCTCCTTGAGGATGCGCACCAGGGCCTGCTCGTCGAGGTCGTGGAGCGTCGCGATCACGGGGAGCCGGCCCACGAACTCGGGGATGAGGCCGTACTTGAGCAGGTCCTCAGGCTGGATCATGGCCAGCAGGTCGCCGACCCGCCGGTCCTCCCGGCTCTTGATCTCGGCCCCGAAGCCCATGCCGGACCGACCGACCCGGCTCTCGATGATCTTGTCGAGGCCGACGAACGCGCCGCCGCAGATGAAGAGCACGTTGCTGGTGTCGACCTGGATGAACTCCTGGTGGGGATGCTTGCGCCCGCCCTGGGGCGGCACGTTGGCCACCGTGCCCTCGAGGATCTTCAGCAGCGCTTGCTGCACGCCTTCGCCGGAGACGTCGCGGGTGATGGACGGGTTCTCGGACTTGCGAGCGATCTTGTCGATCTCGTCGATGTAGACGATGCCGCGCTCGGCGCGCTCGACGTCGTAATCGGCCGACTGCAGCAGCCGGAGGATGATGTTCTCGACGTCTTCCCCGACGTACCCGGCCTCGGTCAGCGTGGTGGCATCGGCGATGGTGAACGGCACCCGCAGCATCTTGGCCAGTGTCTGGGCCAGCAGCGTCTTGCCCGAGCCGGTGGGGCCGATGAGGAGGATGTTCGACTTCTGAAGCTCCACGTCTCCGGCATCGTTCCCGGATTCGATTCGCTTGTAATGGTTATGGACGGCCACGGAAAGAATCTTCTTCGCACGGTCCTGCCCGATCACATATTGGTCGAGCACCGTCTTGATCTCGGCCGGCTTGGGAAGCGAGCGGATCTCCCGCGACTTCTCCTCTTCCCACTCCTCGGCGATGATGTCGTTGCACAGCTCGATGCACTCGTCGCAGATGTAGACGGTGGGACCAGCGATGAGCTTGCGCACATCGTTCTGGCTCTTCCCGCAGAACGAACACTTCAACGTCCCGTTGCCTTCGCGCCGACCCGCCATGCCTGACCTTGTGTCTATTTTTGCGTCTGCGCCGACAGCGCGGCCTGCTCGGTGACCGGCCGGGTCGTCGGCTTCGACGAGATGACTTCGTCAACGATCTTATAGTCGCGGGCCTGCTCGGCGGTCATGAAAAAGTCCCGGTCGGTGTCCCGCTGGATCTTCTCCATCGCCTGGCCGGTGTGGTGCACCAGGATGCGGTTGAGCTCCTCGCGCATCCTCAGGATTTCGCGGGCCTGGATGTCGATGTCGGTGGCCTGGCCCTGCACGCCACCGAGCGGCTGGTGGATCATGATGCGGGCGTGGGGCAGCGCGAAGCGCTTGCCCCGGGCGCCGGCGCACAGCAGCAGCGCGCCCATCGAGGCCGCCTGCCCCATGCAGATGGTGGAGATGGCCGGCTTCACGTACTGCATGGTGTCGTAGATGGCCATGCCGGCGGTGACCGAGCCGCCCGGGGAGTTGATATAGAGGTAGATGTCCTTGTCGGGGTCTTCCGCCTCCAGGAACAGCATCTGGGCGATGACCAGGTTCGCGAGCTCGTCCTCGATGAACGTGGGCAGGAAGATGATCCTCTCCTTGAGGAGCCGGGAGAAGATATCGAACGCCCGTTCGCCGCGGGGCGTCTGCTCGACCACCATGGGGACCAGCGCCATGAGATTCTCCTTCACGATCTGATCGTGGCGTGAGTGACGAGGAACTCCAGGGTGATGCGCTCGCGAAGCGCCTGGCGCAGCCCCTCGAGATCTCCGCTCTTCTCCATCATACGTCGAACGGCCGGCGCCGGGCGCTGACTTGCTTGCGCGAGCTTCTCGACCTCGGCGTCGACGACCTCGTCGGTGGGGGCGAAGCCTTCCCGCTCGGCGACCGCCTCGAGCAGGAGCCCGCGGCGGACCGCGCGCTCGGCCCCGGGCCGCAGCTCGCCGATGAGCTTGGGGTAATCCCACTGCACGCCCTCGGGATCGACGCCCTGCCGGCGCATGCGCTCGCGCGCGTGCTCGACCTGATGCGCGATCTGCCGCATGATCATCGATTCCGGCACCGCGAATGCATGGCGACCGAGCAGGGTGTCGACCACCTTCTCTTCGACGGCGTGACGCTCCTCGCTCGCCCGGCGCGCCTCGAGCTGCTTGACGACTTCGGCGCGCAACGCCTCGAGCGTCGCGAACTCGCCCAGTGACTTCGCGAAGTCGTCGTTCAGCTCGGGGAGGATCTTCTCCTTGACCTCGATCAGCTTGAGCTCGCCCGTCCCCGACTTGCCACGCAGCGCTTCCTTGCGATAGTCGTCGGGCAACCGGAAGCCGACCTGCCGCTGCTCGCCGGTCCGCATCCCGGCCACCGCCTGATCGACCTCCGGCATGACGGAGCCGTCGCCGACCATGAACGCGTATCCGGACTGCTGCACGGGCTGCTCGCCGTCGATCGTCAGCGTGTAGTCGACGATGACGAGATCGCCGGGCGTCGCCGCGCGCTCGACGTTGCGGAACTCGGCCTGCTGCTCGCGCATCCGGTCGAGGGTGGCGTCCGCGTCGCTGCCCGTCACCGGCGCCGCGGTATGCTCGACCTCCACGCCCTTCACGTCACCGAGCGCGATGTCGGGCTTGATCTCGACGACGGCGGTGAAGGTCAGCGGCGCGCCCTCCTCGAACCGTACGTCCTGGAGATCGGGCTCGCCGACGGGATCGAGGCGCACTTCGGACAGCGCCTGCCGGTAGACGTCAGGGATGAGATGCTGCGCGACCTCGCGGCGCACGTCGTCGGCGAAGTGGACCTTCACCAGCGAGCGCGGGACGTGGCCCTTGCGGAAACCGGGCAGTCGCGCCTGCTTCTGCACGCGATCGTACGCGCGCTCCCATTCCTTGGTGACGACGTCGGCAGGCGCCTCGACGACGAGACGCCGCTTGCAGCTCTCCATCTCCTCGACTGCGACCTTCATCGAAGCCTCAAGTGGTGGTGCGAGAGGGGGGAGTCGAACCCCCAAGGGCGATCCGCCCACTGGATCCTAAGTCCAGCGCGTCTGCCAGTTTCGCCACTCTCGCATAGATGTGGGTTTCACGCTCAGCAGAATACCCAGGAAGAGCCCGACGCCGCAAGAAGGCCCCCGTTTTGTAGATTCACCACACTTTCCTCGCTCGCTGACCGCGCGGAGCAGTCCGGACCTCCGAGAAGTTCGACGGTTGCGAATCCGGCTACTGGCACCCACCTTGAAGCCCTCCCCCGATGCCTGGCAGCAGGCACCATCACAACCTCACGTCCATTCAGGAGGGTCGATCATGACGCAAAGCAGGAGCGCATGTGCGCTCGTCGCCGCAGCGACGCTCTTCAGCATGTCGGGGATCGCGCTGGCCGCACCCACGCAGGCCGACTTCGACGCGTGTAACCGCGAAGCTCAGGCGGCTACGCAGAATCCCTCGGCATTCCCGAGGTCCAGCAGCGTCCCGGGGTCCACGGACACCAGCTCCAGTGTGAGTGGTGGCGCGTCGACCAGTGGTCGCACGTCCGGCGCGACCGGATCGACCTCCGTCGATTCCACGCTCCTGGGCATGGCCGCTGTCGGCGCCGACGATCAGGCGTATCAGCAGGCCTACCGCGACTGCATGAAGCGGCGCGGGTTCTAGCCTTACTCGAGGAGGGGCCTCTTCCGCGGAAGGGGCCCCTCCACTTCTGGAGGACGAGAGCCATGGCGATCAGTCACGAGGACATCATCTCGGCGCTCGACGAGCTCGTCGCGACGTGTCGCGACGGAGAAGAGGGCCTCCGCGCCGCGGCCGAGGCAGCACAGAACGCGGAGCTGCGCGGCCTTTTCCTCACGTACGCGCAGCAGCGCGGCGACTTCAGGGCCGAGCTGGAAGAGGAGATCCGCCGGCTCGGCGGCACTCCGAGCACGCGCGGCAGTATCACCGGCTCGCTCCATCGCGGCTGGATGAGCGTCCGATCCGCCGTCGGCGGCGGCAGCGACGACAGCGTGGTCGCCGAGGCCGAGCGTGGTGAGGACGCCGCCAAGCGCGCCTACCAGGCGGCGCTCGACCGTGAGCTGCCGCCACCGATCCGCGCCATCGTGGAACGTCAGTATGCGCGCATCAGGGAGGCCCAGGATCGCGTGCGCAGCCTGCGCGAGCGCGCGGCGTGAGCACTGGCGTCAGCCACTGTCGGGATTCCTACCCGGCGGCGGCACCAGGCGGCGACACCTGTCAAGCGGCGGACTGGGGCTCGATGGTCACCGGCTCACGCAGCCGGCGTTCGAGCATTTCACGGTGCTCGATCCGGAATTTCTGGACGCAGCGCGTGCAAATCCCGTCGGTGAAGCGAACGTCCCAGCCGCGCCACGACACCACGCCATTCCAGAGGGGATGCCCGTAATAGTGAGGGTGCCACGCACACCGACCAATCATCATGAGCGACTCTCCCGGTGTACATCCGAAATGAGCGATAAGACGGGTGCAATGCCCGTGCCCCACGCCGGACAAGCCCTGATACGCCTTTACGTCCCACCGTGCACCGGGAGGCGCGAAAATTTCCGGCTAGAGAGGGAAAAGCGTTGCCTACCCCTGGCAGTGGCCTACCTCGCGAACACCCACGTCATGTGCGAAACTCTGAGATTCCCCAACTCGGGCCGGGCGCGGCCGTTGCAAGGGGAGAATGACGCCGGCGCTCCGTCGAGGCAGCCGCGTTGTGTGCGGACGTCGGAGGTTAAACTCCTCCCGCCGGCTCCAACCCTCCCCGTCAATCTTCATCGGCTGAATCCCCACCGCCCCCTGGCCACGTCCAAACGGGCGACGGCTCGAGGAGCCGTGGTGCGGGAAAGAGGGAGGCGCGAATCGTGGCGGGATCGACGCATGTGGAGACCGCCGTCGTCGTGCCGCCGGCCGTCCTCCGGTTCGATCCGCGCACCCGCCTGCTGCTCGAGGCGCCGATCGCTCCGACGTTGCTGCGCCTGGCAACTCCGAATGTCCTGGTGATGTTCGTCCAGGCCTCGGTCGGCCTGATCGAAACCTATTTCGTTGCCCGACTCGGCACCGACGCCCTGGCCGGTGTCGCGCTCGTCTTCCCGGTCCTGATGCTGATGCAGATGATGTCGGCCGGCGCCATGGGCGGCGGGATCTCGTCAGCGGTCGCTCGGGCGCTCGGGGCCGGGCGCCGGGCCGACGCCGATGCGCTGGCCCTTCATGCGCTCGCCATCGCGGGTGGCTTCGGGCTCGTCTTCACGCTCGCAGTCCTCGGCGGTGGCCGATGGCTCTACGCCGCCATGGGTGGGCAAGGGCCTTCCCTCGCCGCGGCGCTGACGTACTCCAACATCGCCTTCTCGGGCGCGATCCTGATCTGGGTCTTCAATTCGCTGGCGAACGTGATCCGCGGCACCGGCAACATGGCGATACCGGCCGCGGTGACCTCTGTCGGTGCCGCGGCCCTGATTCCCTTATCGCCCTGCCTCATCTTCGGGTGGGGACCGCTTCCGCGGCTCGGCGTGGCCGGGGGCGCGGTTGCGGTGGTCATCTACTACGCCGTCGGGAGTCTCGTCCTCGCCGGCTATCTATGGATGGGGCGGAGCGTCGTCCGTCTGTCGTTCGGTGGCGTGCGCTTCCGGTGGCCGCTCTTCCGCGACATTCTGAAAGTGGGCGCGGTGGCTGCGCTCATCACGGTCCAGACCAATCTCACGATCGCGATCGCGACGGGATTCGCCGGCCGATTCGGGCCCGCGGCGATCGCGGGGTACGGCACCGGCGCGCGTCTCGAGTACCTGCTGGTCCCGCTCGTCTTCGGGCTGGGCGGCCCACTCGTCGCGATGGTGGGCACCAACATCGGCGCGGGCCAGCGCGGCCGTGCATTACGCACGGCCTGGATCGGCGCCGCCATCGCCGCCGGCCTCACGGAGCTGATCGGCCTGGGCGCGGCCCTGGCCCCCCACGTTTGGCTCTCGCTGTTCGACACCGATCCGGCCATGCTCGACGCCGGCTCGCGTTACCTGCACACGGTCGGGCCGTTGTACGGTCTGTTCGGCCTCGGCATGGCCCTCTACTTTGCTTCGCAAGGCGCGGGTCGTCTGCTCTGGCCGCTGCTGGCGAACCTGACGCGCCTGATCATCGCCGCGGTCGGCGGCTGGTTGGCGCTTCGCTGGAGCGGAGAGCTGTCTCACGTCTTCATCGCGCTGAGCGCGGCGCTCGCGGCCTTCGGGCTGATCAATGCTGGCGCGGTCGCGACCGGCGCCTGGTTCGGCCCGCTCCGCTGGCCGCGGACGCCCCCGGCGTTGTCCACAGAGACCAGAGCGGAGCACGATTGACTCGCGATCAGTTCAGTAGCGGATCCCGTGCTGGTCGAGGAACGTGAGCATCGCTCGGCGGCACTCGTTCGGCTTCTGGATCTGCAGCAGGTGGCCGGTCTCGGGAATCGCCTCGTAGGCATAGCCCATCTCCTCGCCAAGGCTTTGTTGGCGAATGCGGGCGCGGGCGCCCCTCGGGCGTTCGGGTCAGCGGCGATCAGGTTGACCGGGCCGCCATACGCTTCGTTCGGCGGCCAGAGATTGAGCGTCATCGCCTGGAGGTAGATCGAGGCCTCGAGCTCGCGTGGGCAGGACAGTTCCCAACCACCGCCGCTGTCCGCGCGACGCAGGACGGAGCGAGCCATCAGCTCGTGCGCGCCCGCGACCCATGTGCTGTGGGCCCGTGTCTCCGCATACTGGCGGGCGAGCTCGGAGGGATCGTCGAAGTGATGTTGCCGGCCCATCGCCCAGTCGGCCAGGCGCCGCTCGAACACGTCCATTCGTTCCCAGACGCGATGGCCCGGAGGAGGCACGTTCGGTGGATCGAAGAGGATGAGGGCCTCCCATCGGAAGCCGATCTCGATGGCGTGCTTCATGGCCGTGCGCGCCGACATCGAATGAAACACGCCGATGGTCGGGCAAGGCCCGAGCCGGGCGTCCACCTCCCGGCGGATGCGCTCGAGGTCCAGCGTCATCTGGGCGTAGGTGTGGCCGTCCTGGCCGGAGGTGGCGAGCGGATTGGCGCCGTGATTGCGCATGTCGAAGGCGATCACGTCGAAGCGCTCGGCGAGCGGTCCCCAGAACGCAACGTACCCGTCGATCGCGAAGCCGTTGCCGTTGGAGACGAACATCCGCGTGCCGTCACGCCGCCCATGCCGGCGAACGCGGACGATCGCCCCACCCCCCATGACGAGGTCGAACGTCTCCACGGGAACCGGGAGCTCGAAACTCACGGAACGAGTGCAGAAACACGCGCGCTCGGCAGGATCGAGCCGGGCTCGAGCACGGGCGGGAGCATACTATGCACGACGGTCGCCGGTCAGGTTGTCATGACGATCGCTTCCATCTGCCTGGAGAAAAACTTGAGTTCCGTGCTGCGGACTCTGTATGAGGAGATATGCCCGGTCAGACGCTGAGCCCCGCGAAGACCAGGTCTCCGGCCGCGCAACCGCCGAAGTCTCAGCCGACGGCGCCGCCCAAACCGAAGCCGGGGGTGTCCGCCGTCGAGATGGGTGCGCGCCAGCGAGAGATCTCGGTGTCCGAGTTCTTCACCAAGAACCGTCATCTCCTGGGCTTCGACAATCCCCGCAAGGCGCTCCTCACCTGCGTCAAAGAGGCCGTCGACAACGCCCTCGACGCCTGCGAGGAAGCCGGAATCCTCCCTGAGGTGGTCGTGAAGCTGGAGGCCGTCGCCAACGGCGGGCCCCCACCGCCGCCGAGCCAGGCGAGCCGCTTCCGGATCACCGTCACCGACAACGGCCCCGGCATCATTCGCCAGCAGATTCCGCGGATCTTCGCGAAGCTCCTGTACGGCTCCAAGTTCCATCGCCTCCGCATGAGCCGAGGACAGCAGGGCATCGGCATCTCGGCGGCCGGCATGTACGGGCAGCTCACGACCGGCAAGCCGGTCCAGATCATCTCGCGTACCAGCGCGCGGGCGCCGGCCCACTACTTCGAAGTCCAGATCGACACCAAGAAGAACGAGCCGTTGATCCTCGAGAAGAAGCAGATCGCCTGGGAATTCCCACGGGGGACCCAGGTGACGATGGAAGTCGAGGGGCGGTACCAGAAAGGCCGGGCGTCGGTCGACGAGTACGTCGAGCAGACGATCATCGCCAATCCGCACGTCAAGCTGACGTACGCCACGCCCGAAGGCGAGACGAAGGAATACCGCAGGACGTACGACGAGCTTCCTCCGTCGCCGCGCGAGATCAAGCCGCATCCCTACGGCATCGAGCTCGGGATGCTGCTCAAGATGCTCCACGACACGACGAGCCATTCACTGGCCGGATTCCTGGCCGGTGATTTCAGCCGCGTGTCGCCCCACCTCGCCGCGGAGATCTGCAAGGCTGCGCACCTCGCACCGCGCACCCGCCCTCGCGACGTGCATGGCCAGGCCTCGGAGAATCTCTACAAGGCCATCCAGTCGACGAAGATCATGGCGCCGCCGACCAACTGCCTCTCGCCGATCGGGGAGAAGGCGATCCTGGCCGGGCTGTATCAGCAGATCAAAGGCGACTTCTACACGGCGGTGAGCCGCCCGCCGGCGGTCTACCGCGGGAATCCCTTCGTGATCGAGACGGGCCTGGCCTTCGGTCGCGGCCCGGAGCACGCGGCGGAGAGCCAGGAGAAGAAGACCATTCCCATGGCCGAGGGCGAGGAGGAGCAGGACGACCGCGAGCTTGCCCGCGTCATCCGCTACGCCAACCGCGTGCCGCTCCTCCATCAACAGTCCGCCTGCTCGATCTACAAGTCGGTGCTCGACACCACGTGGCGCAACTACGGCGTGCCGCAGTCCCGAGGCGCGCTTCCCGGCGGCCCGATGGTGATCTTCGTCCACATGGCTTCCGTGTGGGTCCCCTTCACCAGCGAATCGAAGGAGGCGATCGCCGATTACGACGAGATCCGGAAGGAGGTCACGCTGGCGCTGCGCGAATGCGGCCGGCGGCTGGGCGCCTTTCTCCGGCGCCGCGAACGGGCCCACAGCGAGTTCCGCCGGCGCAACATCTTCGAGCTGTACATCGAGGAGGTCGTCGAGTCGTGCAATCGCCTCAAGGGTGGCCGATTGCCGACCGCGAAGCTGAAGGAGCAGCTGCAGCAGATGGCGCTGAGGCGGACCGGCGGCGAAAAGACCGACGAGCTCATGGGGAGGAACGGAAGTGGCCCGGAAGGTCTTCCGCACTCGATCATCGTCACGCCTGACGGCATCGAGGGTGAGGTCCCGGTGTTGTCGCGCGACGCGTCGGACGACGCCGTGTCGTCCAACGGCGCGACCGCGGAAGAAGAAGCCGCGGAAGCAGACCCAACGCCCGCTCCCCGGTCGCGGTCGGCCGGAAAGACCAAGCGCGGGGCCAAGGGCAAACGCACGACGGCGCGTGGCTCGGCGCGCCGGAAGGCCTAGAGGCGAGCGATGGCCCGCAAGGCCCGCAGCATGACGGCGGTCGAGAAGAAGCTCATCAGCGTGGCCGACGTGGTGATCACCGCGGCCCAGCGGCGAAAGGACCCCACGCTCGCGATCCCCGTCCGGTCCCTGTCCAACGTCACCTTCAACCAGCGCCGGGGCCTGATCGAGATGGGGAAGCGAAAGCAGGCCCGGTCGTTCTTCAACGTCGGCATGGCCAAGAAGTTCATGCAGACGGTCCTCGTGGCCGATGCGCTCTGCGAGCTGCAGCGAGCCAACCTCACGACCTCGCTTCGCGAGATCTACTACCGGACCAAGCACACGATCAAGAACTCACACGAGAACACGCTCGACACCCAGGACGAGTCCGATCCTCTCATCGAGGACCTCGAGGTGACGCTGGAGGCGCTCCGCGAGGAGCTGCACGTGCGGGCCGAGAACGCCGGGTCGATCGTCGGGCCCGTGGTGTTCGTGGACGACGGCGACCGGGTGGACTGCGCGCGGCTCGGGAAGGGCGGGTATTCCGTGCCCTCCATCGTCGAGCCCGAGTATCTGCAGATCAGCCGCTGCACCGCGGACTTCGTCCTGCTGGTCGAGAAGGGCACGCAGTGGAATCGGCTCTCCGAGGACAAATTCTGGAGGACGCACAACTGCGTGCTGCTCACGGGCAACGGACAGCCGCCCCGCGGCGTCCGGCGCCTCGCGCGCCGGCTGCACGAGGAGAAAAATCTTCCCGTCTACGTCATGGTCGACAACGACCCGTGGGGCTACTACATCTACTCGGTCATCAAGCAGGGCTCGATCAACCTCGCCTTCGAGAGCCAGCGCATGGCGATTCCCAAGGCGAAGTTCATCGGGCTGTCGAGCGCCGACCCCGAAGCGTACGGGCTCCCGCGCAACGTCGGCATCAAGCTCAACGACAAGGACGTCGCCCGCGCCAAGGAGCTCCTCGGCTACACGTGGTTCCAGAAGAAGGGTTGGCAGGAAGAGATCAAGCGGATGCTCTCGAGCGGCCTCAAGTACGAGCTGGACGCCCTCGCCAACAAGGACTTCCAGTACCTCACCAAGAGGTACCTCCCCCGCAAGCTCACGGAGAGAGACTGGCTCGACTGACTGGCTGTGATCAGGCGTCCATTCGCCGCTCCTCCAGGTCGAGCTCGCGCTCCAGGTTTCTGAGCACCTCGTCGTCGATCTCCCCCTCGGTGCGAAGGCGCAAGAGCGCCTCGCGTTCCGCGTCGATGACCGCTCGCTTGATCTCGCGGTGCTCGATGAGCTCGCGATCCTCCTCGGACGCGGGATCTTCTCGCTGCCGCTCGACGTGCTCGGCCCGGTGCTCATACGTCTCGCGGAGCCGATCCAGAAGCGGGCGATGCCCCGGCCACACCGGATAGAGCTCATGGATGCGCCGGGTCGCGGCTTCGAGCAGTCGCTGCCTGGCACTGGCGTCGTGTCCGCGAACCTCGACATCGGCGCCGAGGCGAAGCGCTCGAATCAGCCACGGCAGGGTCAGCCCCTGCCCCACCAGCGTGAAGACGATGACGGTGAGCGTCACGATGACGAGCGCTTCGCGCGCGGGAAACGGCCCGCCGGCCGGCAGGCTCGTCGGAAGCGCGAGCGCGGCGGCCAGCGAGACCACGCCGCGCATCCCGGCCCAGGACAGGACGAGCGCATTCGCGACCGGGCCCGGGGCATCCTTCCGTCTTCGGATCATCTGGGGCACGACGAGGGTGCCGAAGATCCAGAGCGCCCGAACCAGGATCAGCACGAGGCTCACGGCGATCCCGATACCGACCAGCCGCATCGCGAGCGCGGGGGCGAGCGAGCGGAGGAGGAGTGGCACCTCCAGCCCCGTAACGAGGAAGACGAATCCGTTGAGCAGGAACGTGATCGTCTCCCACACGGCTCGGCCCGTCAGGCGGGCATCCGCGCCCATGATGCGCGACCTGAGATGTCCGAGGTACAGGCCGGCGGCCACCGTCGCGATGACGCCGGAGGCCCCGAGCCTCTCGGCCGAGAGGAAGGCGGCGTATGGCGTGAGGAGTGAGATGGTGATCTCCACCGGCGTGTCCTCGATACGCGATCGGATATGCGCGATGACCCACCCCACGGCCACACCGATGGCGAGGCCGCCCACGATCGCCAGCGCGAAGGTCGCCGCCGCCGAGGTCGGTGAGAACGAGCCCCCGACCGCGGCCGCGATCGCGACGCTGTAGATCGTCAGCGCCGTCGCGTCGTTCAACAAGCTCTCGCCTTCGAGGATCGTCACGATCCGCCGCGGCACGCCCAGCCGCGCGGCGATCGCCGTGGCCGCAATCTCGTCCGGAGGCGCGACGATCGCTCCCAGGGCAAGGGCGACCGGCCACGTCATGCCGACGATCAACGCGCGAGCAACGGCAGCGGCCGCGAGCGCCGTCGCGATGACCAGGCCGATCGCGAGGGAGCCAATGATGCCGAGGTTCGCGCGCAGGCTCGTCACGGGCGTGAAGAACGCCGCGATGTAGAGGAGTGGCGGCAGCACGACGAGGAAGATCAGGTCCGGGTCGATTTCGATCCGAGGAACGCCCGGGACCAGCCCCAGCAGGAGGCCGCCGATGACGAGAAAGATCGGGTAGGCGATACCGAGGCGCCGCGCGATCGTGACGAGCGCGGCGACGGCGATGAGGAGGCCCAGGATGAGTTCGGCGCTCTGCACGCTACGGTTCCGCTCTTCTCTGCATGGTCCGCGACTGGCCGCTATTGCATGTGGCGCGAGTATACAGGGAGGCCGAGAATCTCCGGAAGGAGCCGTCCCGTGAACTGCGAGGCGTGTCGACACGAGAACCCGGCCGGAGCGAGGTTCTGCAACGAGTGCGGCGCGCGCCTCGCGGCGCCCGCCATCCCCCTCGAGCCGCGCTCCTACACGCCGCGCCACCTGGTCGAGAAGATCCTCGCCCAGAAGAGCGCGCTCGAGGGTGAGCGCAAGCTGGTCACCGTCCTCTTCGCCGACGTCGCGCGCTCGTTGGAGCTCGCGGAGCGCGTCGATCTCGAGGAATGGCATCGCCTCCTCGATCGCCTCTTCCGGATCCTGGCGGACGGCGTCCACCGCTACGAGGGGACGATCAACCAGTACACCGGCGACGGCATCATGGCGCTCTTCGGCGCTCCGATCGCCCACGAGGACCATGCCCAGCGCGCCTGCGCGGCCGCGCTCGAGCTGGCGCGCGACCTCGGGGCGCTGGCCGAAGACGTACGGCGCCAGAGCGGGCTCGATTTCGCGGTGCGGATGGGCCTCAACTCGGGCGAGGTCGTTGTCGGGAGCATCGGCGACGATCTGCGGATGGACTACACCGCGCAGGGTCACGTCGTCGGGCTCGCCGCCCGGGTGCAGCAGGTGGCCTCGCCGGGCTCGGTCAGCGTCACCGAGCAGACCGCGCGCCTCGCGTCGGGCTTCTTCGATTTCCGTGACCTGGGCGACCACACGTTCAAGGGCGCGAGCGTTCCCGTCCGGGTGTTCGAGCTACGGGGCCCGGGTCCGATCCAAAGCCGCCTCGAGCGCTCGCGCGCACGCGGCTTCTCGGGGTTCGTCGGCCGTGAGCGGGAGCTTGCCCAGCTCGAGCGGGCTCGGGGCGAAGCACTGTCCGGTCGACCGAAGGTCGTCCTGGTCACCGCGGAGCCTGGCGCGGGAAAGAGCCGCCTGTGTCACGAGTTCGTCCAGCGCGCCGGCGGCCTGGTGCTCCACTATGCCCGCGCGCTCTCTCATGGACGTACGCTCTCCTTCCACGCGATCGCCGCGCTCGCGCGCAGTCTCTTCGGCGTCGGCGAACACGCGTCGCCTGCCGACGTCCGCGACGCCGTCGTCCAGGGTCTGGGGGGCACGCAGTCCGTCGATCAGATCGCGGCGGCCCTCTGGCTCGATCTCCTCGGGGCCGATCCCGGGTCGGTGCCTTCGGAGCTGGAGCCCGAGGCGCGCCGCGCGCGTCTTTGGGAGTCACTGCTCGATCTGATCCGAGCTCGCGCGCGACGCGAACTCACCGTGATCTGGGTCGACGACCTGCACTGGCTCGACCCGGCGAGCGAAGCCGCGCTGGAGATGCTCACCGGGCGGCTGCTAGCTGCGGACTCGGCCGACTGCCGGGCGCTGCTGCTCGCGACCACTCGGCCCGAGTATCGGCCCTCGTGGCCTACACAGGTCGAGCGTCTCTCGCTGATGCCGCTGGCGTCCACTGACTCCCAGGCATTGCTCGGCGATTGGCTCGGATCCGGCCCGTCGCTGGCGCCGCTCCGCGCCCGGATCGAAGCCCGGGCCGGCGGAAATCCCCTCTTCATCGAGGAAATCGTTCGCTCACTCGTCGAGCGCGGTGCGCTGCACGGCGCACGTGGTGAGTACGGGCCGGCAACTCCGGTCGAGGAGATCGCGCTGCCCGAGACCGTTCAGGCCGTCCTCGCGTCGCGCATCGATCGACTCGCGCCGCGGGACAAGGACGTGCTCCAGGCTGCGGCTGTGGTCGGACGAGACGTGCCGACCGAGCTGCTGCGGGTCGTCGTCGATCTGCCCGCACCCGAGCTCGCCGCATCGCTGGGGCGTCTCGCGACGGCCGAGCTCCTCGGATCTGCTGAGCCGGCCGGTGAGCTCGCCTTCCGACATCCTCTCACGCACGAGGTCGCCTATCGTACGCAGCTTCTGGATCGGCGGCGCAGGACGCACGCCGCCGTCGCGCGAGGGCTGCTGGCGATGCACGGTTCCGCGGCGCCGACGCACGCCGCGCTCCTTGCCCATCACTTCGAGGAAGCGAGCGAGTATCTCGAGGCCGCACGCTGGCACGAGCGCGCGGGCCGGCGCGTCGCGCGCAGCGACCCGGCGGATGGGGTCAGGCACTGCCGCCAGGTGACGGCGCTCCTGGCCGCTCTGCCCGAATCGCGTGAGACGATGACGCTCGCGCTGACGTCGCGCATCGCGCTGCTCGAGATCGGGCGCATCGCAGGAATCGAGGAGCGCGAAGCTCGGGACCTCTTCGACGACGCGCGCGCGGTCGCCGAGCGACTCCAAGACCGCGGAGGCCAGGCATTCCTCCTCACGTCCTACGGACGCCTGCGCGGGTTCGCGGGCGACGTGGCCCAGTACCTGGCGTGTTCGGAGCGCGCAGCCGAGCTCGCCGAGGCATCCGACGACGCCGTGCTCGAGTTCGAGATGCGCTCGGTGCTGGCGCACGCACAGCTCGCGGTCGGCCGTCTCGCTTCCGCGCGCACGACTGCCGCGCATGCCCTGGCCGAGCTCGCGCGGGTCGCCGGGCTGCGGGAGGCGGTCGGGCATTCCACCGCACCGGCGTTGTGCCGCACGTGGTGGGCGCTGGCGAGCGTCTATCTCGGCCACGCGGCCGAAGCCCAGGCCGCCTTGGAGGCGCTCCTGGCCGAGGAAAGCGACTCCGGACTCCAGGCGCTCTACGGGACGCACGGATTCCTGTGCGAGGTGTTGCGGCTGCGAGGCGATGTTCCCGGCGCGCTCGTGCACGGCCGCCGTGCCGTCGCGCTGGCCGAAGAGCGCGGAAGCGCGTTCTCTCGTGTCGAGACCGCCGCGTTTCTCGGTGCCGCCGAGCTCGCCGACGGCAACGTCGCCGCGGCCACCCGCCTGCTCTCGAGTGCGCTCGCGCTCGCCCGCAAATGGCGCACCGCGCTGTGGTACGAGCCGCGTATCCTGGCGGTGCTCGCTGAGGCGAGACTGGCCGCCGGCGAGCACTCCGCAGCCCGGGCGCTCTTGTCCGAAGCGCGCGAATCTATCGGGCGGGGGCGAGGCTGGCGGCTGAGCGCCTGCGACGTCGGCCTGGCGCACGTCCGCCTGCTTGCGTCTGAGCCCGACCTGGACCGCGCCGCTGTCGCGCGCGCGCTGGAGGCCGTCGACGCCTTGGCCACAGAGATGGCGGCCGACGCCTATCGGCGGATGGTGGACGTCGAGCGCGCGAGCAACGATTAACCAATAAATCCGCGGGCGCTTCCGATCTCAGGAAACCCGTGGGAGTTGCTCTGCCGTCGAGGACTCGAACCTCGGACCCGCGGATTAAGCGTACATCGTCCTGCCTGCTCCTGGTACTCGGTGTTCTGGTAGCAGCCTGGTAGCAGAGATCTCGTTCATCACCCGCTGATCGTGTGCCCCGCCGACAACCGCGGGTTATGAGGCTGTCGGAATGGGTACCATAACCAACACGTCACAAAGAACGCGTCGTGAATGAGTTTCGATCGTTCGCCTCCGTCGGCGAAGAGTACCGCGTCGAGAGGTATTCCGCCGTCGGAAGTCTGTGCCGTCCTGACTGTCGACTGCCTTTTCGGCGGAATAAGTCACGCCACCACGTTGAAAGTCCCATAGATTCAACGCCGCGACTCTGGCACAGATCCTGCCCTCACCGCCGTACCGATCGACGCGAGCGCCAAGGAGGGCACTGCGTGAAAGCCTTAACCCTGCGGTCAGGCCTTGGAGCATTCCTCCTCTTGCTGTGTCCTCTCGTGCTCGCCGACGGGGCGAGCTCCGAATAGGGTCTTCGTTAAGGTAAGAGCGAGATCACGATGCGAGAACTGGAGGGAGACCATGGCATACCAAGCCGAAATCAGTCGTAAGAACCCGGGTTGTTTCTTGTTTTTGATCGACCAGTCAGAATCGATGGAAGACCCTTTTGGCGGCGGAGAGGCTGACAGAAGGAAGGCCGAGGAGCTGGCCACGATACTCAACAAGCTTATTCATAATCTGTGCATCCGTTGCGCCAAATCGGACGCTATTTACGACTACTTTCATGCCGGGGTGCTGGGCTACAGCGAAGACAGCTGTAAACCAGCGCTCGGCGGTGAGCTGAGCGGGCGCTCGTTGGCACCAATCAGTGAATTGGCCACGAAGCCGTTGCGCATCGAAGAGAGAATAAAGAAATCGGACGATGGCGCCGGCGGAGTGATGGAGCAAGCCGTGAAATTTCCAGTCTGGTTCGATCCATACTGGAAAGGGGGCACTCCGATGTGCGCCGCGCTTCAGGAGGCCACCCGGATTGTCGAGACTTGGTGTCAGGAGCATCCGAAGGGATTTCCGCC
The DNA here is from genome assembly GCA_003220615.1 of Candidatus Rokuibacteriota bacterium. Lineage (GTDB taxonomy): Bacteria > Methylomirabilota > Methylomirabilia > Rokubacteriales > CSP1-6 > 40CM-68-15. Next base: position 40,029 of record QHTB01000144.1, read on the forward strand.
GATCGTCATCAACATCACCGACGGCGAGGCAACGGATGGAGATCTGGTCGCCGCGGCGCGTAAATTGACGGCGGTCAGTTGCGATGACGGTTCAGTGCTGCTCCTCAACATCCATCTTTCGTCGACGGCCGGACCATCGATCGAATTACCGACCGACGCCAACAAACTCCCGGATCAACATGCCAAACAGCTCTTTCACGCCTCATCGACGCTCACACCGTTCATGGTTGCCCGCGCGATAGAGCTGGGGATGCCGGCCGCGGACAACTCGCGAGGATTCATCTTCAACGCGCAACCGTTGCACATCATCCACTTTCTCGATATCGGCACGCGGCCGGCGAATGTGCATCTGCGCTGAGCACCACTGCCGTGGGCACCGCCTGCGGTGAAGTATGCCCAGGCGGCCAAAGAGTGCGACATCAAGGTCTTCTCCTGCCCAAAGTCGGGCAACAGTCTCGAGGAGTACGAGGATGCCTGGGCGCATCGCCAAACGCGCACCCCAGTCGGCATCCGCGTGGCGGTGGCTGACGGCGCCACCGAAAGCAGTTTTGCCAAGTTATGGGCCGTGCTTTTGGCCGAAAGCTATGTCCGAAGTGAGGTCACCGGGGCAGAGTTTTTTGCCCGGTTGAAGCCGGCGCGCCGCCTCTGGCGGCGAAGATTAGCGGGCCGACCGCTCCCCTGGTTCGCGAGCGAAAAGGCCGAGCAGGGTGCCTTTGCGGCGTTCCTCGGTGTCCAGATTGATGCGCACAAGAACCGCTGGACGGCCCTGGCCGTTGGTGACTGCTGTCTCATGCAGGTCGATGGCGTCGGTGAAGGGATGCGGGTGGTCGAAACGTTTCCCTTACAGAAATCTTCGCAATTCACGATGAGCCCGTATCTGATCGGCTCCAGGGCGAACGGCGAATCAGTGGACGAACGGATACAAATCAGCGAGGGTAGCCTCCGCGATGGAGACATGCTCCTGCTCGCGACCGATGCGGTGGCCGCCTGGCTGCTGAAACGGCATGAAGAGGGGCGACCATTATGGAAGTGGCTTTACCGGAAGCTGAGGACGCCAGAGAGCTTTGCCGCAATGGTCGCCTACGGCCGCCAACATGGATTGCGCAACGACGACTTCACCCTTGTCCGTGTCATTCATCACGATTTACCGGTTGACGCGAAGGAGAGCTAGCGATGGGGGCATGGCCAGACCTGACCGAATACCATGAGGTGGTTCAGCACCCGCCAAGGGCGTTTGCTGACCCAGGCTTAAAAGCGGTCAGCCTCGAGCTCGATCGGTTCGGTATGCCCAAACCGGCCACCGGCGGCAACGCCGTGGTCTACAAGGGCAAAGAACCGGGCGGGTTTTTCTCATTCAAGAAGACCTGGGCGATTCGCTGCTTCCTGCGCCCGATCAGCGACCATGCCGAACGTTATGAGGCGATCTCCAAACATCTTCGCAAGGTCCGCCTGCCCTACGATGTTAATTTTCAGTTTCTCAAGCAGGGCGTTCAAATTCGCTCCCACTGGTTCCCTATCGTCAAAATGCAATGGGCGGATGGCGACCTTCTGCACAGTCATATTGAGAAGCATCTACGCGATCCGGCCTCACTCGCGGCATTGCGGACAAAATGGGTGACACTCGTTAGCGACCTCGAAGCCGCTCGGGTGGCGCACGGCGATTTACAGCACGGGAATATCCTGGTGCGCGGCGGATCGATCCAGTTGGTGGACTACGACGGCATGTGGGTGCCGGCCTTAAAGGGCCGCCACGCCACGGAAACCGGCCACCGTGCGTACCAGCATCCCGAACGTAGCGGGAAAGACTACGGCCAAGAGATTGATCGTTTTTCAGTTCTCCTCATCTATCTATCGCTGGCGGCGCTCGAGCGGGATGTCACCCTCTGGGAGCGTTTTCATACCGGCGACAACCTGATCTTCGTGCGCGAAGATTTCCACCAGTTGGGTCGATCGGCGATCTGGCAACAGTTACGTCGTATCGGATCGGGGCAAATCGATCAGCTCGCCGCGGCTCTGGCGACCATGGTGCAGCAGCATCCGATGAAGGTCAGCAGTCTCGATAGCGTTCTCAAAAATCTGGCGTACTTTAAGTTCCCTGCCTCGATCCCGGCGTCGACTCCGGCCAAGCGAGTCGCTCCCACGACGTCCGCCGTGCCGACGCCGCCGCCGTCCGTGCCGACGCCGCCAGCGCCCAAACCAGTGGCTGTGCAAGGCGCCCGGGCGGCGGGTGCCATGCCCACCTGGATGAAAAAGAGCGATTATCGTGATCGCTCGGATGACTGAGGAGTCGACGCACGATTCACGTTCTCCGTTCGCGTGTCACGATGAAGCGGCTCGGTCGCAAATTGGTAGCAGAAAGCAAATCAGGCACCCCGGGCGCGCCCAAGGTGCCTGATTTCGTTGGTGGGCCGTCACGGACTCGAACCGTGGACCCGCTGATTAAGAGTCAGCTGCTCTACCAACTGAGCTAACGGCCCGTGCCTCGTCCTCCGATCCGAACGTGGTGCGCCTGAGAGGATTCGAACCTCTGGCCTTTGGCTTCGGAGGCCAACGCTCTATCCAACTGAGCTACAGGCGCGACCGGCTGCTCACGAGTTGGGGTGACCGAGGGGAATCGAACCCCCAACCCCTGGAGCCACAGTCCAGTGCTCTGACCAATTGAGCTACGGTCACCGCCACGGCGCGCGACGGTTCATGCTACCGATGGCCTCTGGTAGTGTCAACCGCGCGCCCCTCGAGTGTGGCCCGCATCGCGGCCAAACCGGCGGTCGGATCGTGCAACGGCGTCGTGATCTGTCGCCTCACGCGGTCGATGCGGAGCCCGGCGTTGAGCGGGCGGGCCGCGCGCTGCTGGAGGTCGGCGGTCGCCACCGGAACCACCAGCCGAGTGTCGAGCTCGAAGACGTCGCAGGCCATGCGGGCGAAGGCGTAGCGGTCGATCACGGACGGTCCTGCCACGTGAACGACGCCGTGCGTGGCGTGTTCCACGAGCTCGACGGTGGCGGTGGCGAGGTCGACGTTGAAGGTCGGGCTCGAGCGCTGATCGGCCGGCACTTTCGACGTCTCGCCGGCGGCAGCCCGCCGGCGAAGCTGGTAGATGAAGTTCTTGCCTTGAGGCTCCTCCCCGTACACCACCGTGGTGCGCACGACGAGGGACCGGACGTTGGCGGCCATCACCGCGCGCTCACCATCGAGCTTGCTGCGGCCGTACACGGACAGCGGCGCCACCGGATCGTCCTCGGCATAGGGGCCGGCACGACCGTCGAACACGTACTCGGTCGAGAAGAACACGAACACCGCGCCGCGCTCGGCCGCCAGCGCGGCGGCCCGAGCGGGCGCCTCGCAGTTGGCCTCGAAGGCCTCGTCCGGGTGATCTTCGCAGTAATCGACGAACGTCAGCCCGGCCGGGCAGAAGATGACGTCGGGCTCGACGTCGGTGATGACGCGCGCGCTGGCGGCGGCGTCTCTGACGTCGAGATGAACCGTGCCGGGCCGAGCCACCTGATGGTGAGTGGCGACAGCGGTGTGGCCGCGGGCGACGAGGACCTTCTCCAGCGCGGCGCCGACCTGGCCGGAGCCGCCGATGACGAGGGCGCGCATCCGGGTGCGGCTCAGCCCTCCGACTCGCGCGGCGACGGCCCGCCATCGACGATGATGGTCTCGCCCGTCATGAAGGAGGACGCGTCTGACGCCAGGAAGATGCAGGGATACGCGATCTCCTCGACGCGGCCCCAGCGTCCCATCGCCACCCGCGCCGCGACGGCCCGATAGGTCTTGTCGGCGTCGGGATCGGTCTTGTGGAGAACGTCGATGTAGCCCTCGGTCTCCACGGGACCCGGCGCGATGCAGTTCACGCGGATGCCCTGGCGCGCCCAGGCCACGGCCAGCGCACGGGTGAGATTGATGACAGCAGCCTTGGCGGCGCCGTAGTGCGGCATCATCGTGGAGCCATAGACACCGGCGATGGACGCCACGTTGACGATGACGCCGCCCCCGCCCTGTTTCACCATCTGGCGCTGCGCCCACTTGCAGCCGAGGAACACGCCGTTGAGGTTGATGCCGACCACCGCGTTCCAGCCGTTGACCGAGATCTCCTCAGGGCGCGCGCGGAACGACGCGCCGGCGTTGTTGATCATCACGTCCAGACGCCCGAAGTCGCGCGCGGTCCGCTCGACGATCGCCTGCACCTGCTCTTCCACCCGCACGTCGACGACCATCGCGAACGTGCGGCGGCCGAGCCCACGGACCGCCTCGGCCACGGGCTCCAGATGCTCCATCTTTCGGCTGCAGACGGCAACGTCGGCGCCGGCCCGCGCGAACTCGATGGCGATCGACTTGCCGATGCCCGTGCCTCCGCCCGTGATGATGGCCGTGCGCCCTTCGAGGGAAAACGGAGAGTTCATGCCGGGGACGATACCAGATTTTCTCGTGAAGGGCGTCAGCGCGGGAGCGCGATCTCGGCCTGACGGCGCGGTACTTCGCGATCGATCCGTTGCCAGACGCTCGCCACGGACAGCGTGGCGCCGTTGTTCTCGGCGCACGTCTGCAGCTTGCTCAGCAGCGGCCGCGCCTCGCTCAGGCGCTTGCGGGGGGCCTTGGCGGCCTGACGGACCTCGTCGTCACCGGTCGTCTTCGCCTCCACCCACGCCTGCTCGACGTGCGCGGCCATGAGGACCATACGGCCGACCTCGTCGTCGACGTACGCCTGCCATTCGCCGCTGGTGGAAAACCGCGGGCAGTCGCGCTTGATCACGTCGTCGAAGTGCTCGGCAAGCTCGGTCGCATGGCGCACGTGGTAGTCGACACGTGCGCGAACGTCCGTCGGCGCCTCGGCCGCCCCCGAGGTCGCGAACAGGCCGACGAGCGCCAGCGCGGTGACGTACCTCACGCTCGCAGTATACCCACCGCGCCGGCCACGCCGCTCACCGGGTCGCCGCTTCCTCCACGTGGGCCTCATGCCACATCACCACGTACGACATCGGTCCGTCGGGACGGACGGACAGGTGGTCGACGGGAAGATCCACGGGCAGCGCGCGTACGCCGTCGTTGCTCAACTCGGTCGTCGCCACGGCGAAGACCGTGGCGACGCGCCGACCCGTGCCGTCGTAGCCTGCATAGCGTGTCCACGTCGGCGTCCCCGACTCGACGTCGAGGCGCGCCAGCCGCTCCCCACCGGCGAGCACGCGCGCCGCGCCGAGCGTGGCCGGCTCGGTGCGCGGCGACGCCGCCCGTGTCAGCCGGATGACGTGGAGATTGTTGACGACGAGCGCGACATTCGGCACCAGTAAGGCGATTTCCTCGGCCTGACGCTTGACGTCCGACGTTTCGACGCCGCCAGTGAGATACACGGTGCGCTCATAGGTGTCGACGGTGATGGGGAGGTGGCGCCCGGTCGCCATCGCGGCCAGGCGCAGCTTGACCACGTTCGAGATCGTTTCGTCATCCGCCCATTGCCCCATCGAACGCCCGGTGAGATTCCCGCAGCCGGCACCGAGAACCAGCGTCAACAGGACGAGGACGGCCCGGTGCCTCATGCGGCCGCCGGTCGCACCGAAGCCGTCTGCTGCAATCGCCGCTCGACGAGCGCCCAGTCGATGTTGCGGAAGAACGCCTCCACGTACTTCTTCCGTTCGGTGGCCTTGTAGTCGCGCATGAAGGCGTGTTCCCACACGTCCATCACGAGCAGGGGCTTGAAACCCGCCGGTATGCCCTCCTGGTGCAGGGTGATCCAGTGGTTGCTCAGTCGGTCGGTCATCGGATCCTCGAAGAGGATGACCCAGCCCACCCCTCGCATCTCGCCGATGGCGTGAAAGTCCGTCAACCACTGGTCGATCGAATCGAACGACGAGCCGATCGCCTGGGCCAGGCCCGAGCTCGCCGGCGGCTTGGGATCCGCGGCGCGGCGAAGGTTCTCGAAGTAGTACTCGTGCAGGATCATCCCGTTGTATTCGAAGCCAAGCCGGCGCGTCAGCTCGGCGAATTCGGGGTTGGTGCCCGCGGCCTTGCCCTTGGCCCGCAGCTCGGCGAGCTCCGCGTTCAGCGCATTCACTTGCTTGACGTATCCCTCGTAGAGCTTCAGGTGCTCGGCGATCTGGGCGTCCGAGATGCCGTCGAGCCCCTTCATGTGGTCAAAGGATTGCGCTTTGTAGGTTTTGCTCTTCACTGCTGTCATGACGACCTCCTCCCTCTCCTGTATTATCTCGTCACCTTGCAGCAAACTCTGCGCCCGGCAGGAGGCTTCAGCATGCGGAAGCGTTGGTTCCTCTCGATCCTCACCGTCGGCGTCATTGCCGCTTTCGTGGGCAGCGTCGTCATCGGCCTCGACGTCGCACGCGCGCAGGCGCCGGTCAGGATTGGTGTCATCGAGCCGTTGTCGGGGCCGGTGGCCGCCTCCGGAAACTACATCCGCATGGGCGCCGAGATCGCACGCGATTGGCTCAACGCCAAGGGCGGGGTCCTCGGGCGGAAGGTCGAGCTCGTCATCGAGGACAACAAGTCGGATCCCAAGGAGGCGGCGAGCGCGGCCGAGAAGCTGATCGTCCGCGACAAGGTCCCCGCCATCATGGGCGCCTGGGGGAGCTCGATGACGCTGGCGGCCATGCCGAAGCTCGAGGAGTACGGCGTGCCCATGGTCGTCGAGACGTCGAGCGCCGCATCCATCACCAAGCGCGGCAATCCGTGGATCTTCCGGATCAGTCCGCCGAGCGAGATGGAAGCGGTCGGCCTCGAGCCGTACGTCGACAAGCTCGCCATCAAGAAGGCGGACTTCCTCGCCGTCAACACGGACTGGGGCCGCGGCTCGATCCAGGCGTTCGGTGACCTCTTGAAGAAGAAGGGCCTGCCGGTCGGCGCCGCCGAATTCATGGAGCAGAGCGCGACCGACATGAACGCGCAGATCACCAAGATCAAGACGACCGGCGGCGACACGCTCTTCCTGACGACCGCCGTGGAGCAGATCACGCTCGTGCTGAAGCAAGCCCAGGAGCAGCGACTGAGCCGAAAGATCGTCACCACGGGCGGCTCGTCCTCGCCGACCCAGCTCATCAAGCAGGCTGGCGCGGCTGCCGAAGGGACGTACCACATCGTCTTCTTCATGCCCTGGTTCCCGGAATCCATGCCGGACGGCAAGCTGGCCACGGCGTTCGTCGACGAGTGGGCCAAGCGCGGCAATCCATTCGAAGGCCTCACCGAGGGCTTCCGCGGTCACGACGGCATCGTCACGATCGCCGAGGCCGTGAAAGTCGCGGGGAAGGACGACCCCAAGGCGGTTCGCGACGCGCTCTGGCGCGTGAACCTCACCGGCGTCAACGGCCCCATCCACTTCGAGAAGGACGGCCCGGCCGGCAAGGAGAGCGGCCAGAGCAAGCCCTCGATCTTCATCGTGCAGATCCGCGACGGCAAGGTCGCGCTGCCGGAGTTTGCCCGGAAGTAGTGGATCAGCTCCTTCAGCACCTGGTGAACGGCCTGGTGCTCGGCGGGACGTACGCGCTGCTGGGCATCGGGCTGACGCTCATCTTCGGGCTGATGAACGTCGTGAACTTCGCCCACGGTGAGTTCTACACGCTGGGCGCCTATGCGACGTTCGCCGCCCTGACGCTGGCCGATCTGAACTTCTTCGCCGCGCTCGGTCTGGCCATCGTCTGTGGCCTCGTCGTCGGTGCGGTCACGGAATTCGTCCTCGTTCGCCCGCTCCGGCGCGAGTCCATCGACACCGTCATGCTGGTCATGATCGGCGTCTGGATCGCCATGCAGAACAGCGAGCTCCTGGTGTGGGGCGGCGTGGCGAAGTCGATCCCGCATCCGTTCTCGACCACGCCCCTGACGCTCGGCGGCGTCTCACTGGCGCCGTTGCGGCTGTTCGTGCTCGTGGCGGCCCTCGGCCTCATCGTCGGCGCCCACCTGCTGATCCATCGCACCCGTCTCGGGCGCGCGATGCGGGCCACGTTCCAGGATGCCGACACGGCGGCGCTCATGGGGGTACGGATCCGGCGCATCTACACGGCCACGTTTGCGATCGGCTCGGGGCTGGCGGCCGCGGCGGGCGCGCTGCTCGGCCCCGTCTTCATCGCCTATCCGTCGATGGGGGACCTTGCCTCGCTCAAGGCGTTCTCCGTGGTGATCCTCGGAGGCCTCGGCAACATCGCCGGTGCTACGGTCGGTGGACTCGTGCTCGGAGTCGCCGAAGAGCTGGGCGCGGGCTACGTCTCGTCCGGGTATCGCGACGCCGTGGGGTTCGTGATCATCATCGCCGTCCTGCTCCTGCGCCCTTCCGGCCTGTTCGCCCGCGCCGAACGCGTCGGATGAGGCGCGCGGCAGGCATTCTCCTCGCGCTCGCGGCGCTGACCCTTCCACTCTGGATCGCCAACGCCTACTTCCTCCACGTCGTCATCATGGCCGGGATCTTCGGCGTCCTCGCCTCGAGCCTGAATCTCCTGCTCGGGTACACGGGCCAGCTCTCGCTCGGTCACGCTGCGTTCTTCGGAATCGGAGCCTACGCCTCGGCGCTGCTCACCCTTCGATGGGAATGGTCGTTCTGGCTGGCCCTGCCCGCCGCCGTCCTCGCTGCGGGGATTGCCGGATGGGCGATCGGGCGCCTGGCCTTGAAGCTGCGTGGGGCCTACTTCGTTCTCGTCACCATCTCGTTCGCCGGCGTCATCGCCCTGATCAGCATCAACTGGATGGATCTGACGAACGGACCGCTCGGCCTGCCGGGCGTGCCGGCGCCCGAGCTCGGCCCGTGGTCGCTACGGACGAAGTCGGCCTACTACTATCTGGTGCTCGCCGCGGTGGCGCTCGCCTACGAGGTCTGCCGGCGGCTCGTCGACTCTCGTATCGGCCGGGCGTTCGTCGCGCTTCGAGAGAACGAGGCGCTGGCGGAGTCGGTCGGCGTGGACGGCACCCGCTATCTCGTGCTGGCCGCGGTGGTGAGCGCCGGCCTGGCGGGTCTCGCCGGCAGCCTCTACGCCCATTACACGCGCTTCGTGAGCCCCGAGGTCTTCCTCTTCACGTACACGGTCACGATGGTGATCATGGTCGTGGCCGGCGGCAAGGGCACGCTGGCCGGCCCACTGGTCGGCGCCGTGCTCTTCACCGTCCTGCCCGAGGCGTTGCGTGCGGCGACGTCCTGGCAATGGCAAATGCTGGCCTACGGCCTCATCCTCGTCGTCCTCGTGTTCTTCCTACCGCGCGGAATCGTTCCCACGTTCTTCCGTTGACGCTGAGCGTCCGCGATCTGACCGTCCAGTTCGGCGGCGTCGCCGCGTTGGGTGGCGTGTCGTTTGACGTTCGACCGGGCAGCATCACGAGTCTCATCGGACCGAACGGTGCCGGCAAGACGACCGCGTTCAACGCGATCACCGGCTACCTGCGGCCGTCACGCGGCCGCGTGAGCTACGGCGACGCCGTCCTGACGGGCCTCCGTCCCTGCGACATCGCGCGGCGGGGCGTGGTCAGGACGTTCCAGAAGACAAGCGTCTTTCCGACGCTGAGCGTGCTCGACAACGTGCTGACCGGCCTCCACCTCCGCGGGCGCGCCGAGGTGTGGTCCGTGCTCGCCGCCCGCCGGCGAGTGCGCGCCGAAGAGTCGGCGCTTCGTCGAGAGGCCGAGACCATCGTGGCGTTCGTCGGCCTCGCTCACCGGCGTAGGGACGTCGCGAGCGCTCTGCCGTACGGCGAGCAGCGCCTCGTCGAGCTCGGGGTGGCGCTGGCCGCTCGCCCGTCGATCCTGCTCCTCGACGAGCCGGCGGCCGGGATGACGGGCGCCGAGAAAGACGTGATCGGCGGCCTCATCCGGTCGATCCGCGATCGTGGCGTCACGGTGCTTCTCGTAGAGCACGACATGCGAGTCGTCATGGGGCTGAGCGATACCGTGATCGTGCTCGATCACGGCGCGGTCATCGCGGAGGGGACACCCGCGGTCGTGCAGTCGCACCCCGACGTCATCCGCGCATACCTCGGAACCGGCCGTGCTGAAGATTGAGAGCGTCGCTGCGGCGTACGGCCCCGTCACCGCGCTGCGCGGGATCGATCTCGCCGTCGCGTCCGGCGAGCTGGTCTGCTTGATCGGCGCCAACGGCGCCGGCAAGTCATCGACACTCCGGGCGATCTCAGGCCTGCTGCGGCCGAGCGCCGGCCGCATCGTCTTCGAGGGCCGCGAGATCCAGAACCTGGAGCCCGCCACCATCTTGAAGTCCGGGATCGCGCACTGTCCCGAAGGTCGCCGCGTCTTTCCCCACCTCACGGTGCACGAGAACCTGGCCATGGGCGCGTACGTCCGCCGCGATCGCCATGCCGTCGCGGCCGACATCGAGCGCGTGTGCTCTCACTTCCCGATTTTGGCCGAGCGGCGCCGCCAGATGGCGGGCACGCTGTCGGGGGGAGAGCAGCAAATGCTCGCGATCGGTCGATCTCTGATGTCACGGCCACGGTTGATCCTGCTCGATGAGCCTTCGCTCGGCCTGGCGCCGGCCATCGTCGATGCGACGTTCGCGATCATCGCGGGAATCCGGCGCGAGGGGACGACGGTCCTTCTGGTGGAGCAGAACGCCTACCGGGCGCTCCGCATGGCGGACCGAGGTTACGTGATGGAAACGGGGCGGGTCGTCCTGGAGGGGCGCGCGGCCGATTTGCTCGCGGACGACCACGTCCGGCGCGCGTACCTGGGAGCCTGAGCGTCTCGTCCGCGGTCGAACCAGCGTAGCGTCGGCCTCAAGCTCACGACGTCGCCGACGATCATGACGACCGGCGACGGCAGCCGCACATCGCCGGCCGCGATGGCGGCGAGTGTCGTCACGACGGTCTCCTGATCACGAATCGTGGCCGAGCGTACCAGCGCCGTCGGCGTGTCCGTCGCCCGGCCGTGGGCGATGAGCTCGCGAGCAATGGCCTGGAGCCGCCCGGCGCCCATGAGCACGACAATGGTATCGACCGCGGTGGCCAGCGCCGCCCAGTCGACGCCCTTGCCCTTCCCGGCGCACTCGTGACCAGTCACCACGGCGAACGACGATGCCACGCCACGATGGGTCACCGGGATGCCGGCATAGGCGGGAGCTGCGATCGCCGACGACACTCCGGGGACGACCTCGAAGCGGACGTTCGCGGCTCGCAACGCAGCCGCTTCCTCACCGCCTCGCCCCAGCACGAAGGGATCCCCCCCTTTCAGCCGGACGACTCGATGGCCACGGCGGGCTTCGGTGACCAGCCGCGCGTTGATCTCGTCTTGTGGCTCGGTGTGATGACCGCTCGCCTTGCCGACGAACACTCGCCGCGCGCGCGCCGGCACCAGCTCCAGCAGCCTTTTGTCGATGAGCCGGTCGTAGACGACGACGTCGGCGCGGCGGAGCAGACGACGGCCCCGGACGGTGAGAAGGCCGGGGTCCCCCGGCCCGGCGCCGACGAGCGCGACGCGGCCAAGCGCCTTCACGCTGGCCTCAGCGCTTCGAGCAGACACCGACGCGCTTCCTCACGCCGGCCCGCGGCGACGAGACGTCGTACGTCGCCCCGCAATGCTGTCGTCCATGCCTCGGCCGTGGCCTGCTCGCCGCGTGTCCGCAACTCACGCCGCACGTCACCCGCGAGGTCGGTCAACAGGGCATAGTCTGAGCCGAGGAGGCGTTCGAGCTCCTCGCGCACGATACGGGCAAGGGCGGGGCTCCGGCCGCCAGTCGTCACGGAGACCAGCAACGATCCCCGGCGCAACACGGACGGCAAAATGAAGTCGCAGTGGTCCGGATCATCGGCGGCGTTCACCCAGATCCGACGGCGTCTCGAGTCGGCCGCGACCGCGGCGTTGACGTTGCGGTCATCCGTCGCCGCGAAGACGATGGCCACACCACGAAGATCGCTCCGGCGGTACGAGCGCAGCCGCACTCTGATATCGCCGTCGTCGGCCATTTTCGCGAGCCGCGCGGACACGCGAGGGCTGACGACCATGATCGACGCGCCGGCGGCACGCAGGCCCTCGACCTTGCGCTCGGCGACAGCACCGCCGCCGACGACGAGGACAGGGCGGCCGCCAAGGTCAAGGACGACTGGGTACGGTCCCATGGCGGGCGATCGCGTGGACGAGCGCGCCCATCGTGCCCTTCTCCGGCTGGATGTGTGGCGTCACGCCATACTCACGAAGTGTGGCCGCGCAAACAGGGCCGATCGCCGCGACGACGACGCGGTCTCGCAACCCGGCGACGAGCGCATCGCGCCGGCCCTCGCGCTCGGCCACGAGCACGAGGTGCCGAACTTGCGGGGAGCTGGTGAAGGCGATCACGTCGATGCGGCCGGCGATGAGGTCGTGGACGAGTTGGATCAAGATCGTCTGATCGTCGGGCAATGCCCATTCGTACAGCGGGATCTCGAGTACGCGAGCGCCTCGCGCGGTGAGGCCGTCGACGAGCGCGCGGTTCTCGTCACCGTAGAGCTGCACGGCGACGATGCGACCCCGAAGGTTGCTGCTGGCCAGTGCGTCGAGGACGCCTTCGGACGTCGGCTCGCTCGGGACGACATCGATGTGGACCCCGGCCTCTCTGAGCACACCGACCGGTTTCGGTCCTCGCGCGACGACAGTCAGCGCTGTCAGCGCGTGGAGCAGATCGTCCCGGCGGCCGGCCTGTGTTGCCAGGTCGAGAAGGGCTCGGGTGCCGACGCCGGTCATGAACACGACGACCCCGACTTCCTTGGCGCAGATCCGATCGAGCACGGCCCGAGCCGGCCCCAGATCACGCCGCAGCACCTCGACAACGGCAGGCGCCGAGTAAGCAACTCCCCCGAGCCTCCCGATCAGCGTCGCGAGCTCGCTGGCACGACGCGCTTCGGTGATGGCGATCGTTCGCCCGCCCAGGGAAGGAATCGTTGCGTCCGCCGTCACGCCGCGCACTCTCCCGTACCGGTCTCGAGCTTGAACTTCTCGTCCGAGCCCCAGTCGAGGTATTTCTCGGGAGTCTCGCTCGATGGCGGCAGCTCGGTCCAGGGCGCCAGGACCGAACGCAGTCGCTCGGGCCCGGTCCGGTCGACGAACACGTCGAAGGTCTCTTCCGGCTTGCGCTCGACGCGGTAGAGCTCGAGCAACGCCTTCACGGCATCCGGACCCTGTCTGGCCGGCACACGCGCCATCGGTTTGCCGAAGCGCGTGCGCCCGGGGGCCAGCGTGGCGCCGAGCAGCAGCTGGTAGGTTGGCGCCTGCTCGTCGTGAAATTTCCGGGCGCCACCATACAGCCCGATGCCGGCAACGTGGTGCTGACCGCACGAGTTCGGGCAGCCCGAGATCTTGATCCGCACGCCAGCGTCGTCGGCGAGGTCACCGAGCTCACGCTCGATCATCTGGCCAAGTTCGAGCGCGAGCCCGCGCGACGAGGTGATACCGAGCTGGCAGGTGTCGGCGCCGGGGCACGACGTGACGTCGACCAGCCGTTCGGCCCCGGGCTCGGCGCGATCCTCGCGCACGAGGATCGCGTAGATTTCGGACAGCGCCCCGAGTGGCATCCATCGCAGAATCAGGTTCTGCTGGTTCGTCGCCCTCACGGTGCCCTCGCCGAAGTCTCGGGCGATCCGCGCGATAGCCCGGAGCTGCCCAGCCGTGACATCACCACGAATCAACCGCACGTTGACCGAGGCCCATCCCAGCTGCTTCTGCGGCACGACATTGGTGGCTCTCCATCGAGCCGAACGCAGATCGCCGGCGAGCGGCAGGCTCCGATTCGGCTGGAGGGGTGCTGACCGGCGTTCCTCCCACACTTCGATCGGTGGGAACCTCCCGGCCATGGTGAGACGCAACGCCTCGCGCTCGCGAAGGATGAGCGCGCGGACGTTGTCGATGCCGAGCTTCTTCACGACGAACTTGAGGCGGGCGAGATTGCGGTTGTCGCGGTTCCCGTGGCGGTCGAAGACGCGCACGATCGCGGCCACGGTGGGCAGGAGATCGTCCGCGGGTGTGAAAGGTTCGAGAACCTGGGCAAGCTGGGGAGCGGGACCGAGGCCCCCACCGATGAGGATTTCAAAGCCGCGCACCTGGCGGCCGTCGACCGTCTCGATCGCGGCACGGGCGCCGAGATCGTGAATCGGAGTGAGGCCGCTATCCTCCTGGCAGCCAGAGAACGCGATCTTGAATTTCCGCGGCAGGTTCTGGTTCATCGGGTTGCGGAGCAAGAACCGCGCGACGGCGGCGGCATACGTGTCGGATCGAAGGGCTCGTTCGGGCAGACGCCGGCACAGTGACCGACGGTGACGTTGCGCACAGTGTTGCCGCAGGCCTCGCGAGTCGTCAGCCCCACTTCAGCCAGCGATCGCATCAGGTCCGGAACGTCCGCCAGGGGCACGAAGTGAAACTGGACGTTCTGCCGGGTGGTGACGTGGCCGGTCCGCCGGGGCGTTCGCTCGGCAACGTCGGCCAGGCGATCGAGTTGGGAAGCCGTCAACCCACCCCACGGGATCTTGACGCGGACCATCTGAACTTCGTGCTGGCGCTGGCCATAGATTCCGTGTTGAAGGCGAAAGCGCTTGAAGTCATCCGGGTTGATGCGGCCGGCGTGAAAATCCTCGACGAACTGATCGAAGGTGTCGATCTCCCCGGGCGCCGCCCATGACCGACCATAGCCCTGGTCCGGGGTGTCACCCTTCGTCTCCACGTCCATTGCCCTGCCTCCTAGGGTGAGTCACAGGAAGATCAAATATTCCATTCTCGACCGACAAAGTCAATATTAGGTCAGGAGGAGAGGACCTCCCATCGTCCTAGGAGGATCTCCTCGATGTGAAGAGGGTTACTTCGGCTAAGCTATTGTTTTGTAATTCTTTCCTGTCTGGCAACCGGCTTGCTTTGATTCGTTCGCACCAACGTAGCTTCAGCCAGTGACAGGGGGGACGGGTATGAAGCAGCTCCAGGACAGCGGACTCAACAAGGCTCTCAGCGAGGCTGGTGACGGCGTGCTCGCCGTCAGCCCGGACCGTCGCGTCGTTTTTTGGAACCGGGCAGCCGAGCGGCTCCTTGGATATGCGCCCGGAGAGGCCATCGGGCGCCACGCCTGCGAAGTGCTCGAGGGCCGTCAGCTCGAAGGCCGTGACGCTTGCCGGCCGGAATGCCAGGTGCTGGCGGCTGCGGAA
>QHTB01000028.1 GCA_003220615.1 Candidatus Rokuibacteriota bacterium
GACCGAGCAGCGCGCGCCGCACCTGCGCAGGTGAGGCGCCCTGGAACACGATACGATCGTCGGCGCAGCGGACCTCCACGACGCGGCGGCCGACGGCGACGCGCTCGATGACCCGGCGCGCCGCCTCGACCTCGGGAAGCTCGGGCAAGGGGCGCTACTTCGCCTTGGCCGCCCAGTCCGCGTGGTATTCGATGCCGAGCGCTTTCATCTCGGCCAGCTTCTCGCCCCACTGGGCCTTCTGCTTGTCACGGCCGCGCCGCTCGGTGACCTTCTCCCACTCGACGGCCGCGCTATCGAGCGCTTCCTTGGGCGACTTGCGCTTGGCCAGCGCCTCGGTGATCTCGAACGAAAGCTTCCGCTGATACTCGTCGGCGGCCGGGATGACCGGGTCCGGGACGAGGAACGGGAAGGTCGCCTCGATCGCGTCCAGATACTTGTCGGCGTCGGGGAAGGCCTTGCGGAAGATCGGTGAGCGAAGATGCGAGACCCGCCATGGGTCCATGATCGTCTTGGCGTCCATAACGATCTTCAGGCTCTGGTCCGGGAGCGAGATGAACTCCAGGACCTTCATGGTGACTTCTTTCTTCTTCGAGTACTTCGAGACGGCCATGCCGCGACCCGGGGTGATGGCCGGACGGTGGATGACCTTTCCGTCGATCTCGGCCCCGGGCACGAGGCCGAACCCGGCCTTGCCGACGATGACGGACTCGGCCGGATTGCCCACGCGCTTGCCGGTGGAGGTCCAGGAGTGGAGCAACGGGATCTCGCCCTTGACGAGCAGCGTCTTCGGCTCCTCCGACTCGAAGAGCAGCACGCCCGGCGGGTAGTACGGCATCGTGCGGACCATCTCGTCGAGCGCGCGGACGCCCGCCGCGGTGTTGACCAGCGGCTTCATGTCCTTGTCGAAGTACTGGCCGCCGTAGGCGAAAAAGCGCTGTCGCCACCAGTGGTACGAGAATCCGCTGGCGGACGGCTTGTAGGACGCGCCGGCGCCGAAGAGCTTCCGGTCGCTTCCGTCCCAGCCCCAGCCGTGGAAGAACTCGGCCGCCTCGTCCCACTGCTTCCAGGTCTTGGGCGCAGCGAGGTCGTAGTTGTACTTCGCCTTGAACTTCTTCTTGTTGTCGGCGCGATCGAAGGCGACCTTGTTCCAGTACATGATGTGGATGTCGCCATCGTACGGCATGCTCACCAGCTTGCCCTGGTAGCGGAGCATCACCTTGGCGAAGACGGGGACGATGTCGTCGACGGCGAAGTCGAGCTTGAGCTTCTCGACCCAGGGCTCCAGCGGCTCGAAGTGCCGGCCGTAGTCGGGCATGTTCGACGGCCCGAACATCACGAGGTCCCATGGACTCGAGCCGGAGTTGAACTCGAGGAGCGTCTTGGCCACGAACGAGTCGAGGGGGATGACCTCCGTCTCGATCTTCACGCCGAGCTTGTCGTAGAGGTCCTTCTCGACGAGGGTCAGCGAATACTTCACGTACTCGGCGTTCACGACGGCGCGGATCGTCTGGCCTTCGTACGGCCGTGCCGCCCCCACCGAGGGGACACGCGAGCCGAGAACGGCGACGAGCCCGACCAGCACGACGGCGACGATGATCATGAGTGCAGCACGGCGCATGAGAGTCTCCTTGGATGACCCCTAGCCCTTGGTTCCCCCGAGGGCCAGGCCTTTCACGAGATAGCGCTGCAGCATGAAGGCGACGGCGAAGGCGGGCAGCACGCCGAGCACGACCGAGGCCGACGCCTCGCCGTAGAACATGTCGGTGCCGCCGCTGGTGAACGACGTGACGAGCACCATCATCGTCTTGGTCTCGATCCCCGTGAGGACGACGGCGAACAGGAACTCGTTCCAGGTGGCGATGAACGCGAAGAGGGCGACCACGGCCATGCCCGGCGCGATGATGGGAACGACGACCTGGACCAGCGCGCGCAGGCGCGAGCAGCCGTCGATCATGGCCGCCTCCTCGATCTCCACCGGGAAGTCGCGCAGGAATCCGACGAGAAGCCAGACGGCGAAGGGGATGTAGACGACGGTGTAGACGGCGACGAGGCCGAGGTAGCTGTTCGTCAACCCCAGCATCTTGTACATGATGTAGATCGGGATGATCAGCGCGATGGCGGGCAGCATGCGGAGGACGAGCAGAAACACGCTGAGCAGCCCTCCGCCGAAGCGCCAGCGCGCGATCGCGTAGGCGGTGGGCAGGCTCACCACCAGCGCCGCGATCATACTGAGTGACGAGATCACGAGGCTGTTGGTGAAGTAGCGGGCACCGCTCGACCGCGTGAAGAGCCCGACGTAGTGGGCCAGCGAGGGCTCGGCCGGGATCCACACCGGAGGGAACGCGAAGAAGTCCTCGTTGCCCTTCAGCGACGTGGTGACGATCCAGAAGAAGGGCCCGAGGAAGAAGACCAGCGCGGCCGCGAGCCCGAGGTAGGTCAGGACGTGCGCCAGGCCGCGTTGCGCTCGGTAGCGCCTCGCTCGCCGCGCGACGATCCGGGGGCGCTCGATCGCGATCGCCATCAGGCGGCCCTCGCTTCCCGGATACGCTGGATCCAGAGGAAGACCAGCGTGAGCACGAGCACGCCGCCGACGATGACGTAGGAGAGCGCCGCCGCGTAGCTCATCCGGAAGTCCTTGAAGCCCACCAGGTACGTGTCGAAGGCGACCGTCTCGGTGCTGCTTCCAGGGCCCCCGTAGGTGAGGACGAAGATCAGCCCGAAGAGCTTGGTGAGGTCGATGAGCCTGATCATCACGCCGACGACCATCGTGAACTTCAGCAGAGGAAGCGTGATCGACCAGAACCTCTGCCACGGCGTGGCCCCGTCCGCCCTGGCCGCGTCGTACAGCTCCTGGGGTATCGACTGGATGCCGGCCAGCAGCACCAGCATCATGAACGGCGTGTTGTGCCAGACCTCGACCAGCACGACGGACACGATGGACAGCCACGGGGTCGCGAACCAGTCGAAGTAGACGTCGAGGAGGCCGAGCTGGCGCCCCAGGTTGTTGATGGCGCCGAACTTCACGCCGAACATCATCCGCCACGCCATGGCCGCCATGACCGGAGAGACCATCGCGGGGATGGCGAGCAAGGCCGTGATGATGGGGCGCCCTCTCACGGCGCGAGAGAGGAGGAGCGCGATCCCGAGCCCGAGCAGCAGCTCGACGGCCAGGGAGGGCGCGATGATGACGGCGGTATTCCAGACCGAGCCGAGGAAGCGCTGATCTTTGAAGAGCGCCTCCACGTAGTTCTTGCCGCCGATGAACTCGTACTCGGAGCCGACCGAGAGGTCGAAGTTCTGCAGCGAGAGATAGAAGGAATAGGCGAGCGGGAACAGGATGACGAGGGCGATGAGGGCGAGCGACGGCGCGGCGAAGGCCAGCGGCTCCCACTGCTTGCGCTTCACGGCAATCGGCCATCCACGCACGCGGCCCTCCTCCTCGGCTGACGGTCAGGGCCGTGGAGATGTGGCCGAGACTCTGCGCGAGCGTCAGGAGGTTGTCAAGGGACGCCGGTCGTCAGTACCCCTTCCGCTTGTCGATGATAGCGAGGAGCGGCTTGCCCGTGCGCAGCCGGCCCAGGTTCTCCACGAACGTGTCGATGGCGCGACCCGCTCGCCGGGGCGATCCGCCGGCGGTGTGGGGCGTGACGATGGCCCGCGGATGGGTCCACAGCCGATGGCCCGCCGGCAGCGGCTCAGGATCGGTCACGTCGATCCCGGCACCGCCGATCACGCCCTCGTCGAGCGCGGTGAGCAGATCGTCGCCGTACACGATGGCGCCGCGCGTGACGTTGATCAGCAGCGCGTGGCGCCGCATGCGCCGGAAGAGATCGCGGGTGAAGAGATGGTGGGTGGCCTTGGTAAGGGGCAGCGCGATCACTACGACGTCGGACTCGGCCAGCAGGTCATTCAGCCGATCCGCCTTCCACAGCGTGACGCCCGACATCCCCGGGACGTCCTCGATGTCGACGGCCAGCACGCGCATGCCGAAGGCCAGCGCGCGCTGGGCCACGTCACGGCCGGTGCCGCCGAAGCCCACGATCCCCATCGTCTGCTCGAAGAGCTCGCGCTGCTCCTTGCGGATGGGCTCGCGCAGCGACCAGTCGTTCCGGCGGATCGCGGTGTGGAGCCCGCGCGTGAGGGCGAGCAGCAGCGCGAAGGCGTGCTCGGACAGATGCACGCCGACCTGGCCCTTCTCGCTGGCCACGATCACGTCGCTCTCGACCAGTTCCGGGGTGAGGATCGCGTCCACGCCGGCGCCGATCGAGTGGTAGTAGCGCAGCTGCTTGGCGCGCACGTAGATGTCGTTCGGCACGCGGCCGAACAGCACGTCGGTGTCGGGGATCTCCGCCTGCTGCCGCGCGGCCTCGCGCGCTTCCACGAAGCGCGAGCCGGGGCCGGCGGCCTCCAGGATTCGCGCGCGATCCGCCTCGGAAACCGCGGGCACGATCATGAGCGGCGTGTAGAGGATCTTCATGTCAGGCTCCCGAGACGACCCAGAGCGGCGCCCGGCCGGCGGCCACCCGCTGGATGTTGTCGAGCGCGTTGCGGAAGGCCTTCGGCCAGTTCTCCCAGGTCGGGCCCGCCATGTGCGGGGTGATGATCACGTTCTCGAGCCCGAAGAAGGGATGGTTGGGCGCCGGCGGCTCCTCGACCATCACGTCGAGCCCGGCCCCACCCAGGTGGCCGGACGTGATCGCCTTCTGCAGCGCCGCCTCGTCGACGACCGGGCCGCGGCACGTGTTGATGAAGATGGCGTCCGGCTTCATGGTCGCGAACTCGCGCGTGGACATCAGGCCCCGCGTGGCGTCGGAGAGCGGCACGTGCACCGTCACGATGTCGGAGGTGCGCAGCAGCTCCTCGAAGAGGACGAAGCGCACGCCGAGCGCGTCTTCCTCGTCCTCGCTGAGCCGCACGATGTCGTAGTACTGCACGCGGGCGTCGAAACCGTGCAGCCGCCGCGCCACCTTCTTGCCGATGCGGCCGAGGCCGACGATGCCGACCGTCTTGCCCTCGAGCTCGTGGAGCGGCATGTGGTCGAAGCCGCCCACGCGCCACTTGCTGGAGACGACGTTGCCATGGCACCAGGTCAACCGCTTGAGCACGGCGAGGATGAGCATGAGCGTGTGCTCGGCCACCGAGACCGAGTTCGATCCGCCGTTGTTGCAGACCGGGATGCCGGAGCGGCGGGCCGCGGCCATGTCGATCGCGTCGTAACCGGCGCTGATGAGCTGGACGAGCTTGAGCCGCTTGCCCGTCTTGAAGAACGCCTCGTCGAGGCCGCCGCGCGCGAACCCCATCCAGAACTCGGCCTCGGGCAGGGCGCGGGCGAACTCGGGATCCTTGCGCTCCCCGGCGAGCAGCTCGTAGCCGGGCGGCAGCATGGCGCGGCACATGTCCATGATCGACGTGGGCAGGGGCGGCGAGAACAGGATGGTCGTCACGCGGGTGTCCTTTCGCTGTTGAGGATCATGTACGTCGCGCGGCCGGCAGCCAGCAAGCGGCCGCCGCCGTCGGTGATGGTCGCCTCGCCGAACGCGATCGAGCGGCCGCGCTTGAGGATCCGGCCCTCGGCGACGACGTCGTCGCCCGCGCGGGCGGCGCCCATGAACGAGACGTTGACGTCGAGCGTGGCCTGATCGACGCCGCCGGCCGCCGCCGCGCCCATCGTGGCGAGCGCGCCGCCCACCGCCATGTCGACGAGTGAGGCGAGCACGCCGCCGTGGAGCGGCGCGCCGGCTGCGTTGCACAGCTCGTTGCGCACGGGCAGGCGCAGCCGAACCCAGCCCGGCCGCGCGTCCTCGACGGCGACGCCGAGGTGGCGCCAGAACAGGTTGGCCTGGGTGCGGGAGCGAACGGTGGCGAGCGGGTCGTCCGACACGGCTCCGTAGTATAGCCGTCCTTGGAGCGTGTCTCGCGGGGCGGCGCCAGATCAGCCGATCGCGTCGATTCCCCGGAGGCGAAGAACGAGGAGTCGAATGGGATCAGGCAGCAGCTTGACGACGAGCGCCGGCGTTTCCTCGAGGAGCCGGTCGAACGCCGCCCTGGTGAGGACGAGGAGCAACGTGTCAGTTGACGCCACGGCGGTAGCGGACTGCCTGTGACCGTCGAGGAATCCCAGCTCGCCGAGGAACTCGCCGGGACCGATCGTCGTCACGAGCCGATGGCCTCCGCTCCTATCGAGTTTCAACACATCGACCTCACCCACCACCACCAGCGCCATCCAGCGCCCCGGGGTCGCTTCCTGGAAGACGAGCGAGCCTTGCCGCGCGAGAAACACCGCGATGGAGCCAGCGAGGGTCTCGAGTTCTTGCGGGGTGACGTCCTGAAATCGGAGTGACGGATGAGTCGCAGAAAGCAGCGTGGCCCGCTCCTGAACGGAGCGCTCGACGTGCTGGAGTTCCCGGTTCCCGATCTCGAGGCCGGTGGTCATCAACGGAAGGGGGGCCTCCAAGTCTTTCATAGGCTTCACGCGATCACCGAGCAACACGCATGCCGAACCGTCGAGCACGGCTGGGACCGAGCGCGACTCGAGCGGCCATGTCGCGACGATCGCGGTCGGCCGCGCACCGCGCCTCGACGTTCTGGTGTGTGTCGGTCAGTGCCGGGTTCCATCACACGTGCGAAGGCGACAGCGGCTTCGACATCACACAGAGATGTAGGTGCTGCGGGATACGTTCCTGTGGGTGGAGCGGAAGTTCCGGCGACACAGTGCGATTTGGCCGCGACGTGCGCCCCCGTGCTGGTGTGGATACTCGACAGAACCTGCCGTCACGCGTGAGATGGCGACAGCGGCGGCGACATCAGACCGAGAATATAGTCCGCGAGATGTAGCCAGCGCGTTCAACGACGGGTACGCGGTGGCGAAGTGAGCGATGAATCAGGTCATCGTGCCTCACGCTATGACCGAAGTGACCTGAATTCGTCGACCGGTTCGACGAGTGCTCCGGCATCGTGACGTGCTCGAGTTGAGCACGTGCCGAGCATCGCGACCTGTGTTGGGCCGGCCGGCACCTTGCATATGGGAGCACGGGGCGAGCGCGCGAACTCGGAGGTAACGATGGGCCGGCTCACCCGCGAAGAACGTCGTCGAGTCTTCCTCGCACAGGAGAAGGCGCGGCGCGCGATGCAGAGATCCATGGCTTGCCCACAGAGCACACCGGAAGAGCCTCGTGTCCAGCGTTGGGGGCTGCTCTGGTTCTTCCGGGCCGCGATGATCGCCACGCTGCTGGCGGCTGGCTGGTCCGCCTACCGCGCGGTGGAGTTTCACGCTCCGGAATCGATCGTCGAGACGCTGTTGCCCCGGCGGTAGCCCCGGCCCCTGCCGTGGAGGCAGCGTCGCCGAGTGTTGACGCCCTCCCTCCTGCCCCGAGCACGGTTCCAGTCCTGTGCGCGGCCGTTCCTAACGGCGAGCCCACGATCCAGGGAACAGGCGATTAACTCTCGTCGCCAAAAGCCAGCGCGACCAGAGGGGACGACGGGGGAAGTCCTTGCTCCGTTTGCAGCGCTCACAGAGAAGACGACCGTTCACGACGCGCCACACGGTCGTCCCCGGGCAGCGTCGACAGGCCTCGAACTTGTGAATGACCACCATCGTTATCTCCTCTCGACGCGCTCGATGGCCACTTCGGGCAAGAAGACGCTCTCGCCGCAGAACCGGCAGCGGAAGTGCAGCTCTCCCGCCGACGCGACATACCTGATCAGGACCAAGGGTTGTTCGCAGCGAGCGTGGTAGATCGCGTCGGGCTTCAGGTACACCGAGGCTGGGGGGGGAGCGTGTCGGCGAACGTCAGTGATCTCGCCGCGACATGAATCGCATCGACCGTCGTCGTCGTTGACCTCGTCCGATGGTTTCTCGAGACCGCATGTCTGGCACGTCATGGGGCACCTCGCGACGATGACCGAGTGCACGAGCACAAGGAGTGCCACCTGTGCGAGCACGCGCGCTTCGAAATCGGGGAGCGATTTTTCGTGCGTGAGACGGCGAGGTGACGCGACGATGTCCCCTTTTTCGACACGGAAACGAATTTCCCACCGTTCGCACGCCGAAGATCGGCGGATCACAGCAACGCGAGGGCCGTGACCTGTCAGGAAAACCTTCCAAGGAAGCCCGCCCGCGGCGAGCGGCGGAGCGCGGAGGCGAATTGTTCGCGGTGCTGGCGCTGGCACGAACGATGCCTGCCGTTAGCCCGGCCATGCACGCGATGATGCGGTGAACGTTCCTACGGGAATGTCACTCGTAATCGTCGACGTGGTCGTCGCCGAAAACCGTCGTCCGA
>QHTB01000067.1 GCA_003220615.1 Candidatus Rokuibacteriota bacterium
GGATCCGTCTCGAGCCCGGCGACGCCGTCGCCGTCTACAGCGGACGTGACGCCTGGCAGGCCAACAATCCCGACACGCCCTATGGCCGGCCGTTCGGCGGCGGCCCCAACATCCGCCCGGGCCTCCACGTCTCGTGCCTGCCCTTCCTGCGCGACCACGACGTGTCGCTCCTCGTCTGGGACATGCTCGATCACCTCCCGATCGGTTACGACATCCCGTGGGCCGTCCACGCGGCGCTGTTCGCGTACGGAGTGGCGCTCGTCGACAACGCGCTGCTCGAGCCCGCGGCCAAAGCGTGCGTGGAGGAAGGACGCGACGAGTTCATGCTCGTGATCGCACCGCTTCGCGTGGTCGGCGGCACCGGATCGCCGGCCAATCCGCTGGCGGTGTTCTGAGATGAAGATCACCGGGATCGAGACCTTCGTCGTCGACGCCGGGTGGCGCCCCTGGCAGTTCGTCGCCGTGCGCACCGACGCCGGGATCACGGGCTACGGCGAGTGCTCGGACGGACGGAATCCCTACGGTGTGGTGTCGACGGTCCACGATTTCGAGGCCGTCCTCCTCGGCCAGGATCCTCGTCCCGTCGAGATGCGCTACTGGGATCTCTACCGCGCATCCCGCCAGAGCCCGGGCGGCATCGCGGCCAAGGCGATCGCGGGCGTGGAGCTGGCGCTCTGGGACATCAAGGCCAAGGCCCTCGGGGTTCCGGTCTACGAGCTCTTCGGAGGACCGGTGCGCGAGCGCCAGCTCGTGTACTGGTCGCACTGCGGGACGTCGCGCGCGCGCAGCGCGTCGCTCATCGGCGTTCCGCCGCTGCGCTCGATGGACGACATCGCCCGCCTCGGCGAGGAAGTCGTGCGCCGCGGCTTCCGCGCGCTCAAGACGAACATCGTCTATCCCGGCGACCCCGCGCACGTGCACTTCGGTGGCTTCGGCGGCGGCCCGGGCACGACCGATCAGAACGTCACGACCGAGATGCTCGAGCACATCGTGACCCTGCTCGGGACGTTCCGGCGCGCCGTCGGCCCCCACGTCGGCATCGCGCTCGACCTCAACTTCAACTTCAAGCCGGAAGCGGCCCGCCGGATCTGCAGGGCGCTCGAGCCGCTCAACATGATGTGGGTCGAGATCGACATGTACGATGCTCAAGCGCTGCGTCAGATCAAGGACGGGACTTCGGTGACGATCTGCTCGGGCGAGAACCTCTATGGCCTGCGCGGCTACCGGCCCCACTTCGAGGCGCGCGCGATGGACGTGGTGATGATCGACGTGCCCTGGAACGGCTTCGCCCAGTCGAAGAAGATCGCCGACCTCGCCGAGAGCTACGAGCTGAACGTCGCGCCCCACAACTACTACAGCCACCTCTCGACGCTGCACTCGGCCCATCTCTGCGCGTGCGTGCCGAACGTCCGGATCATGGAGATCGACATCGACGACGTCCCGTGGAAGGACGAGCTGGTCGATCAGCCGCCGACGATCGAGCACGGCGAGGTCCTCATCCCCAGGCGTCCGGGCTGGGGCGCCAACCTGAACGAGGACGTCGCCCGCAAGCATCGCTGGGAACGCGGGCGCCCGCCCGGGTACACGGACCGCTCGTGACGTCCCGCTCGCGCGACGGCGCGCCCGCGCGGGCCTGAGCTCGCTCGTGGAGATCGGCTTCTTCTTCTGGCCCTACGAGCCGGAGTACACGGCCCGCATGGCGACGCTCGCCGACGAGCTCGGCTTCGACATGGTCGGCGTGGCCGATACGCCGGGCAACGCCATGGACCCGTGGGTCGCGATGACCCTCGCCGCTCAGCGCACGCGCCGCGCGCGCGTCGCTGCCTGCGTCACCAATGCCGTGACGCGCCATCCGGCGATCACGGCGACGGCGGCGGCGTCGATCGACCTGATCGCGCCCGGCCGCACCGTCCTCGGCGTCGGCGCGGGGCACAGCGGCGTCGCCAACGTCGGGAGCGCGCCGGCGCCGGCCGCGGCGCTCGGCGAAGCGGTCACGTTCATGCGGCGGCTGCTGCGCGGAGAGCGCGCGTCCTGGGCCGGCGGCGTGGCCGAGATTCCGTGGCGACGCGGGACGGTCCCGGTGTACGTCGCGGCCTCGGGGCCGAAGGCGCTGCGAATCGCAGGCGAGGTGGCCGACGGCGCGTTCGTCAACTACGGCCTCGGCAAGGAGCAGGTCGTGGAGATCGAGGCGGCGCTGAGGGCGGGCGCCAGCGCGGCCGGCCGCTCGCGAGGTGACGTCGAGACGTGGTACGTCGCGTGCCTCGACTGCGCCGAGCGACGGGACACCGCCTTCGCGAAGCTCGGCAACATCCTGGGCTTCGTCGCCGCGTACGTGCTCGGCCCTGATCCCGAGGCGCGCGGCGTTCCCGCGGCGCTGATCCCGGCCGTGCACGAGCTGCGGCGCACCTACACCACGCGGCAGCGGGCCATGGACGGAGCGCTCGTCGAGCGGCTCGGCCTCTTCGACTACTTGCGTGCGCGGCTGGCGGTGGCGGGCACGCCCGACGATTGCGTCGACCAGGTGCGCGCCGCCGCCGAGGCCGGGGTCGAGCGGCTGATGTTCACCGTCAGCCTCGCCGCCGATCCTGTTCGAGCCGTCGAGCTGTTCGGCCGCCACGTGCTGCCGGAGCTCCGGCGCTCGGCGGTCGCCGGAAGATAAACGTTGCGAGCTCAGGAGGAGTGACCGACATGGCGCAGACGGGAAAATTGGCCGCGTGGATGGGCAAAGGCAAGACGTTCGAGATCCGCGAGTATCCGGTGCCGGACCCCAAGCCCGGCGCCGTGGTCATCAAGATCGCGCTCGCCAACGTGTGCGGGTCGGACATGCACTACTGGAAGGGCGAGCTCGACATGGAGAAGCGGGGACGCACCATGCCGATCAACCCCGGGCACGAGCACATGGGCACCGTGTTCAAGCTCGGCGCCGGCGTCACCACGGATTCCTCCGGCCAGCCGCTGCGCGAGGGCGATCGGGTGATCTACCGCTACTTCATCCCGTGCGGGCGCTGCAAGGCGTGCCTGCGCCGACAGTTCAAGTCGTGCCCGACCCGTCAGTCCAACTGGTCGGTCACGTGCGACGTATGGCCGCACTTCCAGGGCGGCTACGGCGACTACTTCTACCTCGGGCCGAATCACGCGATCTTCAAGTTGCCCGCCGCCATCACCGACGCCATGGCGGCCGGCATCAACTGCGCGTTCGCCCAGGTCTACGCGGGCCTCGAGTTCGCTGGCTTCAAGGGCGGCCAGACCGTGGCCATCCAGGGGGCCGGCGGCCTCGGCATCTACACCTGCGCCGTCGCTCGCGAGTTCGGCGCGTCGAAGATCATCATGATCGACGGCATCGACGAGCGCCTGGAGCTGGCCAGGGCCTTCGGCGCCGACGAGATCGTCGACATGCGCCAGTACCGGACGCCGGCCGAACGCATCGCGCGCGTCAAGGCGCTGACCGACGACTGGGGCGCCGACCACGTCCTCGAGCTGGTCGGCAACCCTCACGTGGTGGACGAGGGGCTGCGCATGGTCGCGCCCGAGGGCGCGTACATCGACATCGGCAACATCAACGCGGGCTGGGAGACGACGATCGACCCGTCGTGGCTCGTCTTCGGCAACCGCCGCTTCCTCGGCGTCATGCACTACGAGGCCGAGCACCTCAAGGGCGCGCTCGATCTGATGGTGCGCACGCGCCAGCGGTATCCGTACGAGAAGATCATCTCGCACACGTTCCCGCTGGAGAAGATCAACGAGGCGTTCCGTCAGCAGGAGGACGGCCACATCACGCGGGGCGCGATCGCGCCGGCCTGATCGACCCGTCAGAGCGCGAGCTCGCCGAAGAGCCGCTCGGCGTTGCGGTGGAAGATGTTCTCGAGCACCGCCTCGCCGTAGCCCTCCGACTGCCAGTCGGCGATGAGGCGCTCGTAACGGAACATCGGGTAGTCGGCGCCGAACATCACGCGGTCGTGGAGCCGTCGCGCGATCTCCGACTTGAGATCGGCGGTGAAGTAGCGCGGCGACCAGCCGTGGACCTCGTACCAGACGTTGGCCTTGTGGAGCAGGACGGCGATCATGTCGGCCTGCCAGGGCCACGCTGGACGCGAGGCCACGATGGTCAGCTCGGGGTAGGTCGCGGCGACCTCGTCAACGTGGCGCGGATGGCTGAACGCCAGCTTGACGCCGGCGCCGCCCGGCCGGCCCGCGCCGAGCCCGGTGGTGCCCACCATGATGAGCACGGGCGCTCGCGCCTCGAGGCAGAGCTCGTAGAGCGGCGCATAGCCCGGATCACTGGCGGCGACGTTGAAGCCGGCGCCCGACACCGCGAGTCCCACGAGGCCCTGCCTGCGTCCGAGACAGCGCGCCAGCTCGTTCACGGCCAGCCTGCCGAGCCTCGGATCGATGTGCAGCCAGTGGCCGGCGATGACGTCGGCGTGCTGCTTCTGCGTATCGAAGGCGTAGTCGTGCAGCGCGCGGACCTCGTCGATCGGCGCCGGCGCCCGCACGCCGAGGTCGAGGATGGCGCGGACACCGGTGGCCCGGAAGTGCTCGGCCATGTCGGCCTCGCTGACGTAGCTCGGCGTGGAGCGGAACACGCGCTCCTGCTGGGCCAGCTCCTCCGGCGTCTGGAACGGATAGCCACGCCGAGTTCCCCAGTGAGAGTGCATGTCGAAAATGCGTGCCGGCCGCCACGCCGTCATCGTGACGCACGCCGCGAGAGGACCTGCCGGGTCAGGGCGTGGCGCTGGATCTTCCCCGTGGGCGTGAAGGGGAACTCGTCGAAGATCTCGATCTCCTCGGGCAGCTTGTAGGTCGCCACGTCGCCGGCGAGGAACTTCACCATCTCGTCGAGCGACGGCGACGCGCCCGGCCGCGGGATCACACAGAGACAGTTGCGCTCGCCCAGCCGCGGGTCGGGCACGCCGACGATGGCCGCGTGCAGGACCTTGGGATGGGTGTAGAGGATCTCCTCGATCTCGCGCGGGAAGAACTTCTTGCCGCCGCGGTTGATCATCTCCTTGAGCCGGCCGACGATCTTGACGTTCCGTGCCGCGTCGAACTGGCCGAGATCGCCCGTGCGGAACCAGCCGTCGGCCGTGAACAGCTCGGCGTTGGCGGCGTCGTTCTTGTAGTAGCCGAGATGCACGGACGGCCCTTCGGCGGCGATCTCGCCCTCGGCGCCCTGAGGCACGTCACGCGCGTGCTCGTCGATGAGACGCAGCCCCATGCCGTCAGCCGCGTGGCCGATCGTGCCGGTGACCGCCTCGGAATCGTCGGTGAGCCGCGTGAAGGTGTGAAAGCCGGTCTCCAGCATTCCGTACAACTCGATGAGGTGGCCGGGCATGCGCGCGCGGAACGCGCGAATGGTCTCGATCGGGCAGGAGGCGCCGCCGGTGATGACCACGCGCAGCGAGCCGAGATCGAAGCGGCCGAGCTCGGGATCGTTGAGCATGGCGATGATCGACGCCGGCGCGCTCGGGATGAACGTCACCCGCTCGCGCTCGATCAGGGTGAGCGCGGCACGCGCACTGAACCGATCGAGCAACACGCAGCGGGCGCCCACCATGATGGCCTGGAGCAGCGTCAGATAGCCCCAGTTCAGCCCGAGCGGCAGGTAGGCCAGCAAGACGTCGCGCTCGCCGACGGCCATCGCCTCGTTGAGGATCCGGCACGCCGGCAGCGTCGTGTTGAAACTGTGCATGACGCCCTTGGGATTGCCGGTCGTGCCCGACGTGAACGCCATGCGCATGACGTCGTTGGCGTCCATCGCGTGCGGCCTGAACGCCGACGACGCAAGCCTGCCCGCGATGAGCTCGTCGAGCGGGACCGTCCCGGGCACGCCGGTGCCGCCGAGCACGAGCACTGACTCGAGCGCGGGAAGCCCGGGCCGGAGCTCCTTGATCATCGCGACGTAATCGAAGTCCTTGAAGGACGCCGGGGCGACGTAGGCACGGCTCTCGGAGAAGCGCAGGATGTACTCGACCTCGCGGCTCCGGTAGTCGGGGCCGATCTGGTTGGCGACGGCGCCGACCCGCTCGCACGCGAAGAACACGTAGGCGAACTCCGTCCAGTTCGGGAGCTGGATCGTGACGACGTCGCCCGGGCCGATGCCGAGCTGGTGCAGGCCGGCGGCGACCCGGTCGACGCGCTCGCGAAGCTCACGGTAGGTGACCGGCCCCCGGTGATCGATGACGGCGACGCGATCGGGGTGCGCGTTCGCACGCGAGGCGAGGATCGAATAGAACGTCTCGCGGCCCCAGTGGCCCGAGCGCATGTAGCGGTCGATCAGCGCCGGGCTCAGACGGGTCTTGAACGACGGCATGATGTCTCCAGTATGGGGGCCCCGACATGGCCCCCAACTATTCAAGCGAAGGGGGCTACGCCCCCCTCGGACTCCCCCGGCCAGCGTTCGGAGCAGCTCGCGCGTGACGAGCAGCGGTCTCGAGGCACTTTCAAGGCCACGGCCTGTATAGCGCAAGACGCCTTCCGATTCGAGCGCAAGGCATCGCGGTTCGCCCGTCGCCTTGCTCGTGCGCTCGGTGCCGACCTATAATCGCCGCCTTACGATAACGCGAACGATCTGATGTACGCGCTACTGGAGCCATCAACCCGATCGACAGGCGAGGGACGACGATGAGCACGACACGACGTGAGTTCTTGACAGTGGCGGCCGCCGGCGGAATCGGGGTGACTCTGGGCGCGCCTGTCTTCCTCCGGCGCGCGGCGGCGGCGGAGCCGATCAAGGTCGGCCTCCCCTCGGCGCTGTCGGGCAGCAATGCTCAGTACGGGACGCAGGCCAAGCGAGCGTGTGAGCTGTTCGGCAAGGAGATCAACGCCAAGGGCGGCGTGCTCGGCCGTCCGTTCCAGTTCATCTACGAGGACACCGGCGGCGATCCGGCCACCGCCGTGCGTAAAGCTCAGAAGCTGGTCGAGAAGGACGACGTGAAGTTTCTCACCGGTACGGTCCTTTCCTCCGAGGCGCTGGCCGTCTCCGCCAAGTGCCCCGAGTGGAAGGTGATCCTCATGTCGACCATCAACGGGGCGGGTCAGCTGACGACCACGGCGTGGCACCGCTACTTCTTCCGCGTGAACACGAGCGGGCCCATGGGCGCGCGCGCCGTGAGCCTCTACCTCGCGGAGTCGCCGATGAAGCGGTTCTTCGCGCTCGGCAGCGACTACGCGTGGGGCCGCGACAGCGTCGGCTCCTTTGACAAACAGATCACGGCCGCGAAGAAGGACGTCGTCGGCAAGGACTACCCGCCGGTCGGCACGAAGGACTTCGCGAGCTACATCGCCAAGATCAGGCAGTCACGCGCCGAGGCGTGCTATATGGCGCTGCCCGGACAGGACGCGACGATCTTTTTCAAGCAGGCGTCCCAGTTCGGACTCACCCGCGAGGTGAAGCTCGTCACCGAGATCCTCGAGCTCGAGAACTTGAAGGCGGTGGGCGAGGCCATGACGGGGACGATCGGCTCGAGTCGCTACCCCTTCACGGTCGACACGCCGAAGAACCGCGACTTCGTGAAGCGCTTCCACGCCATGCACGGCATCTATCCCGACATGTTCGATGGCGAGACCTACGAGGGTCTGGAGTGGCTGGCCCAGACGATCCAGAAGGCCGGCACCGCCGACGACGTCGAGAAGGTGATCGAGGCCTGGGAGGACTCGACCTACGAGGGGCTCGAAGGTCCATTCTTCATGCGCAAGTGCGATCATCAGGCGGTGCAGCCCGGCTTCGTCGTGGAGGCAGCGAAGGACCCGAAGTACCCGCACCTGATCCCGAAGATCCTGGCAACCTATCCCGGAGACAAGGTGACGCCGAAGTGCCGAACTGAGGACTTCGCGTAGCGTCGCCTCGGAGCGCGGAGAGCGCCTGTGTCGTCCTCCATCTTGGTGGAGCAGCTCTTCGACGCTGCCGCGCTCGCCGCGCTCCTCTTCCTCGTCTCGGTCGGGCTCTCGCTCGTCTTCGGCATCCTGCGCGTCGTCAACTTCGCTCACGGCATCTTCTACATGCTCGGCGCGTACGTCGGGTCCACGCTGGTTCGCCTCACGGGTAGCTTCTGGCTCACGCTCATTCTGGCGCCCCCGATCGTCGGGCTGATCGGTGCGGCGCTCGAGTCGTCGACCCTCCGCTTCATCTACCGCCGGCCGCCGATCTACCAGCTCCTCCTCACGTTTGGCCTCGCGATGATCCTGGAGGAGAGCGTGCGCGTCCTCTATGGCGTGACCGCGAGGTCGGTCGATCCGCCGGTCTTCTTCCAGGGCACGGTCGAGCTCGCGGGCGCTGTCTATCCGCGCTATCGGCTCTTCCTCATCGCCGCCGGCAGTGCCGTCGGTCTGGCGCTCTGGCTTTTCCTCACGCGAACGCGCGCCGGCCTGCTCGTGCGCGCCGTCGCTCAGAACAGCGAGATGGTCGGATGCCTCGGTGGCGACGTGCGCCGCGTCCGCACCGCGGTCTTCGGCCTCGCGTGCGCGCTCGCGGCGTTCGGCGGTGCCTGTGCCGCGCCGATGACGACCGCCTACCTGGGGATGGGGATCAATGTGATCGTCGACGCGTTCGTCGTCGTCGTCGTCGGTGGTCTCGGATCGATCGTCGGCTCGATGGTGGGAAGCCTGATCGTGGGGGCAGCGCAGACCTGGGGCGGGTTCTACGTCTCCGAGGCCGCGATGGCGATCATGTATGCCGTCATGGCCGCGATCTTGCTCTTCCGGCCCTGGGGGCTCTTCGGCGAAGAGGAATAGTGCGGCGCGCGTTCGTCGTTCTCCTCTGGCTCATCTGCGGTCTCCTCGTCGCTGCCCCGTGGCTCTGCGCGCGCCACCAGCTCTCGATCCTGACCGAGCTCTTGATTTTCGGGCTTCTGGCACTCTCGCTCGACCTCATCATGGGCTACACGGGAATGGTTTCCTTCGGCCATGCCGCGTATTTCGGGCTCGGCGCCTACGCGGGCGCGCTCACGCTGCTCACGTGGCAGCTCCCGATTCCGCTGGCGCTCGCGAGTGGAGCCGTCTGCGCGGCAGCGATCGCCTGGCCCATCGGCTATCTCTCCACGCGGAGGACCGGGATCTACTTCGCGATGCTCACGCTCGCCTTCGCGCAGCTCCTCTACACGATCGCCTACAAGTGGCGCTCGCTCACTGGTGGCTCGGACGGCATCACCGGGGTGCCAAAGAGCGCGCTCTGGTGGGCGGGCCCGTCTCTGGGGACACCGCGCGCGTATTACTTTCTCGTGCTCGTCACCGTCGCCGTCGCGTTGCTCGCCTGCTGGGCGCTCGTCCGCTCGCCGTTCGGCCGGGCGGTTGTCGCGATCCGCGAGAACGAGCGCAAGTTCGCGGCGCTCGGCCGCGACCCCGCCCGCTTCAAGCTGATCGTGTTCGTGATCGCCGCCGGCTTCGCGGGCCTCGCGGGCGCGCTGTTCGCGCCGTTCCGCGGCTTCGCGTCTCCGGAGCTGATGTTCTGGGTCTTGTCGGGCCAGGCCCTCATGATGGTCATCGTGGGCGGCATCGGCACCCTCGTCGGTCCGGTCGTCGGCGCGATGGTCTTCATCCTGGTCCAGGAGAT
Source organism: Candidatus Rokuibacteriota bacterium (assembly GCA_003220615.1). GTDB lineage: Bacteria > Methylomirabilota > Methylomirabilia > Rokubacteriales > CSP1-6 > 40CM-68-15. The sequence continues at coordinate 9,548 of QHTB01000067.1, forward strand.
CCTGTCGAGCTACACCGAGCACTGGATGATCTTCACGGGCGGGATCTTTGTCCTCATGGTGATCTTCCTGCCCGGTGGCATCGTCGGCACCGCGCGGCGTTGGCTCGAACTCGAGCGGCCCGGATGAGCGGGCCGACCCTCGAAACCCGCAAGCTCTCGCGCTCGTTCGGCGCGCTCCGCGCGGTGGCGGACGTCGACCTTTCCGTGGAGCCCGGCGAGCTCCGCGCGATCATCGGCCCGAACGGCGCCGGCAAGACGACGCTCTTTCACCTCGTCTCCGGCCTGCTCCGGCCGACCGCGGGCCACGTCGTCTTCCGCGGCGCCGACATCTCCGACGTGCCGGAGCCCGCGCGCTGTCTTCGTGGGATCTCACGGACGTTTCAGATCACGAGCCTCTTCGGTGAGCTGTCAGCCGTCGAGAACGTCAGGATGGCCATCCAGCTCAAGCGCGGCGGCAACTTCGTGCTCCTCGGTGGGCGGAGCCTGCTGGCGGAAACCGAGCGACTCGCGCGCGAGACCCTCGGGTTTCTCGGCCTCCACGGGCGGTCCGATGTCCCGGCGAGCACGCTGCCCCACGGCGAGCAGCGCCTGCTGGAGATCGCGATGGCGCTGGCCCAGGAGCCGGTGCTGCTCCTCCTCGATGAGCCGACGCAAGGGCTTTCCTCGGCCGAGACCGCGGCCACCGTCGCCGTCATCCGACGCATCGCCCGCGAACGTCACCTCACGATTCTCCTCGTCGAACACGACATGGACGTCGTGTTCAACCTCGCCGATCGCGTGACCGTGCTCAACTTCGGCCAGGTGATCGCCGAGGGGAGTCCGGCCGAGGTTCGGGCCAACGTCGATGTGCAGACGGCCTACCTCGGCGAGACTCCCTCCCTCCTCGCGGAGCAGGAATGACGACGCTGCTCGAAGTGGACCGCCTCGACACGTTCTACGGCAAGAGTCACGTCCTCCGCGACCTCTCGTTCGGCGTCCCGCGCGGCCGGATCACGACGCTCCTCGGGCGGAACGGCATGGGAAAGACGACGACGCTCCGATCGATCATGGGCCTCACGCCACCTCGGAGCGGCACCATTCGCTTCGACGGGCGCGACATCACCGGGCAGCCGTCGTATCGCGTCGCGCGCCTCGGTCTGGGCTACGTTCCCGAGGGACGCCAGCTCTTTCCGCACCTCGACGTCGGCGAGAACCTGCGACTCGCGGCGCTGTCCCGGAGAGCCAGGGGGCCCTGGACCCACGACGCGCTCTTCGAGTATTTCCCGATCCTCCGCCAGCGCTGGCACCAGAAGGCGAGGAGCCTGTCGGGCGGTGAGCAGCAAATGCTCGCCATCGCCCGCGCGCTCGCCGGCAATCCGGCCTTCGTCATGCTCGACGAGCCATCCCAGGGACTCGCGCCCCTCCTCGTCCGCGAGCTGGGGTCGCTGATGCTGCGGCTCAAGCGGGAGGGGCTGACGATTCTCCTCGTCGAGCAGAACACGCGTCTCGCGCTGACCGTCGCCGATCACGTGCTCGTCCTGCACAAGGGCACCATGGTGTTCGCGGGCCCGATCGAGGAGTTCCGCGCGCACGAGGACGCGCTGAAGGGTGGGTACCTCGCCGTGTGATCAATAGCGGACGCGCACCCGGTAGACGAGCTTGACGGTGTCCTCCTTGGGGACGTCGACCCGGAAGCGCAGCGTGTGGGCCTCGATCTTCTCGGGGGCGTGGCTGGACTGCAGCACCTGCCAGTCGCCGGGCACCGGCTCGATCACCGTGACCGTCTGCGCGTCCTTCTTGTGGTTGCGGAGCGAGATCTCCCACTCCACCTCCCACGTCCTCGGCCCGATCTTCTGGAAGTTGCGCTGGGTGCGCTCACCGACCACGTCGAAGGCCTCGCCCATCTTGATCTTCACGCGCTCGTCCTTCGGCGTGTGGTCGATCCAGTCCTCGCCGACGAACTGCTGGCTGCCGCCGGTATCCGCCTTGTAGACGCGGACACGCCCCTTGGGCAACGGCACGCCCAGCCGGTTCGCCTGGCTGTTCTTGATCTCGAGGTACACGCCGACCTTCTGATTCGAGATCGGTGTCCCGTACGACGTGCGGTAGTAGTCCTGGGCCCCGTAGTAGATGAGCTGCTTGTCGATCCCGATGTCGGTCGCCGCTAGCAACGAGAGCTGTTTCGTCTGGTTGTCCTTGATCGTCGTGCGCCCGTCGAGGGTGTAGAGGTGATACTCGAAGAAGCCCTCGGACTGGAAGTCGCGCCGCGCCTCGGCGGTGGCAGGCGCGCGGGCCGCCATCTCCAGCGCTTTCACGTCGCGAAACCGGTCCACCGCTCGATTGACGTCGCCGGCGACCAGCTTGAGAAGAGCATTTCGATAGATCGCCCCGCTCTTGTTGTCGATCGTGACCCATCCGGTGAGATCGCCGCGCGTATCGGCCGGGTTGAGCACGAGGACGTAGTCGGCCCGCCACGTGATGCCGCTCGTCATGTACGAGGCCTCCACGCGCTGGGGCGCGGTCGCCTGGTTGCGCAGGAGCCAGGCCAGCGTCGGGCGAGACACGAGGTTCTCGGGCAAGGCGGGCAGGATCAGCCGGCCGTTGTTGCCCAGGTGGATCTGGCCGTTGATCTCGAAGACGGGGCCGTTGGTGCTGAGCAGCGTCGCCTCGTGATAGCTGCCGTCGGGCTGATAGAGACGCACGCGCTTGCCGACGTACTTCTCCATCAGCTTGGCGCTCGAGAGCAGGTCGTACTCGTAGTTCTGCTCGAGGATCTTGAGGCCGGCCGGATCGGTCATCGACTTGAGGTGGACGGTGGTGGGGTCGATCAGGGCCGCCACGTCCATGAACTGCACGTCGGTCGTACCAGCCGGCAAGCGGATCTCGCGCACGTCCTTCACGAGCCCGAGATTGCCGTTGTAGATGGTCACCATGACATCTTTCTGCATCTCCAGCGTGATGGCGGGTGGCGTGGCCGGCGCTGCGGTGGGCAGCGCCAGCGCGCCGAGCATCAGCAGCGCGATGAGCCTGGGCTTCATGGTCGTCCTCCGGGCGATCGATTCAACTCCCTTCGTCCGGTTGGACAGGGCAGGGGCGGGAAAGTTCCCGCTGGTGCCGGCGGCTAGCGGGTGAGGCGGATCCGGACGCGAACGGTCTCGGGCAAGCCGGCGGCGTTGGCTTCGGCCTGCCAGCGGCCGAGGCGGGCGACTTCGATCGCGAGGTCGGGATAGCGCTCGCGGGGAACGGTGAGGTCGACCAGGTGCGCATCGCCGTCGGCGCGGGAGGCCGTCACGCTCCCACCGACGCGACGAGCGATTTCCGCGAGCGCGGTGGCTCCGCTGCTGGGGTCGTCCACCGTCAACCGCCCGGAGACATCCGCGGGACCGGGAGCGCTCAGCGCGCGCGCGGCTGATCTCGCCGCAGGGGCGCTCTCCGCGGCGCGCTTTTCGAGGGCGTCGCGCGCCCCGCGATTCTCAGGCGATGGCGCCACCTCACGCGATTCCTGGAAGGCGCGTGGCGGCTGGGATTCGGCGCCACGCGCGCGGGCGTCGGCGACGGCCTGCTGGGTTTCTTTCTTTTCGTTTCGCGAGCGCTCCGATGGTGCCGGCGTCGCCGGGGCCGGGGCTGGCGGCGCGGCGGGAGCGGCTGGAACGGCTGGAGTTGCGGGGGTTGCGGGCGCGTCAGCCCGACGCGTGAACGACTCGACGGGCGCCGGGGCTCGCGCGGGCTCCTCGACGCCGGTCGGAGTTTCCACGCGAGCCGGAGCCTCGACGGGTGCCGGAGCCTCGGCGCTCGGTGGAGCCTGTTCGAGACGGACCGACTGCTGCTGCTCGGGCGTCTGCTGATAGACCCACACGGCGAGTCCACCGACGAGGAGGATGGCCGCGGCCTCGAGCGGCAGCTTCGTCCACGGCACGAACAGGCCACGCACCAGCCGCACGGGCCACGGTGCCGGCCGCGCCCGTGTGACGACGCGATCGACGAAGCCGGCGGGAGCCCGCTCGGGCGGGAGCGCTTGCACGAGCGACACCGTCCGCCCGAAGCGGTCCAGCTCGCGCCGGCAATCTGCGCAGCCGACCAGGTGAGCGTCCAGCGCGGAACGCTCGCGTGGGTCCAGTTCGTCATCGACGAACGCCGAGAACAGCTCGCGCGCTTCGTGACACGTCACGGCAGGAACCTCTCCAGCTTGGCCTTGAGGTCCAGACGCGCGCGGTGCAGTCGCGAGCGCACGGTGCCCGGCTCGAGGTCGAGCGCGCGGGCGATCTCCTCGTACGACAGTCCCTCGACGTCACGGAGCACCACCACGATCCTTCGCTCCTCCGGCAGCGCCGCGATGGCCTGGCGCAGCGCGGTCGTGACCTCCTCGCGCTCGAGCCCCCCGCCGGTGTCGGAGGCCGGGACGTCCTCGAGCGCGTCGGCGCCGGCCCGCGGGTGCCGCCGCTCGGCCGAGGCCAGCCGGTTCAGGCAGAGCCGCGACGTGATCGCGTAGAGCCACGTCGACAGCTTGGCCTCGCCGCGGAACTCGCCGACGGACCGGTGGACGCGCAGGAAGACCTCCTGAGCGATCTCCTCGGCCTCGGCCGCGTTGCCCAGCATCCGGACCGCCACCCCGAACACGCGATGCTGATACGTTCTCACGAGCTCTTCGAAGGCGACCGGATCACCGGCGCGCAGCCGCTCCACGAGGCCGGGCGGGTCCGGGACGCTCTCCCGCACTATTAGACCGGCCTCCGCCCGCGAAGTTCCCGGGCCGCTCTCCGAGCTGTAATTCGACTCCCCTCGCGCGGCGAAACAACGGGCCGCCTGCTGAAGTGACTGGTCAGGCGGCGTCGTGAAAGAACTTGGCGGCGAAGAATTGGGTCAAGGTCCCGGCGAAGAGAACGCCCAGTGCAAAGAGCATCCATCGATACCGGATCCACGTCGAGCGAAACGCGGACGATTGCGCCGTCACGTCGACCACGTAGGCGGCGCAATAGGCGACGTTCGCCAGGACGGCGAGGACGAAAAGCAGCTCGACCCGGCCGACGGTGATGCAGTTCAGTGACGCCGGCCAATTCATCGAGAAGAGCACGATGACGATCGATGCGAGCACGGCGTTGTAGGCGATCCGGCGCCACTCCCAGTACCGGATGGCGTCGGTCAAAATCTCGCTCATGGCTTGAGCTTGAGGTCCTCGAACGGCGCCGAGTAGGGGAAGCCGGGAATGGCGTTGGCCCCGGACACCTCGACGCGAGGCCCGACGCCCCAGATGAAGGCGAGGTCGTAGATGGGCACGTTGAGCACGTGCTCGGTCATGGCCTTCTGCATCTGGTGCACGAGGGCCTCGCGCTTCTTCGTGTCCACCTCACGGGCCTGACGGGCAAAGAGATCGTCGATCTCGGGCAGTGAGCCGTACGCATAGATGCCACCCTTCGTCGCGTACGGCTCGAGCCGCGTGGCCGCGTTGCCCATGACCGAGGTGATGACGAGGATGATGCCGTGGAGCTTCTTCTCGCGCCAGGCCGTGAAGTAGGCCGCGCGCTCCATCACGCGCATGCGGCTCTTGATGCCGACCGCCTGCAAGTACCCGATGATGGCCTCGCCCATGGAGTTGTACGGCGGGAAGGGATAGAACTCCCCGGCGTCGAAGCCATTGGGATAGCCCGCTTCGGCCAGCAGCTTCTTGGCCCGCGCCGGATCGTAGGCCGGTGGCTCGACGGTGACCGCGAACTGGAAGATGCGCGGGACGATCGAGCCCGTCAGGCGCGAGAAGCCGAGGGTCTCAGCCTGGTTGATCGCCTTGCGGTCGATGGCGTGACTCGCGGCCAGCCGCACGCGGCGGTCGTGCCACGGTGATTTCGGATCCCACTGTTCGGGCAGCTCCAGCCAGAAGGCGCCGGTGAGCAGCGGTGCCTCCAGCTTGACGCCGGGCGTCCTGCGGAGCTCTTCGGCCACGGGGCCGGCGAAGAGATAGGCGAGATCGACCTCACCTCGCTTCAGCGCGGCGGCGCGCGTCGTCTCCTCGGTCATCGTCCGCATCACGAGGCGCTTGATGCTCGGCGCCTTGCGCCAGTAGCCGTCGAAGGCCTCGAGGACCAGCTCCACGCCGGGCGTGGAGGACACGACGCGGTAGGGCCCGGCGCCGATCGGAGCCTTCTTGAAGCCGTCCTCGCCGACCTTCTCGACGTATTTCCTGGGGACGATCCAGCCGGCGCCGGAGGCGGTGGTGCCGTAGAACAGCATGAAGTCGGGCCACGGATCGCGCAGGACGAAGCGCACCTGGGACGGGCCGAGCACCTGCACGTCGCTGACCTTCTCCTTCAGGAGCGTGGCGCTGGCGCCCTTGTAGCGCTCGAACGAGAACTTCACGTCCTCGGCGGTGACCGGTGAGCCGTCGTGGAACTTCGCGTTGCGGCGCAGAGTGAACGTGTACGAGAGATGATCGCGCGCCTCTTGCCACGACTCGGCCAGGCTCGGCGTCTGCATGCCGCCGGGCATCGGCTTCACGAGCGCGTCGTGGACGGCGTAGAGCACCATGAACGGCGTGCTGAACGCCTCGGTCTCGGCCGGGTCGAGCCAGCGAGCGGCGAGGGTGACGTGCAGGCCGTAGCGCATCTCGAGGTCGGCGGCGAACGCGCGTGCGGGCGTCACGAGAAGAACGACGAGCAGGGCGACGAGCATCCAGGTCTTGCGGACGTGTGTGAGCGACATGCCACGAACAGTAGGACCCGGCGCGATCGAAATCAACCCCACGCGGTGGTTCGGCGTGCGAATCCGTCGCTCGCGGCTCGGCCTACTGAAGCACATTTTGGCGGCCTCGCCTCACGATGCGCGGACCAAGAAAAACCGCGCGGCGGCCATCGCGAACGCGAAGATGGTGCCGCCCCAAAACGTGGCGAGGATCGTTGTATCTTTCCCAGCTTCGCGCCGTCGATCGCCAACCGCCTTCATGAGGGCGCCGGAGACGAGTGGGGCAACGATCAGGCTCAGGCCTGGAAGCCGACTTGGCGGCAGAAGTCGGTGTGGAAAAATGAATGCGCTGATGACGCCACAAATCGAACCGATGACAGCCCAGCCCAGTATTGCGAGGACTCGATTCGCCTTGCGTGTGCCACGGAGCGCATGCGCGAGGCTTTCCCAGCCAAGGGTGAGTACGAACTCACCGAGCACCTGGACGACGAGTTCGAAGAGCAGCTCAAAAAGAATCTCGAGCAAGGCTCGTCACTTGGAGATGATTGGTGCCGCCGTTGGCATCGGCGAGCGTGATGGTGATGGTCATCTCGCCACGCAGGGCAGGATCTTCCGTCTCGAGCTCGTCCACTTCGACGACCCGCTCGTCAGGCACGAGTTGACGCAACCGAAGCCATCGATGACCCACGCGTCACGCTCACAGGGCATTCGTCGTCCTGAATGATCGCGCGTGCGCCCACGCGCGGTTCAGACGCCGCGCGCAACCGATCGGACCCGGCGAAACGACCGGGCGTCCAGCCCAAAGTCCCGCTCGAGTTGCGCATACCATTCGTCGTCGCTCGCAGGGCTGTTCCAGTTGAGCCACGCCTCGTCGGTCATCCCGGCCCGCTTGTCCAGGAACGGCAAGGCATCCGGGCCAACCGGATAGCGTAGTTGCTCGCTGTCGCTCTCGACGATGTGGCGAATCGCCTCGCCCGCCACGAACGGCGACACCGCATTGCGGAGCGCGGCGGCATGGAGAGCCCGGAGGCGAGCTTCGTGCGGATAACGTGACGCGCGATGAGATTCGGGCATTTCGTCGAAGATCGCTGTCTTCATGATCCCAGGCTCGACGATGGCCACAATCGCCTCGCCCGCCACGAACGGCGACACCGCATTGCGGAGCGCGGCGGCATGGAGAGCCCGGAGGCGAGCTTCGTGCGGATAACGTGACGCGCGATGAGATTCGGGCATTTCGTCGAAGATCGCTGTCTTCATGATCCCAGGCTCGACGATGGCCACCCGGATGTTGAACGCCTTGACCTCCTGCGCCAGCGCCTCGCTCAGCGCCTCGAGCGCGAACTTGGTGGCCGTGTAGCATCCGTGTGCGCCCATGGTAATGCGGCCGCCGATCGAGGTCACGTTGACGATGCATCCACTCCTGCGCTCGCGCATCGACGGCAGCACTGCTTGAATGCAACGGAGCGCGCCGAAGTAGTTGGTCTCCATGGCCTGCCGAAAGACGTCGAGCGGCAGGTCCTCGACGGCGCCGAACGCGAGAATCCCAGCATTGTTGACGAGCACATCGACGTGACCACGCTCGGCCAACACTTGCCGGACGGCCTGCATGACCGACTCGTCGCGGTCCACATCGAGACGCAGGATCGAGATGGGCAGCGATTCCTTGCGCGCGATGGTCTGCAGTTCGGGCGAGCGGGCAGGGTTGCGCATGGTGGCGTAGACGTCGTGGCCGGCGCGGGCGAGTGCCACCGCCGTGGCGAGGCCAAGGCCCGTGCTCGAGCCGGTAATGAGCACTGTCGCCAATGAACCTCCTTTGGTTTAGAGCGGCGTCGGTCCGACGATCTCCCAGCCGTGGCGCTGGCGCAACTCGGCCGCCTCGCGCTCGTTCATCGACGCGATGGGGTGGTGCGTCCGCTGCTGCTCCTCCAACAGCCCGCCCGCGCCGGCCGGAGTGTAGAGAAACAGCACACGCCCGGTTTCAGCGCCGCTGTTCTTCCAGGCATGCGGAACGCCGCGCGGCATGAAGGCGCAGGTGCCGGGGCCACCGACCGTGACCTCGTCGCCGATCTTGAACGTGACCTCGCCGCTCAGGACATACGCCACCTCGTCGCTGTCGTGATGCAGATGGAACGTGCTCTTTGTCCCGCCGGGAACGGTTTCCTCGAACATCATGATGCTGCCGCCGGTCGCTCCGCCCAGCAGTTTGAGCACCGCCGATCGGCCCGGCGACATGTTCCATACTGGGCCTTGTCCCGGCAGTACGACGACGCCCTGTGCACCCATCTCCGATTCCTCCCCAGTTAGCGTGCCGAACTGGAATTAGACCGCTTCATTCAGGTCGTCGCTACCAGCAGCTCCTCTGAGCTCGATGGCCGAAGCCCATCTGTTCTTCCGGCGAAGTAGCGCTGAGTAAGACCGGCTGCCGACACGTGCTGGGCCTTTCGAAAACCGGCTTCGCGGGCCAGAGCCAGCATCTCCAGCGGGGAGAAGAAGCTGATGAAGGGTGTCCCGGCTGCTCGCGCAAATTTCCGGCGGTCGCCAGCCGCTCCCACCAGGACGAGCCGGCCTCGAAGTCGACCGCCACCAGCCGCAGCCACTCTGGGATGCCGAAGCCGAGCTCGATCAGGCGCTGCCGCTTCCAGGCCTGAGGACGAGGCTGGTCGATTTCGAACACCCGCAGGCCGGAGGCGATCGCCGGCCTGCGCTGCACGAAGGTGTCCAGGCCGGCTCCGAGGATGACGTACTGGCTGACGCCGTGACCAGCCTGTTCCACGACCAGATCCTCGATGAAGCGAGCACGGGCCACGATGGATGCTCGGGAGTGGCTCGTGGCGTGTTGGTCCATGTCCGGACGCCGGCGCCAGCCGTCCTCTGGGGCCGCCAGCCGCAGGCCGATCTCGTCTTCGAGGACATGCGGCGGCGGATCGACCTGGACGTGCATGGCCCGCCACAAGGCGACCCGCACTACCGTACTGTCTGCCGCCGCAGTGCCTTCCACGCATCGAGGTTACCTGATGGCCAAGGTCAAATGGGCCGTGACGTCATGGCCTTCGTTCAGCGGCAGCCGGCTCGAACGCGCGGTTAGCGGTCAGTTGATAACTGGATTGATCGCCCATCACCAAACCCGTCGTGAATCGAAACCTTGGTTGGAACGGGATAGCTCCACCCGCCTGCTTTCCACCAGCACTCGACAAACCAAGCCTTGAGTGTATTCGCGGCGAGCGGCAAGCCGCCAAAGTCTTCGTTAGTGAAATAGCGGTCGTCGAATTCTTCGATGCTCTCCAGGCCGATGGACAATTCTAGTGAACGCCCCGGGAAAATGGACAGGTCAGAGCGATCGACTCTGTTGTTCTCGCCGGAGTAATAGATCCAAGCCGATGGACGACCGAGTCCATCCTCGCCGAGAAAGATTTCCACTTCGGCCGTCTTCACTGTACTCGGGACCGGGCGGTCAAAGAGAGTGCGGAGCTCAGCGATGAGATGGGCAGACGCACGATCTAGGCACCGTCTGTAGCGGGCGACGAACTGTTGCTGACTGAGCCCGAATGGCACCACGCTCGTGTGACTGCTAACGCCGGTATCAGCCGCGGCCCAAGGCCGTCGGCTGCAGTCCGGCCACTCCTTCTCGGCGTCGTTCAAAGCCACGCGAACACCTAGCAACGCGTTTAGGTGGCTGGTTCGTCGATGACATGTTTGTCCTTGTCTACTCGGAGAGTTCCTTTCGAGGCGTCGAGGATGACGAGCACGTTGTCCCAGGGGTCAGCTACGACGGCGCAGAGGCCTATCTGGATCTCGAACGGACCCTTAAGAACCTTGCCTCCGGCGGACGTAAATCTCGCCACAGCTTCGGGGACTGAGTCGACAACCAGGTCAGTTTCCATCGGCCGGTCGCCGTTGTGGAGCACTAGTTCCGCGTTGGAGCCCGGGAGCTTCAGGCCCGCCGCCTTGCTGCTGCGCCAGATCAGCTCGTGCCCGAGATTCGCGGAATAGAAGGCCAACGCGGCATCGACGTCGGGTACGGGAATGCTGAGGCAATCGACTCTTCTGAATAGCGGTGTCGTCATCTCCGTGTCCGCCTAGTGTGGCGTTCAGCGGCGAACGCCCGCCTGCGCGGAGCGAGGAAGGGCAGTCGACCGCTGGGACGCCATGTTATCCAGCTGCTTCGAGACGACGTCCCATGCTCACGCGCTCCTCAATCTCGTATCCAATGCTTCGATAGAACGCGACGACCTCATGATTGACTGCCCGGACCTGAAGATTGACTTTCGGGCAGCCGAGCCGGCGCAGGCCGTCCTCCGCTGCACGCACCAACTGGGTAGCGAATCCGCGCCGGCGATACTCGGGCGCAATGGCCAAGTGGTAGATCCAGCCCCTCACGCCATCGAAACCGGCGATCATCGCGCCGACAAGGGTCCCCTCAACTTCGCCGACGAGAAGCAGCTCGGGTTGGACCTTCAGCTTGTTCTCGATCATGACCTCGGGTGCGTTCCACGGAGGATCGTCCGGGAACACCCGAGCCCAGAGACGCTGCAGTGCTTCTCGCTCGCCGTGCTGGAAGGGTCGGACCGAGAGTCTCTCGGATCGTCTCGTCATTTCAACACCCTGCCTGGATCCGGAAGTTCTGACGCTGGTCGGCGAACCTGATCAGTTTGCTGATCAGCGCAGCCATAGTCGTTCGTTGTAGGGACTTGTCTGATATCCCGATCGTCTGCTGCCTGGCGCACCGCACCGAGAAGGGCACCGCCGATGCCGCGTCCTCGAAGACTTGGTAGGACACTCGGCGCATCACCGAGGTAGGCGAGGTAAACCAGGACATCATCTCTTGCGAGCATGGCGGCGGCTGTTGCGGGCGGGAAGGTTTCCGCGGACGGTGTCTTAAAGAGCCATGGCAGAGCCGCGGCGTGCACCGCCTGCACGTCCGCGTTGAGAGCGGAGATCGTGGCCGCGTCGGCGACAGTTGCCCGGCGGACATTCACGGTCTCGCCGTCTCCACGCGTGCTCATCGTCGCCTTGGCTCGTCTATTGTTGTCGGCCTAACGCTCGCGGGGAGCGGCCGCGGCCAGCGAATGCGAGCCCGCGGTCCGCTCGACTGCGTGGTTCGGCGGCACCTTGGCAAACGGGAGCCTAGTCGTCGGCATCAGGGCTGGTTCAGCCTCTTCAGTAGACGATTGAGGGCAAGAATACCCCCTGCGGCTCGTTGTAGAGACCGATGCTCATGAGCGTCATTGGCTGCACGATACGGAGTCCATGCTCCAGGCACCAGCGAAACACGGCTCCATTGCGTGTCGGCAGGAGGAAGCCTGGGCCACTGAACTCGGAAGCGGCGCCGATCAGGGCCCTCAGAGCGTCGTTGCCTTCGCCTACGACATGACCCGAGAACCCGAGCCCGGTCGCGTAGCCGGTGAGACGATCGGCGTGTTCCACCACGGTCGCCATTCCCCGTTCGATCGCCTCCCCGAGCTCGGCGCTCCGGTCGTGGCCGTGTACACGAACACACAGCGCATTGCACTCGTCGATGTCGCCCTTCGTCGCGCGGCGCACTGTATATCCAGGCACGTGCAAGGCCAGAGGTGGTCCCTGCATGGCGACGAGCGGCTCGCGGACCTCAAACCCCAGTTTTGTATACAAGGACAGCGAACGGGTGTGATAGGCCGCCTGGACCAGCCGCACCCCAGGACACCGGCGATCGTCAACGCGCTGGAGAACTGCCTCCATGAGGCGGCGCCCGATCATCCGGTTTTGGGCCGCGGGATCGACGGTGATGCTCGCAACACTCGCAATGGCCGAGCGCTCGTCGAGGAAGACGCTCCCGACGATACGGCCCTCGAGCTCGGCGACCACCGCATAGTAGCTCGCGTGGGCAAACCGCCTCTCCGTCGCTGCCACGGCCGCCTGGGGCGAGGGAAAATCCGGAGGGAAACGATGGCGATCGGCGATCGTCTTGAACGCCTCGTAGCAGATGGTTCCGCACCGCTCGGCGTCGGCGGGGGTACCGGGGCGTAGCGTGAGGTTCATTGAGGTTCGTCCCCCGCATTGCTATCGCAGCTCAACGCGCACGGTGAGCAGCCGCGGCGAGCGAATGCGAGCCAGCGGTCTGCTCGGCTGCGGAGTTGGACGGCCCTGGCGAAAGGACAGTGACTACCTGCCTCCGAAAACGCCTCCTCGAATCGCGAAGGATGATACCTGACACGGTTCCTGTAGGAGGCGCTCAGATGCTCGCCAAAAGATCGCCAAGGGCCTTGGCGATCCGTCTCGATAGCGCACGCCAAGAAGGAGCCCAACGGCGGCACCGACTAGCGCCGTGTAGATGAACGGGGCCGCGGCTGAACTCTGAAGAGCTGATCTCGGTGCAAGGGGAGGGTCGACCTTGCGGACTAGCCGCGGGCTGAAGACTTGTTCAAGGCCACGGCGGCCCGAATGAGAGCCTTCAGGGCCTCCTCGTCCAGCTTGTCGCCTTCGTGGAAGTCGATGGCGCGCCTGGCGTTGCCTTCGAGACTGGAATTGAAGAGGCCTGAAGGGTCCTTCAGGGAGGCTCCCTTGGCGAAGGTCATCTTCACGACATTCTTGTACGTCTCGCCGGTGCAGATCAGCCCGTTGTGCGACCAGACTGGAGTCCCTCTCCACTTCCACTCCTCGGCCACTTCGGGGTCTGCCTCCTTGATCAGGGCGCGGAGCCGGGAGAGCATCTCGCCCCTCCAGTCGCCCAGATCCTCGATTCTCGCGTCTATGAGCTCAGATGGAGACTCGGCTCTCTTCGACGGGCTCTTCTTCATGTTACCTGCCTCTCCTTGGGCGCTTTTCTCCCTTGCCTTGCGACGCCGCGGAGCCTCGTGAAGAGCATAGGAAACGCTAGAACTTCGCCGTGTCAACCCCCGCGTGGCGGCGCACACGGGTCGGACGGACGGGAGCGGTCCAGGGTCGCGTGGGGCCGGCGCCTCCAGCTTGGCCCTCCTTGGCACCACGCCCGCCCAACGCACGGCTGAGCGGCCGGCGCACCACTGTGCGCAGCTCAATAACTCGCCCTTCATGCGCCGGTCCGCTCCAGTCGCTGGTTGGGTGGTTTACAGCCAGCGGCGTACGGAGGCCTTGTAATCCAAGTAGTGCGCACCGAATGTTCGCTCCAGGTACTGCTCTTCTCTCGGTATGACGACGTAGTGGATGAGGGCCACAGCCCCAACGAGTGTGGCCAACAACCACAAGCTGTTGACCCAGATCGCGATACCGAGCTGTAACAGTGAGAACGCCAGATATATCGGGTTCCGGCTGAAGCGATAGGGACCCGTCCGGACGATCACGGTGGTCGGCTTTCGGGCAGGTACCGGCGTGCCGGCAGCTCTGAATTTCCCAACCGAGTAAGCGAACAATCCTATGGCGACCACGACGAGAGACGCTCCGAGCGGCACGGCAAGCGTTCGAGGAAGAAATGGAAGCGGCGTGGCGAGCTGAATCAGCGCCCCTATGCCGAGCGAAATCAGATACACAAGCGGCGGGCGAACGAGGCCGAGATTTGGAACGTCCGGTGCCGCGTTCTTGGGACCACAGCTCTGAGGCCCAGGTGTCATGATCTTTGGTCCTTCAAGCCGATCGACCGATTAAGCCCCCCAACGTTCAGGCTGAGCGGCCGACGTCGAGCCGGACCGCTCAAGCCTGTTGTTCGGCAGCACTAGCTCAGAGTCGTGAACGCCAGTAGCCTGGCCGACGGTGGAGATGCATGACTGCGACGACGTAGATGCGGTCAGGCTCGACGCGATACAGGAGACCGTAGGGAAACTTCGGAACCAGAACACGCCTGAGCAGACGGCCAAAGGGTGCACCGGAGCCCGGGTGGGCGACCAGTCGTTCATACGTCCGGTGGACCGTGAGGGAGAAGTCGAGTCCGAGCCCCTGTGACCGGTCCTCGTAGAACTGCGCTGCTGCAACGAACTCGTTCTGTGCCTCTGGATGAAACGCAACGCTTCTCACCGAAGCGCGGAGCGGACCTTCTTCATCACCTTTTCGGCTGGAATCGCGGTGACCTTTCTGGACTTGAGTTCGGCCAGTCGACGCTCGGCCTCAGCGAGCCACAGCCTCTCCGCGTCGGCATCGACGTCCTGATCCAGGCTTGAAATCAGACGTCGCGCGAGGCGAGCACGCTCCTTGCGCGAGAGCTTCAGGGCCTGCGATTCGAGTTCGCGGGCTAGTCTAGCCATGCCGGGAGGCTACCACGACGACGGGTAGGGCCGCGCACATGGACGCTCCCACTCGAACCGCCGCTGCGAACGCTCGCGGGGAGCGGCCGCGGCCAGCGAATGCGAGCCCGCGGTCCGCTCGACTGCGTGGTTCGGCGGGCACCTTGGCAAACGGGAGCCTAGTCGTCGGCATCAGGGCTGGTTCTTGAGAGCAGAGGCCTTGAGGCCGGCTGCTGCAAGGAACTCCTTGACGCCGGGGCCGCCTCGAAACCGAAACCAGACGGCGCCATTGGACGGCTCGAAGGAAAGCTCCAGACGCAGGAACGGACAGCAACGGCGCTCCAGAAGCACCCAGTCGAGAGCATCCCGCACGATCGCCGGGTCCGAATCGAGACAGCCCGCGTAGCCATTCGAGAGTTCCTGCACCTCTCTAAAGCGCCGGAGATGCCAGGGTCGATCTCCGAGCCCTTTCGTCCCCGGTTAGTGCTCCGAGATCGCAAGCGAGCGCCGGTTGTGTATCACTCATGCTGCGCCTCCCGTCGCGAGCCTGACTGTCATTGCCGCCGAACGGTCATGGTGAGTGGCCGGCCGCTCTGGGCCGGGCCGCTCCACCATGGTGTTCGGCATCAGGGCGTCCCGGGTTGAGTCAGCCACGGAAGTGCCCGTTTCTGGTCCGCGGTGAACGTCGCCACGAACCCCTCGGCCCATTTTGCAGCGTCCCTTGTCGCTTGCAGCAGCGTTCCGTTGAGGTATTCGATCTTGTGCCAGTGCCGATGTTTGAGATAGGCATCCTCGAACATCCAGGTAGCGCCTCTTCCCGTCTCTTGCAAGAACACGGTGACGCACTCGGCGAGCTTGGCAACATGGGGAATCTCGTACAGATGGCCAGACGGTTCAGTGTTCTCGACGAGAACGAACTTTGCGGCAAGCGCAAATCTGAGCACCTTCTGAATGACGCTCTCGCCAAGTTTATCGGGCTGTTCTTTCACGATGTACACGTGATAGCCGAGCCCCTCGAGAGTCCTTTGCATCTCCGTCAATCGCGCAAGTCCAGGACCCGTGTCCTTGCCGAGTAGTAGAACAGAGTCGGAGTCGCGAAGGATCGCCTCTGCTCGCTCCCAGACCATCTCAAAGGCGATTCTGATGGACTCGACGACCGTTTCAGCTCGCGCGGCCGGAGGGAGACGGACCTGCCATCGAACCCACAGGTGCACTTCGTCATCGGATTCGACCTCTTGTGCTGAGAACGGATGGCCCTCACCAGACAGCCGGGTGACGGCTCGGCGAAGAGC
>QHTB01000029.1 GCA_003220615.1 Candidatus Rokuibacteriota bacterium
CGAGAATCGTGACCAGGGAAGAGATGCTCCAGCGGGTGGCGCGGTTCAAGGAGCTGACACCGAGCTCCCGGCCACTGGTCGACGCGGTCCTGCCGCAGTTCAACCGTCAGATCTTCAGCATCATCGGCGGCGGCGTCACCGAGGACGCCTCCATGAAAGTGCCGATCACCGCCGTGGACGGCTTTCACCTGTCGATCATCAAGGCCGGCCCGAAGAAGGGCACCGGGTTGCACAACCACCGGACCGTCGAGGTCTTCATGCCCTTGACCGGAACGTGGTCGGTGCAGTGGGGCGACGACGGCGAGAACGAGCTGACCATCGGCCAGTGGGACGTGATCTCGGTGCCGACCGGCATCATGCGCGGCTTTCGCAACGAGAGCCCTGAGGAAGCGTACCTGCTGGCGCTCGTCGGCGGCGACGATCCTGGCCGCGTGGCCTGGGCCACCAACGTCATGAGCGCGGTGCGCGAGAAGGGATTCGACCTCGACGCCAACGGCAAGATCGTCGAGGTCGGGCGATGAGTGCGCGGTCAGCACTCACCCTCGGCGTCGCGCTGGCCACCGCGGTGCTGGCCGTGTCGCCCGCCGGCGCCGCGCCGGCCGGCGAGGTCAAGATCGGCCTCGCGGCCGAGCCGAACACCTTCGACCCTCACCTGACGGTCGGTCGCAACACGCAGATCTTCATCGTCAACGTCTACGACGGCCTCACCGCCCGCGACGCCCAGGGCAATCTCGTGCCGGCCCTGGCGGAATCGTGGAAGCGGCTGAACCCGACGACCTGGCAATTCGTCCTGCGCAAGGGCGTCAAGTTCCACAATGGCGACGACTTCAACGCCGAGTCGGTGAAGTTCACGCTCGACCGGGCGACCAACCCCGAGACGAAGGCGACGATCAGCTCGGAGCTCGGCACGATCGCCAGCACCGAGATCGTCGACCCCTTCACCGTGAACGTGATCACGAAGACGCCCGACTTCCTGCTGCCGGTGCGCCTGGGTGAGCTGTTCGGCCTGATGCTCTCGCCCAAGCACACCAATGCCGTCGGCAAGGAAGCGATCGCGACCAAGCCGAACGGGACCGGCCCGTTCAAGCTGGTGTCGTGGACGAAGAACGAGCAGATGGTGCTGGAGGCGAACGAGGGCTACTGGCGCGGCGCGCCGAAGGTGAAGAAGATCATCGTGCGGCCGATCCTCGAGGACGCCGCGCGGATCGCCGCGCTCCAGGCCGGCGAGGTGGACCTGATCACGCCCATCCCCTACGCGCGCATCGCCGAGCTCAAGCGGAACGACAAGCTCGTGATCAAGACGGTCGCCGCGCCGCGGGTCTTCCACGTCACGATCGACGTGCGCAAGCCGCCGTTCGACAACGTGAAGGTCCGCCAGGCGTTGAACTACGGCGTCGACGTCAACGCCATCGTGAAGTCGCTCTACTTCGGCTATGGCACCCGGCTGGCGACCGTCGTGGACCGGGGCGGGCTCGGCTACGACCCCGGCGTCCAGCCCTACCCGTTCGATCCGACGAAGGCGAAGGCGCTGCTGGCCGAGGCGGGCTTCCCGAACGGCTTCGAGACCGAGTTCGACAGCTTCACCGGGAGCATCGCCGATCACGCCAAGCCGGCCGAGGCGATCGTCGGGTATCTCCAGAAGATCGGTGTGAAGGCCAAGCAGAACGTCTTCGAGTTTGCCGCCTTCGGTCCGCGGCGCGTGCAGAACAAGACGGCGCCGCTCTTCATCTACAGCATCGGCGACGCGTACCTCGAGCCCTCGTGGGTGATCCGCTGGCTCACCCAGGGCGGCCTCGGCATGCACTACAAGAACCCGAAGCTCGACGAGATGCTGACGCGGATCGAGGCCACCGACGACCGCGCGAAGCGCGCGCCGCAGTACAGCGACGTCCAGAAACTGATCAAGGACGAGGCGCCGTTCATCTTCCTGTTCCAGGCCGACGCGGTGTTCGGGATGAGCACCCGGATCGACTACGCGCCGCGGCCGGACGAGACCCAGTGGCTCTATCCGCTCGGGCTCCGGGGGTGATTTGCGGGCCTACATCGCCGCGCGCCTGGCCACCGCGCTCCTCGTCGTCCTCGGAGTGTCGGCTGTCTCGTTCGTCCTGACGTTCCTCACCGGCGACCCGGCAGAGATCATGCTGCCGCCGGGAGCGACGGCGGTGCAGATCGCGAAGTTCCGGGCCGAGTGGGGCTTCGACGATCCGCTGCCGGTCCAGTACTGGCGGTTCCTGCGCCGCGCCGTCCAGGGCGACTTCGGGATCTCGCTCCGGCACGGCCAGTCCTCGCTGCCGCTGATCGCGGCGCGGCTGCCCGCGACGTTCCAGCTCACGGTCACGGCGATGCTGCTGGCCATCGTGCTGGCGGTGCCACTCGGCGTCCTCGCCGCGACCCACCGGGGCGGCACGATCGATCTCTTCGCGATGGGCGTGGCGCTCTTCGGGCAGTCGGTGCCGAACTTCTGGCTGGCGATCATGATGATCCTGCTGTTCGCCGTCTCCTGGGGCGTGCTGCCGACGTCGGGCCGCGGTGGATGGGCTCACGTCGTCATGCCGGCCGCCGCCATCGCGATCAATCTCGCCGCGTTGTTGACCCGCCTCGTGCGCACGGCGGTCATCGAGGTGCTCGCCGAGGACTACGTGCGCACCGCCCGCAGCAAGGGGCTGCGTGAGCTGTTCGTGCTGGGCCGCCACGCGGTGCCCAACGCGCTGATCCCGCTCGTCACCGTGATCGGACTGCAGTTCGGCTACATCCTCGGTGGCGCGGTCGTGATCGAGACGATCTTCACCTGGCCCGGCGTCGGGCTGTTCACGATCCAGGCGATCCTGAACCGCGACTACCCGGTCGTCCAGGCCTCCGTGTTCATCCTGGCCACCGCGGTGGTGCTGATCAACCTGGTCGTGGACCTGCTCTACGTCTGGCTCGATCCACGCGTTCGGTTGACATAGGCATGTCGCAGGATCGAAGGGTGCCACGGCGTAGCCCCCTTCGCTTGACGAGTCTTGGGGGCCATTTCGGGGCCCCCATGTTGGACGTCGGCGCTCTGATCGTCGGCCTGGTCATCGTCGCAGCGCTCGGAGCGCCCCTGCTCGCGACGACCGATCCGGTCGATCAGGACCTGACCGTCGTGCTGAAGCCGCCCTTCTGGCTCGAGGACGGCTCGCTCCAGCACCCGCTCGGCACCGATCATCTCGGACGCGACGTGTACTCGCGCCTGATTTACGGCGCTCGCATCTCGCTCACGATCAGCGCGCTCGCCGCGCTGATCGGCGCCGTGGTCGGAGTGGCCGCCGGCCTGATCGCGGGCTACGTGGGCGGCCGCGTGGACGCCGTGATCATGAGGATCGTGGACCTGAACCTGGCGTTCCCGCTCATCCTGCTCTCGCTGGCGGTCGTGGCGCTCCTCGGTGCGAATCTGAAGAATCTCGTGATCGTGATGGCGATCACGACGTGGATGATCTACGCGCGAGTGGTCCGCGGGCTGAGCCTGACGCTGCGCGATCAGGAGTTCATCCAGGCGATCCGCGCGCTCGGGGCCCACGACGCCCGCATCATCGCCCGCCACGTGCTGCCCAACGTCTTCGCGCCGATCGTGGTGATCTGGACGCTCGAGGTGGCGCGCGTCATCCTGATGGAGTCGGCGCTCTCGTTTCTCGGCCTCGGCGTGCCGCCGCCGACGCCGACGTGGGGCCGGATGCTGGCCGAGGGCCGCGACTACCTGACGGTGGCCGGCTGGATCTCGATCTTCCCGGGCCTCGCGATCATGGTGACGGTGCTCGGGATCAACTTCCTCGGCGACGGCCTGCGCGATCTGCTCGACCCGCGGCTGCGCGGGCAGATGTAGCTGGAGGGTGCGCGGGCCTAGTCCACCGCCTTGAACATCCGCTCGTCGTAGAGCGCGCCCGACATCGGCCCGAGCTTGTCGCGGAACTGGCGCGTGGCGTCCGCCATCGAATGAGCCTCCACCGCCTTCGCGTCCTTCCAGACCTCGACGACGGTGAAGTGATTGGGGCGGTTGGTCTGCTGCACGACCTCGAACCTCACGTTGCCGGCGCCGGCGCGGCTGTCCTCGCCGAGCTGCTTGACGGCGGCCAGGCCGTCCTCCTTGCGCGGCGGAATGACGTCGACGTGCGTCACGACGTACACGGCGTCACTGCCGACCGTGGCCTGGAGCGGGCCCACCGACACGCCGACGTGCACGCGCTCGTCGGTCGGGGCGTTGCGGATCGCCTGGATCCGCTCGCGCGTCTGCGTCGTATTCGCCGAGCTCCGGTGAGCCTCGAAGGCCTTCTGGTCCTTCCACACTTCCAGGACCACGAGCTGGTGCCCCTGGCCGATGCGGCTCGCCACCTCCGTCCTGAGATTTCCGTCTTCCTTGCGCGTCGCTTCGCGGTAGCGCTTGAGCAGCGCGACGGCGTCGCCGCGAGACGTCGGCATCACCTCGACGTACGTCACCGAGTAGATGTTGCCCTCGATGGGTGGCTGTGCCGGCGTCTGGGCGGCGGCATCAGCGATCACGCCCGCCAGCGTCACGGCCAGACCGAGGAGGACGACGCGAAGGAGCACGCGCGCGACGTTACTGCAGACCCTGGGGCGGCGTCAACGGCGTGGACAGGCGAGCGTCCCGCCGCTACACTTCCTTCCACGACCGTTGCGGCCCGACGTGCAAGGAGGACTCGAGAATGAGCGAATCGAAACAGCTCTTCAGCGCCAACCTGGCCAAGGATGCGGTGTACAAGACCGGCCTGCGCAGCTTCATGGAGTACCGCGACCTCGGCATCGAGAAGGCGACCCACGGTCAGTTCCGTGCCCACGTCGTCCGGATCAAGAAGGACGGGCCGGGCGCACACGACCTCCACACCACCGGGCTCCACAAGCACGAGTGCGACTTCCAGATGTTCTACGTCCTGAAGGGTTGGATGAAGTTCATCTACGAGAACCACGGCGAGCAGACGTTCCACGCCGGCGACTGCGTGCTCCAGCCGGCCGGGATCGTCCACAACGAGCTCGACTGCTCGGACGACGTCGAGATCCTGGAAATCTACTCGCCCGCCGTCCACGCGACGCGGAAGGTCGAGCAGATGCCTGAGGCCGCCGCCGCGACGCACTGAAGTCTCGACCGCGCTGAAATTTTGATCGCACGCGGGGCGGTGCAATAGTTGAAGGATCGCCTTCGACACGCCGCCCCGCGCCGTTCGCTCCACCTTCCGAAAGCCTCGCGGGCGTCCTGCCCCACGCGGGGCCGTCTGGGCATTCGCTCGCTGGGCCCGCCGTGCCCTCGTCACGCTCCTGGCTGCGCCGCTGGCGCTCCGCATCGTCGTGGCCTCAGTGTTGGTCGTGACGGCGTGGTCCGCGGTGAACTGGACGTATCAAGTCATCCGCAAGCCGACCGAGCTGTTCTTCCCGGTGAGCGGCGCATTCACCAAGACGCCTCGCGAGACGTGGCGCCAGTACGGGCCGCTGTTTCGCGCTCACGCGACTGACGTCATCACGCCTGATCTGCTCGCCGCCCTGGCCCAGATCGAAGGCGCGGGCAATCCGGTGGCTCGGACGTACTGGCGGTGGCGTCTCACCTGGAACCCGTTCAGGGTGTACGAGCCGGCGTCGAGCGCCGTCGGCATGTACCAGATCACCGACGCGACGTTTCGGGAGGCGAAGCGCTTCTGTATCCATGGTCACGTGGTGGTCGAAAACGGCGCCTGGTACGACCCGAGCTCGTGCTGGTTCAACAGCCTCTACACGCGCGTCGTACCGAGCCACGCCGTGGAGATGACCGCCGCCCTCCTCGATCGGAGCGTCGCCCAGACGCTCGAGCGCCAGCGAGTCGGCGCCGCGACGCTCGAGCAGAAGCAGGATCTCGCCGCGATCATCCACCTGTGCGGAGCCGGCCCGGGCGACGCCTACGCACGGCGCGGCTTCCGCCTCCATCCCGGCCAGCACTGCGGCGACCACGACGTCGCTCGTTACCTCGCTGACGTCAACGTGCTGAAGCGAAAGTTCACCAGGCTGGCGAGCGCCGGGTAGTCGCCCCGGCGGAGCGCGGTGCCGCGTAGGACCAAAGTCCTATGGGCGCCGCGCGGTGGGCCCCCTAGTATTGCGCGGACGCGATATTCCACCTGATCGGCTCGCGGGATGGAGGAACGACGTCCATGCAAGCGAACACCCGACGGATTGTCATCACGCTACTCTCGTGCGCCCTGATCCAGCTCCTGCTGGCGCTGGCCGGGCCCGAAGCAGCGCGCGCTCAGCAAACGTTCTCCATCGCCTTTCCGAAGAAAGCGGGCGAGCCGAACTCCTGCATGACCCAGATGCCGGGCGGAAACGGTGGAACCTTTCTGCGGTGCCGGATCGTGCTGCCCGCCGATGTTCCCTCGGACCTGTTCATCCGCGCCGTGTTCTTCGAGTGCCGGCCCGGCAGCAGCCAGGCGTGCCTGAACACGCAGCAGTGCCCGGGCAACGGCGCGATCTGCGACCGTCACGTGAACCCGGTCGTGCCGGTGGACTTCAACATCTCGCAGCCGGGGGCGCGGGCCGTCGAGTGGTGGGGCTGGACGAGCGACGTCGGGGACGCGACCCTGCACTTCGACGTCACGGTCGGCCCGTAACTCCGCAACCGCGGAGGAGGCGGTCACGGGCACGCGAGTCTTGACGGTCGAAACCCCACCTCACGTCGTCATCGTCGGCGGCGGATTCGGCGGCCTCGCCGCCGCACGCGCGCTCAAGCCAGCGCCCGTGCGGATCACCCTCATCGATCGGACGAACCACCATCTGTTTCAACCGCTGCTGTATCAGGTCGCGACCTGCGTCCTCTCGCCTGCAGAGGTCGCCGCTCCAATCCGCCATCTGCTACGCCGCCAGAAGAACACCGCTGTCGAGATGACCGAAGTCCTTGGCGTGGATCCACAGAAGCGCGTCGTCTCGGTGGGTCAGCCCGGGCTCGGCGCCCGGTCCGTCCCGTACGACTACCTGGTCCTGGCTACGGGCGCCACCGGTAGTTATTTCGGGCACGACGAGTGGGCGAAGATCGCGCCGTATCCCAAGACGATCGCCGACGTGCTGACGATGCGCGACAGAATCCTGAAGCTGTTCGAGCTCGCCGAGATCGAGGACGATCCGGGCCGCCAGCAGGGTCTTTTGACGTTCGTCCTGGTCGGGGCGGGACCGACCGGGGTCGAGATGGCAGGCGCGCTGGCGACCATGACGCGGGCCACGCTCAAGTCGGAGTTCCGCCGCATCGATCCCGCTTCGGCAGCCTATTCGAAAACGCTGGCCGACCGGACGCACCGCTATCTGACGCGCATGGGCGTGGAGATTCGCACCGGCGCCCGGGTGGAGCACGTGGATGAAGATGGGGTCGTCATCAACCGCCAGCGCGTCGGAAGCCACTGCGTGTTCTGGACGGCGGGCGTGCACGCGTCGCCGGCAGCGAGCTGGCTGGCGGCCGAGACTGATCACGCCGGCCGCGTGAAGGTCCTGCCCAACCTCACGGTGCCCGGCCATCCGGAGATCTTCGTGGTCGGTGACACTGCTTCCATCCCGCACGAGGGGCGGCCGCTGCCAGGGCTGGCGCAGGTGGCAATCCAGAGCGGACACTACGCGGGCGAGACGATCCGCCGCACCCTCGCCGGCGAGTCCCGGTTGCCGCCGTTCAGATATCTAGACAAAGGGAATCTCGCCACCGTCAGCCCGACTTTCGCCATCTTCGAGAAGGGACGCTGGCAGTTGAGCGGATGGTTGGCCAAGGGAGTGTGGGCGTTCGTCCACATCCTGTATCTCTCCGGCTTTGAAAACCGGCTCCTCGTGCTCCTCGTGTGGACGTGGGCGGTCCTGGCCCGGCGGGGTGGCGCCCGCGTGATCGAGGATCCGAGTTACGCGCGCCTCGAATCGGCGGGCGAACGATCATGAATTCGGGCTCGAATCCTGAGCAACAGCGCCTCGACGAGATCGACACCGCCGGAAAGCCGTGGCGGCGGTGGGGAACCTATCTGAGCGAGCGCCAGTGGGGAACGGTGCGCGAAGACTACAGCGCGAACGGCAAGGCGTGGGACTACCTGCCTCACGATCACGCGCGCAGCCGCGCCTACCGCTGGGGCGAGGATGGCATCGGCGGCTTCTGCGACGATCAGCAGTTGTTGTGTCTCTCGGTCGCGCTCTGGAGCGGGAAGGATCCGATCCTCAAGGAGCGGCTGTTCGGCCTCACCAACGCCCAGGGCAACCACGGCGAGGACGTCAAGGAGCTCTACTACTACCTCGATGCGACCCCGACCTGCTCGTACGCGCGGATGCTCTACAAGTACCCGCACGCCGCGTATCCCTACCAGCAGCTCATCGATGAGAACGCGCACCGCGGCCGTCAGAGCCCGGAGTTCGAGCTGATCGACACCGGGCTCTTCGACGACGACCGTTATTTCGACGTCGAGATCGAGTACGCGAAAGCGGACGTCGAGGACGTGCTGTGGCGGATCACCGTCGCAAACCGAGGGCCGGCGGCGGCGCGTCTCC
>QHTB01000068.1 GCA_003220615.1 Candidatus Rokuibacteriota bacterium
CGGGCTGCTTCCACCCTTTCGCAGCAGAAGGAGTGAAGCCGTGAGCAAGCGTCTCGCTGTCGTGATGATCGTGACGATGATGGCCTCGGGCTCGGTCCTACGCGCGTCGGCGCAGGAGTTGAGGCAGGTGGACCCGGTGGTGGTGACGGCGACGAAGATCGCGGAGCCGCGGTCGCAGGTGGGCGCGACCGTGACCGTGATCAGCGAAGAAGAGTTGAAGACCTACAACTACCTGACGGTGGACGATGCGCTCCGGCAGGTGCCTGGTCTCGAGGTGCAGCGTCAGGGCAGCGCGGGCAAGCTCAGCCAGGTCCGGATTCGCGGAACGAGCACGCAGCAGGTCCAGGTCCTGATCGACGGCGTGCGCGTGAAGAGCCCGACGGCGGGGACGTTCGATTTCTCCGACCTGGGCCTCGATCAGATCCAGCGGATCGAGATCGTCCGCGGACCGCAGTCGACGCTCTACGGCGCCGACGCGATCGGCGGCGTCATCCAGATCATCACCAAGCGGGGCCAAGGGCCGTTCTCGGCCTCCGCGTCCAGCGAAGTCGGCAACCACGACACGCTACGCGAGCGCGCCGTTCGAGAGCAACGGTCGGTTTCCCAACGACGGCACCGAGCAGCGCGGGATCGCGTCGCGCGTGGGCCTGACGCTCCCCGCCGACGGCCACATCGGGCTGGCCTTCCGGTACAACCGCACCAAGAACGACCTCCCATTCGACGGCGACTCGACACCGGTGCCGTTCAGCCCGTTCTTCGTCCTCGATCGCGACGCTCGCCAGCAGAGCGAGACCACCACGCTGAGCCTGCAGTGGGACCAGAAGCCGGTCGAGTGGTTCGAGCTTCACGGGCGGGTCAGCGGATTCTGGAACCAGCTCGGCTTTCAGGATCCGTTCACGCTGAACGACACGCGGATTCCCTTCAACATCGACTTCATCTTCGGCGACAGGCGATCCCAGACCGACACCAACCGTCGCGAGGTGGAGCTGCTCGGCGCCTTCCACTTCTTCAAATGGAACACGCTGACCGTCGGGGTCGAGCACGTCTACGAGTACGGCCGCAACACATCATCGGGCTTCAGCGGTCCTGGCACCGCGAGCAAGTTCTCGAAGCAGCTCGACAACCTCGCGTACTTCCTCCAGAACGAAGTGCGGCTCTTCGACCGGGTCATCCTGTCGGCCGGCCGGCGCCACGACGATCCCTCGGCCTTCGAATCAGCCACCACGAGCCGCTTCGGCCTCGTCGTGCGCGTTCCCGAGACCGACACGCGCGTCCGCGGCTCATGGGGCGAAGGCTTCCGGGCCCCGACCATCAATGATCTGTTCTTCCCCGGCTTCGCCAACCCGAACCTGAAGCCCGAGCGGAGTGAGAGCTGGGAGGCCGGCGTCGATCAGAGTTTCTTCAAGAAGCGCGTGCGGCTGGGCGCGACCTACTTCGAGAACAAGTTCGACGATCTCATCCAGTTCGTGTCCGTCGGGGGCCTGTTCCGCTCGGAGAACGTCGCCAAGGCGTGGACGCAGGGCGAGGAGGTCACGATCGAGATCGAGCCGATCGACAGGCTCCTGTTCACCGCGAACTACACCCACGTGGAGACGAAGGATTTCAGCACGCGGGGGGAGCTGCGCCGGGTGCCGCACCACGTCGGCAACATCGGCGTCACCTGGACGCCGATCCCCGCGCTGACCGTCTACACGCAGATCAACGTCGTGTCGAGTCAGGGCGATCTCGCGTTCGACCCGGTGCTCTTCGTCTCGACCCCGGTCCGGAATCCGGGCTATTACCGGATCGATCTGGGGGGTGTCTACAACATCGTGCCGAAACGCGGTAACTTCCCGGCTCTGGACTTCACGGCGCGGATCAACAACGTCACCGACCAGCGCTACATGGAGGCCTTCGGCTTTCCGAACCTCGGGCTCAACGCGCTCGTGGGATTGCAGGCGCGGTACTGAGGTCTGCCGATGACGATCGCCGGCGTCCACGTCGACATCGGTCACGAGGCCGTCGTCGTGCGTGCCGACGAGCCGCTGACGACGGCCTCGTCCGCCGTCGTCGGCGGGGGCCTGGGGCGGGCGTCGGCGATCGTCAATCTCCACGTGCCCAAGAACTTTCGCGGCGAGCACGCCGACCGTGTGCTCGAAGCGTTCGTCGCGCGGCGGTCGATCCCGGCCCCGTGGGTCGGCCTCTTGACCGGCGCGTGGACGGAAAAGGCCGAGGTCGCCACGGAGACGATGGACGGAATCACCGCCGTGGCGATCGTCACCGTGGGCCTGAGCAACCCGGCCAGCGCCGGGCGCACCGCGGTGGCCGCGTGGCTGCCGTCGACGATCAACACCATCCTCGTCGTCGATGCCGCCGCCACACCGGCCGCGCTCGTGAATCTCGTGATGACGGTGACCGAGGCCAAGGTCATGGTGGTGGCCGAGGCGGGGGTGCGGACACTGGACGGGGATCCGGCCAGTGGCACCTCGACCGACGCGATCGTCATTGCCGCCACCGGTCGTGGCCGGCGCTGCGAGTTCGGCGGACCGGTGAGCGACCTCGGTTGGGCGGCGGCCCGCGCGGCCAGGGCCGCCCTCTCGACGGGCGTCGACCGCTGGATGCGGGAGCACGTGTGAGGCGGCTTCCACTCGTCGGCTTCGTGGTCTCGGCGGTGGCGCACGTCGTCGCCGTGATGCTACTGATCCTGGTCGTCGAGCGCCTCACCTCGCTGCCGGGACTGTTCATCGACCTGACGACCGAAGCGACCGAGGCCAACGGACCCACGAAGCCGGCCGGCGGATCGCGCGCGGAGCGGAAGCCATCAGGGACTCGAGCGAAGCGAGCGCCGGCATCGTCGCCAGGAGCGTCGCGTGCAAGCGGCGGGGACTCGGCACCTGCTCGGGCCGTGGCCCCGGCGGAGGCGCCCGAAATTTCCCGGCCACTCGAAGCCACGACCGTCGACCGCGTCCCCGACTCGGCGGCGCCGACGAACGCCGTTCCCTCAGCGATCGCACCGAGCGCACCGGTCTCGGTGGACACGCCGACATCAGCGAGCGCGGCGGTGTCGCAGAACCCTGAACCGTCGACGGAGACCGCGGCCTCACCCGGGGCGTCACCGGTGGGTGCTGGGCACTCGGGTCGCGCCGAGGAATCCACGACGACCGCCAGTGGCGGGCTCGGGGGCGCTGGCGTCGTCGCGCGGCCGGGCCAGGGACTCGCGCTCGCCACACCGGGCGCCTCACCTGGCGGCGGGTCATCTGGCGGCGTCTCTCCCGGCAGCGGCGGGTCGCCCGCTGAATACGCCGAGTACCTGGCGCGGCTCCGCCAGCGCATCCAGGAGTCTCTCCGCTATCCGTTGACGGCACGCCGGCGTGGGCTCAGCGGCACCGTGCACCTCGAAGTCACCATCCGGCCGGACGGCGCGATCGCCGCGGTCACCATCGTCGAGTCGTCGTCCTATTCCGCGCTCGACGACGCGGCGCTCGAAGCCGTGCGAAGCCTGCGCCCGATGCCGTTTCCCACCGGCGTCCCGCCTCGACGGCTGTACGTGCGCGTTCCGGTGATCTTCACGCTGCCATAATCGGGCAGGCGCTAGAATGGCGGCCACGCTCCAGTCGATCAACGGAGGTGACCGCCATGGTGCCGACGACCGCGCGAGCCCCCACCGTCGAGCACGAGCTCGACGGCACGACCACGGAATACGATGACGTGCCCGTGGCCGGCGACCACGTCGAGCGGCTCTTGCGCGAGCTCTTCACCGAGCACTGGGCCGAGATCACGGTGGGGCCCATCCTCCAGGGCGCCGCGTGGGAGATCCGCTTCGTGAAGGCGCCGACCCTGACGATGCTCGATGGCTATCTCACCACCGACACCGGGGCGTGGCACTTCCATCTCTGCGTGGGAGACACGCGCGCGGGAGGGCGTGACGACCTCGCGCAGATCCGGCGTGTGGCTCGCGCCGCGTTCTTCCAGACGACCGGCGGAAGCTGCACGCCGCTCAGCTACGGGCTCAGGCTGTGGAACGGCCAGGGCGAGCAGATGCTGACCGTGTTCTTTCCAAATCCGTACTACGACGACGCGTCCGAGCGACTGCGGGCGCCCGACTTCACGCGCACGGCGCTCTGGGAGGACTTCCGGCGACGCTATCGGGCATGACGGCGTCGTGTCTGATGGTGCAGGGCACTGCGTCGGGGGTCGGCAAGAGCCTGCTCACCGCGGCGTTCTGCCGGATCTTCTCCCGGCAGGGCTATCGTGTCGCGCCGTTCAAGGCGCAGAACATGGCGCTCAACGCCGCCGTCACCGCCGACGGGTGCGAGATCGGCCGGGCCCAGGCCGCGCAAGCGGAGGCCGCCGGCGTCGAGCCGACCGTCGACATGAACCCGATCCTCCTGAAGCCCGAGGGTGAGGACTGCTCGCAGGTCGTGGTGCGCGGCCGGCCGATCGGGCGTCTCACGTTCCGTGAGTACGGAGCGCAGCGCGGCGCGTTGCTGGCCGTCGTCGCCGAGAGCCTCGCGCGACTCCGCGCGGCGCACGACCTGGTCATCATCGAGGGCGCGGGGAGCCCGGCCGAGATCAATCTCTCGGCCGGCGAGATCGTCAACATGCGCATCGCGCGGCTCGCCGACGCTCCCGTCGTCCTCGTCGGCGACATCGACCGTGGCGGCGTCTTCGCGGCCTTCGTGGGCACGCTCGCGCTGCTCGAGCCCGACGACCGCGCGCGGGTGGCCGGCTTCGTGGTCAACAAGTTCCGTGGCAACCTCGCGCTGCTGGCGCCCGGGCTCGACATGTTGTACGAGCGCACCGGCGTTCCCGTCCTCGGCGTCGTGCCGTACCTCGAGCGTGGCCTCGTCCCGGCCGAGGACTCGCTCGATCTGGACGATGCGGCGCCCGCGTCAGGCGGCGCCCGCCTCGACATCGTCGTCGTGAGGCCGCCGCGAATCGCGAACTTCGACGACGTCGAGCCGCTCGCCCGCGAGCCCGGCGTGCGTGTCCGGTTCGCCACCTCGCCATCGCATCTTGTGGGCGCCAACCTGCTGATCGTGCCGGGGAGCAAGAGCACCATCGCGGATCTCGCCTGGCTCCGCGAGACCCGCCTCGCCGACGCATTGATCGCCGCAGCGCGAGCGGGGACGCCGCTGATCGGTCTCTGCGGGGGCTATCAGATGCTCGGGCGCGCGCTCGAAGATCCCGACGGCGTGGAGTCGTCAGTGACGACAGCCGCCGGGCTCGGTCTGCTGCCCGTGGTGACGACGTTCGGAGCGACGAAGCGGACGGTTCGTGTGCACGCGCGCGTGATCGCCGAGGTCGGGCCTCTCGCGGCCGTACGAGGCCAGACGATCGAAGGGTACGAGATCCACATGGGGACGACCCGCGTCGAAGGTGCCGGCGCGCCGTTCTCGATCCTCGACCGTGGTGGCGCGCCGTGTGGCGACCCCGACGGCGCCCTCGCCTTCGACGGCGTGGTGATCGGTACCTACCTGCACGGGCTCTTCGCCAACGATGGGCTGCGGCGAGCGCTCCTCGACTGGTTGGCCACGCGCACGGGCGTCGCGGCGGATCCGCGCTGGGGTCAGCGCGAGAGCGCGACGGCGCGATACGACCGACTGGCCGATGCGGTCGCGGCCGCTGTCGATCTGAAGACCATCTCCGCGCTCATCGGCCTCTGAGCGGCTCGGCCGTCGTCATCCTGCTCGCGCTGGCGCTCGACGCCGCGGTGGGAGACCCGCCGAACGTCCTTCATCCGGTCGCCGGGATGGGTGCGCTGCTCCGTGCCGGCCAGCGCCGCTTCGCACGCGGCTCACGCCTCGGCCTGCGTGTCGCCGGCGCCCTGCTCGTCCTCGTCGTCGGCGCCGCCGCGGGTCTCGCTGGTTACCTGATCAGCGCGCTGGCGGTGACGCTCGGGCCCGTCGGGCTCCTCATCGACGCCATCGCCCTCGAGCTGATGTTCGCGGTGCGTGGCCTCGCCCGAGCCGTGCTGACCGTTGCCGGCGATCTCGAGGCGGGGGACATGAGAGCCGCCCGCGCAGCAGTCGCGACGGATCTGGTCAGCCGGCCGACCTCCGGGCTCGACGCCTCCGGTGTCGCATCGGCCGCGATCGAGTCGGCCGCTGAAAACCTCACCGATTCGGTGCTCGCTCCGTTGCTCTTCTATGCAGCGTTCGGTCTGACGGGCGCCGCCGTCTACCGCGCCGTGAACACCGCCGACGCCATGCTCGGCTACCGGACCGGCGTGCTCGAGGACTTCGGGAAGGTCGCGGCCCGACTCGACGACGTGCTGAACCTGATCCCGGCTCGGCTGGCGGGCTTGCTCCTTGTCCTCGCCGCGGCGCTGACGGGCGCTCGTCCTGTCCGCGCACTGACCACCATGTGGCGTGAGCATGCGCGCACCGCGAGCCCGAACGCGGGCTGGACGATCGCGGCCATGGCCGGCGCGCTCGGCGTCATGCTCTTGAAGGTGGATCATTACCGCCTCGGCGAGGGCCGAGCGCCAACGGCCACTGACGTCAGGCGAAGCGTCCGCGTCATGCTCGTCGCCGCGGCGCTGGGCGGGGGATCGCTCGCTCTGATCGTCTCGGTATTCCCTTGAATCGTTAGATGTTTAGACGTCATCGGTTGAGAATTATCACGATAGCTCCCAGGTGGCGCGACGCTCGCTCGACTGGACGAGTCGCCGCGCCTGGATTGGCGGCACGGCACGACCCTGGCGAGCGGCGACATCGTCGAGACCGTGGTCGAGTCGGCCCCAGACGGAGCGCGTGGTCGAGACGGCGTGCCCGGGGGTGACACACGCGAGCTCGACGTGACGGCATTTTCTTCGCACGCCGTAACGTCGTCGGTATGATGTGGCATCGCCGCCCCCGCGCGGCGATTCTTGTCTGACGAGGCTGAAGCCGAAAGGCGTGGGGCGAAACGTGACTGACTGCTCGACGTCGTGACGACGCCGCGACGATGCCGGCTCCTGGCGACACGCGTCTCTTGAGGAGGCGCCCACCGCGCCGCGCGAGCCGTGTCGGCTCGACGCTGGTCGGCCTGGGCTTCTTGACGATTCTCGCGGTCGCCTTCTTCGGAGGCATGGTGGCGGGCCGGCACTTTCCAAGAATGCTGCCGTCGCTGGGTGCCGTCACGGTTCCCAAGGAGCCACGACGAGGCACCGAGAGTCGACTGGCGGATCGCACCAAGGTCGTAGAGCCCGCCCCCGTGCTGACCTTTTATCAGGAGTTGACGGCTCCCCTCACATCGCCCCCGCCGGCCTCGAAGCCCAAACCCGACCGTGCCAAGCCCGCGGCCCTCGCGTCGGACACCGCCAGGGCCACGGCGGCCTCGGAGAAGACCGACGTTCAAGTCGCGCATGCGATGTCCGCACCAGCGGACCAGGCGGCACCCGCTCCAACGGATCGCGTCGAGCTTCCGGCGTCAGCGCCAGCAGCGCCGGCGGAGCCTCGGGGCACGCGCTACACCGTTCAGGTGGGAGCCTTCGGGCAGCGTGAGCAGGCCGAGGCGATTCGGGCCCGACTCGCCGCCGCCGGCCACGACGCCTTCGTCGCCGATCTCGACGCCCCGGCGGCGACGCGCTTTCGCGTGCGAATCGGCTCGTACGCGAGCCGGGACGAAGCGCGACGCGCGGCCGAACGTCTCACCGCCACCGAGCGCCTCTCCACCTATGTCACCCTCCGATAAATCGGAAGCGCGGCTCGGGCGTGTGCTGATCACGGAGGCCGAGCTCGACGCTCGCATCCACGTCCTCGGCCAGGCCATCGCGCGCGATTACGCGAAGGAAGGGGAGACGGAGCGGCCCATCCTGGTGGGCGTGCTGCAAGGCGCCTTCCTCTTCATGGCCGATCTCATCCGCCGCATCCCGATGGACGTGAGCACCGACTTCATCAGCTTGGCCAGCTACGGCGCCGGCACCAGCCCCTCCGGCGTCGTCCGGTTGCAGTCCGATCTCTCCGTCTCGATCGAGCGCCGGCCCGTGCTGATCGTCGAGGACATCGTGGACACCGGGCTCACGATGTCGTACCTCAAGCGCGCCCTGAGCGCGCGCCATCCGCGAAGCCTGCGCGTGTGCGTGCTGCTCGACAAGATCGAGCGCCGGCAGGTCGAACTCGACGTCGACTACATCGGATTCACGATTCCGAACGTCTTCGTGGTGGGCTATGGGATGGACTGGAACGGGCGGTACCGCAATTTGCCGTACGTCTGTGCGCTGGACGATCCGGGCGGACGCTGATGTCGGCAGCGCGGCGCGTCACAATTCTGCTGGTGCTATAATCTCTTTCACATGAACCAGGTTTACAAAAACCTCGCCCTCTGGATGGTCATCGGCCTGATCGTCATCCTCCTTTTCACCGTGTTCCAGGGGGCCCAGCAGAGCGGGCAAGAGCAGCCGAACTTCTCCGAATTCCTCCGCGCGGTGGAGCAGAATCGCGTCGAATCCGTCGTCATCCGCGGCAATCACGTCACGTACAGCTTGAAGGACAGCCCGCAGACGCAGCGGACCTACATCGTCGATTACCCCGACCTCATCAAGATGCTCCGCGACCGGGGTGTGCGCATCGCCGTGAAGCCACCGGACTCCAACCCGTGGTACGCGATCTTCCTGCAGTGGGTCCCCATGCTCCTGTTCATCGGCGTGTGGATCTTCTTCATGCGCCAGATGCAGGGCGGCGGCGCCAAGGCGCTCTCCTTCGGCAAGGCGCGCGCGCGGCTGATCTCGGAGAAGCAGAACAAGGTGACGTTCCAAGACGTCGCCGGCGTCGACGAAGCCAAGGAAGAGCTGCGCGAGATCATCGACTTCCTCAAGGATCCGCAGAAGTTCCAGAAGCTCGGCGGCAAGATCCCGAAGGGCGTGCTGCTCGTTGGTCCTCCCGGCACCGGGAAGACGCTGCTGGCGAAGGCGATCGCGGGAGAGGCGAACGTTCCGTTCTTCTCGATCTCCGGATCCGATTTCGTCGAGATGTTCGTTGGCGTCGGCGCCTCCCGAGTGCGCGACCTGTTCGAGCAGGGCAAGAAGCACGCGCCGTGCATCATCTTCATGGACGAGATCGACGCCGTCGGCCGCCATCGGGGCGCCGGCCTGGGCGGCGGTCACGACGAGCGCGAGCAGACGCTGAACCAGCTCCTCGTCGAGATGGACGGGTTCGAGACCAACGAGGGCGTGATCCTCATCGCCGCCACCAACCGTCCCGACGTCCTCGATCCCGCGCTCCTCCGTCCCGGCCGCTTCGATCGCCAGGTGGTCGTGCCGCGGCCGGACGTCAAGGGCCGCGAGGAGATCCTGCGAGTGCACGCGCGAAGGATCCCGCTCGCGCCCGACGTCGACCTCAAGGTCCTGGCCCGCGGCACGCCGGGCTTTTCGG
The DNA here is from genome assembly GCA_003220615.1 of Candidatus Rokuibacteriota bacterium. Classification (GTDB taxonomy): domain Bacteria; phylum Methylomirabilota; class Methylomirabilia; order Rokubacteriales; family CSP1-6; genus 40CM-68-15. The sequence goes on from QHTB01000068.1 coordinate 9,336, forward strand.
GAGCCGACCTCGCGAACCTCGTCAACGAGGCGGCGCTGCTGGCGGCCCGCCAGAACAAGAAGTTCGTCGAGATGCTCGACTTCGAGAACGCCAAGGACAAGGTCCTGATGGGCGTCGAGCGACGCTCGATGATCATCAGCGACACCGAGAAGCGGACGATCGCTTACCACGAGGCCGGCCACACGCTGGTCGCCGACTTCCTGCCGGGCACGGATCCGGTCCACAAGGTGACGATCATCCCGCGCGGCCGCGCGCTCGGCCTCACCCAGCAACTGCCGCTGGACGACAAGTACAACTATTCGCGGGAGTACCTGGTCAATCGCGTCACCATCCTGCTCGGTGGCCGGGCCGCCGAGGAGATCGTTCTCAAGCAGCAGACGACGGGCGCCGGCGACGACCTCGAGAAAGCCACCGAGATGGCCCGCAAGATGGTCTGCGAGTGGGGGATGTCCGACAAGCTCGGCCCGCTGACCTTCGGCAAGAACGAGGAGCACATCTTTCTGGGGCGGGAGGTCGCGCGCGCGAAGGATTACAGCGAGGCGACCTCGCTGCTCATCGACTCCGAGATCAAGCGCATCGTCATGGAGTGCGCCACCCGCGCCCGCCAGATCCTCGATGAGAACATCGAGAAGCTCCACGCGCTGGCCCGCGCGCTGCTCGAGCGCGAGTCGCTCGACGGCGAGGAGATCGCGCGGATCCTGCGCGCCCGACCGTTCCAAGAGGCCCCGGCTCCGGTCTGAGCCGGCCGCCACGGCGGCCGCCGGTTGTCGTGTCGCGGTCTTCCCGACGATGGTATCTTTGAGCGTGTTGGCTCGCCTTCGTGCCCTCCTGGCTGGCGTTCCCATCGGTGGTGGAGCGCCCGTTGTCGTGATGGGCGCGCTCAACGTCAGTCCGGAATCCTTCTATGCCGGCTCCGTTCCTCCGAGTCTCGACGCGCTCGTGGCCACCGCGCTCGGCATGGTCGAGGCCGGCGCCAGCATCATCGATGTCGGAGCACGATCGACGGCGCCGTACCGGGCGGGCGACGTCACGACCGAGGATGAGCGCGTGCGGCTCGGGCGGGCGGTGGAAGCGCTCGCCGCCAAGCTGCCGGTGCCCGTGTCCGCCGACACGACGCGAGCCACCGTCGCCGAGACGGCGCTCGAGTGCGGGGCCCGCATCGTCAACGACGTCTCTGGTCTCGGGGATCCGGCGATGGGCCGCGTCGTCCACGGTCACGGCGCTGGCGTCATCGTGATGGCCCATCCGGACGTCTCGCCCTCGCCCCGTCCCGATCCCGTCCTGGCCGTGCGCGCCGGCCTCTCGGCCGCGCTCGAGCGGGCGCGGCGCGCCGAGATCGCCGACGAGGCCATCGTCCTCGATCCCGGCATCGGATTCTTCCGCGAAGAAACGGTGCCGTGGCACGAATGGGACGTCCGTGTCCTCGCGGGTCTGGCGGAGCTCCATGATCTCGGCCGGCCCCTGGCCGTCGGTGTGTCGCGGAAGTCGTTCATCGGCGCCCTCACCGGGCGCACCGACCCCGCTGACCGTCTGGCCGGATCGCTGGCGGCCACGGCGCTCGCCGTGGTCAACGGTGCCGCGCTGATCCGGACCCACGACGTGGCCGAGACGAGCGACGCGGTCGCCGTGGCCGAGCGCGTGGCACGCGCGAGGCGGCCATGAAAGAGATCATCGCCGCGCTCCGGTGGCGTGACGCGCTCGACATCCTGCTGGTCGCCGGCGTCGTCTATCGCGGCCTCGTGCTCTTCCGAGGCACGCGCGGCATCCAGATGCTCGTCGGGCTCGGCTTGCTGGTCGGCGGGTCGTTCCTGGCGCGCTCGTTCGAGCTGTGGAGCATCACCTGGATCTTCGACAACTTCTGGTCGTTCTGGGCGATCGCGCTCATCGTCCTCTTCCAGCCCGAATTGCGACGCGCGCTGACGAGAATCGGCCAGGGCCGGCTCTGGCTCGCCTTCGGCGGCACGCGCGCCGCCGAGCGCGCCCACATCGTCGAGGAGCTCGTGAAGACGGCGCACTCACTGTCGGGCCGTCGCATCGGCGCCCTGATCGTGTTCGAGCGTGCCGGCGGCCTTCGCTACTACGTCGAGCTCGGCGTGCCGCTCGACGCGCTCGTGTCGGCCGACCTGCTCGAGACGGTCTTCCTGCCCCAGTCGCCGCTTCACGACGGCGCCGTCATCATCCAGGGCGACCGGGCCCGCGCGGCCGGCTGCTTCCTGCCGCTCTCACGCTCGCCGCACACGGGACGGCAGCTCGGCACGCGGCACCGCGCCGCGCTCGGCATCAGCGAGGAAAGCGACGCGATCGCGCTCGTCGTATCCGAGGAGACCGGACGCGTGGCGATCGCCGTGGACGGCCACATGGAGCCGATCCCCGATCCGGCCACGCTGCGCCAGCGACTGCAGGAGCTGATCGAGGGGGTGCCGGCGGTGCCGATCCCGGCGCCCGCCGTGGCGACCCGACTCAAGCTCGGGGCTTGATGCCGTCGTTCCTCGTACGGAACTGGCACCTCAAGCTCCTGTCCCTCGCCGTCGCCGCTGGCCTCTGGCTCTTCGTCGCCGTCGGCGAGCGTAGCCAGCTCGCCCTCGCCGCCCCCGTGGAGTACGTCGGCCTCCCCGACGACGCCGTCCTCTTGCCCGACCCGCGCGATCGCGTGGAGCTCCAGGTCGAGGTGGGGCGCTGGGCGGTCAGTCGTCTGACGAGTGAGGCGCTGCGCGTCCGCGTCAACGTCGCCCATCTGCCCGAAGGAGAAAGCCAGCTCACGCTGGCCCCGTCGGACGTCCAGACGCCGCCCGGGGTGCGGGTGACCCGCATCACGCCGCCCCAGCTCCGCGTCGCGGTGGCCAAGGCGGCCGAGAAAACGATGCGAGCCGTCGCCAGCGTGCGGGGTCAGCCGGCCACCGGGTACGCGGTGACGCGGGTCCTCGTCGATCCTGGTTCTGTGCTGGTGAAGGGGCCTCGTTCTACAATCGAGACGCGGGAGAGCGTCGAGACGGCGCCGGTGGATGTCGCCGGCAGCCGAGCCACCGTGACGCAGACCGTCGGCCTGGTGCTCCCCGACAACGTCTATCCGATCCGTGCCGGCCGTGTGCAGGTGACCGTGGAGATCCGGCCGGAGACGGCCGTGCAGCGGGGTGGGAAACCGTGACGCGACTGTTCGGCACCGATGGCATCCGCGGCGTCGCCAACGAAGAGCCCCTCACGCCCGATCTCGCCTATCGCGTCGGCCGTCAGCTCGTGGCCACGCTGCGCGCGCAACGGGGCCGCGACAGCGTCAAGCTCGTCATCGGCCGTGACACGCGACGCTCCGGGCCGCTGCTCGAAGCGGCGATGACGGCGGGCGTGCTGAGCGCGGGCGGAGAGTGCTTCGCCGCCGGCGTGCTGCCGACGCCCGGAATCGCGCTGGTCACCCGTGGCCTCGACGCCGACGGCGGCATCGTGCTCTCCGCCTCCCACAATCCGTTCGCCGACAACGGGATCAAGCTCTTCTCGTCCGAGGGCACGAAGTTTCCCGACGCCTGGGAGGACGAGATCGAGGCCCGGCTCAAGGGCGCCGACAACGCGCCGCGGGCGAGCGGGGCCGGCATCGGCCGCCACGTGACGTACGATCGCGCCGAGCGTTACTACATCGACTATCTGAGCCGCTGCTTCCCCGTCGACCTCGGCGGCATGACGATCGCGATCGACTGCGCACACGGCGCGACGTTTCGCGTGGCGCCCCGGGTGTTCCGCCGCCTCGGCGCGCACGTCGTGTGCATCGGCTGCCGGCCCACCGGCACCAACATCAATGCCGCGTCGGGCGCGCTGCACCCGCAGGCGCTCCAGCGGAAGCTCCGCGCGGTGGGCGCGCAGGTCGGCTTCGCGTTCGACGGCGACGGCGACCGTCTCGTGTCCGTCGACGACCAGGGCGAGATCCGCGACGGCGACTACGCGCTCGCCATCGCCGCCCGTCACCTGCAGAGCCGCGGGCGACTCAAGGGCAACGTCGTGGTCACGACGGTCATGGCCAACCTCGGGCTGGACGAGTCCCTGCGCGCCGGCGGCATCGAGATCGTCAAGACCCAGGTGGGCGACCGCTATGTGTACGAGGAGATGCAGCGCCGCGGCGCCAACCTCGGCGGTGAGCAATCCGGCCACCTGCTGTTCCTCGATCACAGTCCTGCCGGCGACGGCATCCTGTCCGCCCTGGCCCTGCTCGCGGTCATGCGCGAGACGGGCGCGTCGCTGACCGAGCTCTCCGGCTGCCTGCGGAAGTTCCCCCAGGTGCTCGTCAACGTGCCGGTGCGGACGAAGCCACCCATCGACACGCTGGCGGGGCTGTCGGATCGGGTCCGGGGATTCGAGAGCGAGATGAATGGCGCCGGGCGCATCTTGATCCGCTACTCCGGCACGGAGTCGCTCGCGCGCGTGATGATCGAAGGCGCCGACGGCGAGCGAATCCGGACCATGGCCGACGATCTTGCCGCCATCATTCGCAATCTGATCGGCGCGGCATGAGCGCGCCAAGCGACCCGATCGGGCACGCCGAGGAGCGGCGGCCGGCGAGCGATTCCGGTGTTCGCGGCATCGGTGTCGATCTGGTTCATCTGCCACGGATGCGGGACGTCATCGAACGCTGGCAGGAGCGGTTCCTGCGGCGCGTCTTCACGGACGGAGAGATCGCCTACTGCCGGGCCCGTCGCGATCCCACCCAGCACTTCGCGGTGCGCTTCGCCGCCAAGGAAGCCGGCCTCAAGGCGCTCGGGACCGGGCTGCGGCTGGGGATCAACTGGCGCGAGCTCGAGGTGCGCCGCGAGCGTGGCCAGGCGCCCGTGCTCGTCCTCCACGGGCGCTCGCAGGAGATCGGGCGCGCTCGCGGTGGCGGCGATCGGCTCCTGCTCGCGCTCACGCACGACGGCGACTACGCGATGGCCCAGGCCATGCTCGTCGCTCCCGATGCGACTGCTCCACCTCGCTAGCGTGACGACGGGCGCGGTGATCCTCTACGGATGCGCGGCCGAGCCCGTGCGCCTGACGCCGGGCGCTCCCCCCGGCTACATCGCGACCCGCCCGGGCAAGCCGGGGTTCGTCATCGCGGCGCCGCACGGCACGTCGGACCTGCGCACCGGAGACATCGCGACTGATCTCGCACGCCGCACGGGGTTCGGCCTCGTCGTCGCCACCGGCTTTACCCTCGAGCCCGATCGTCCCGACGGGCCGGGGCGGCGCTATCAGGTGAACCGCCCCATGGAAGGGGTGCCGGGCCGACCAGCCGCGCAGGAAGTCTCCAGCGACGGCGCCCGGCGCGTCTACGAGGCGTACGAGCAGCGGGTGCGAGCGGTCGCCCAGGGCCCGCTCGCCTTCTACGTGGAGATTCACGGCAACAATCGTCGCGAGGCCGCCCAGCGGATCGAGATCGCGACCGTGGGCACCGACCGCAACGACGCGCTTCGTCTCAAGACATTGCTCGAGCTCATTCGCGACGCGCATCTTCGCGCCCGCCCCGGCAGTCAACGCCTCGACGTGCTCGTCGAGCCGGCCGACCCCGTGATGTATGGGGCGAGCAGCGCCAAGCGCGTCGGCATTCTTCGTCTGCCCGCCCAGGCATTGCACATCGAATTGCCGAAGACGGCCCGCGTCGAGGGACGCGAGGTCTACACGGCGATCCTCGCCGACTTTCTCACCCAGGCCGCCACCCTGCCGCACTGACGTGCTGCCGGTCCTGAGCGCCGAGGAGATGCGCCGGCTCGATCGCCGGGCCATCGACACGCTCGGTATTCCCGGCGCGGCCCTCATGGAGAACGCGGGTCGCGGCGCCGTCCCGCACATCATCCGGCTCCTGCCCCGAGGCGGGCGGGGCGCGCGCGTGGTGGTGGTGTGTGGCAAGGGCGGCAACGGCGGTGACGGCTTCGTCGTCGCTCGCCACCTCAAGCAACGCGGCGCTCGTGTCGCCGTGTGGCTCGCGGCTCGACCGGAAGAGATCACGGGCGATGCGGCGGGGAAGCTCGCCGCCCTGCGACGCGCTGGCCTCCGTCCGGTGGTCATCGCTGACGAGCGTGCCCTGGCGGAGTCGCTCGGCGACGCCGATGTCGTCGTGGACGCGCTGCTCGGCACGGGGACGCAAGGCGCGCCGCGCGGGACGACCGCAGCGGCGATCACCGCCATCAACGCGAGCCAGCGCTCGGTCGTCGCGCTGGACATTCCATCCGCTCTTCCCGCCGACGGTGGTCCGCCGCCCGGCCCCGCGGTTCACGCGGATGTGACGACGACATTTGCCGCCTTCAAACGCGGACTCGTCACGGGTCCGGGTTTGGACTGGGCGGGCCGCGTGGTCGTCGTGGACATCGGAATTCCCGACGCCGAAGTCCGTCGCGGGATCACGACGTTCCTGCTCGAAGCGTCCGACGTCGCCACCCACGTCCCTCGACGCCCGCACCACGCTCACAAGGGGATCTATGGTCGGCTGCTCATCGTCGCCGGCTCCGTCGGCAAGACGGGCGCCGCCGCGCTGGCCGCGCGCGCGGCCATGCGGAGCGGCGCCGGTCTCGTCACCGTCGCGACGGCCGCCAGCCAGCAACCGATCGTCGCGACGCTCGTGCTCGAAGCGATGACCGAGCCGGTGCCCGAGACGGCCGCGCGCTCGATCGCGCTCAAGGCTCGCGAGGCCCTCGACGAGCTGGCCGAGGCCCGTGACGCTGCCGTGGTGGGGCCGGGGCTCGGGCTCGACGCCGAAACTCAAACGCTCGCCCGCGAGCTCGCTCACGATCTTCGCCGTCCGCTGGTGCTCGACGCCGACGCGCTGACGGCGCTCGCCGGTCACCTCGACACCCTCCGCGGAGCGCCAGCGCCGCGCTGTCTCACGCCGCACCCCGGCGAGCTGGCGCGGATGCTCGGCCGCTCCGTGGCCGACGTCGAGCGCGATCGCATCGAGATGGCCCGCACGTTTGCCACCACCTACGGCGTCTATCTGGTGCTCAAGGGCGCGGGCACTGTGATCGCCGATCCTGACGGCCACGTCTCGATCAACCCGACGGGGAATCCGGGCATGGCCAGCGGTGGAACCGGGGACGTGCTCACCGGCATCCTCGGCGCCCTGTTCGCGCGCGGCCTCGAGCCACGCGCCGCGGCCCAGACGGGCGTCTACCTTCACGGGCTCGCCGGTGACCTCGCGGCTGCCCGCGTCGGCGAGGAAGCGTTGATCGCGAGCGACGTGATCACCGCGCTGGCCGACGCGTTCGCGAGCCTCAGGCCCCGAACGGTGTGACGGCGTCAGCGACGATCGCCAGCCAGAGGGCCGAAGAGACCGAGGCGGCGGGCGAGCGCCTGGGGCGGACGCTCGGCCCGAGCGATGTCGTGGGGCTCATCGGCGAGCTGGGCGCGGGCAAGACGTGCTTCGTCCAGGGCCTCACGCGCGGGCTCGGCGTGACCGTCCACGCGACGAGTCCGACGTTCGTGCTCGTCAACGAGTATCGTGGCCGTCTGCCCGTCCATCACGTCGACGCGTATCGGACGACGACGGTGACCGAGCTCGCGGACCTCGGGCTCGAGGAGATGATCGACGGCGACGGCGTCACGGTCATCGAGTGGGCCGAGAAAGCCCGGCCGCTGCTGCCGGCGCGGACCATTTACGTCCGCATCGACGGCGTCGGGGACGAGCCGCGGACGATCACGATCACGCGTGGTCTGGCCGGAGTGTGACGTCGACACCGGAGCGTATCAACCTCGTGGCATTGACGGTGCGCGGCTGCCTGCGCCACCCTCAGCCGCGTGAGCTGGCCCGAATACGACCGCCCGCGTGAGCGGCTGTACGCCCACGGACCGGAAGCGCTCGCCGACGCCGAGCTGCTCGCGCTCCAGCTCGGGTCGGGCACGCGAGGTCACACGGCGCTCGACGTGGCGCGCGAGATCCTGGCCACGTACGGATCGCTGGGTGAGATGGCGTCGCGCGAGGTGGTCGAGCTGGCGCGCCAGCGGGGCGTCGGCCCGGCGAGGGCGGCGCGACTGGCGGCCGCCTTCGAGCTGACGCGACGGATGCGGTCACGCACGCCCGGCCAGCGGGCGACGCTCGCGACGCCGGCCGAGGTCTACGCCGCGTTCGGACCGCTGATGGAAGACCTCAAGCACGAGGTGTTTCGCGTCGCGCTGCTCGACGCGCAGAACGGGCTCCTGCGCGATCGCATCGTATCGGAGGGGACGCTGTCGGCCAGCCTCGTGCATCCGCGCGAGGTGTTCAAGCCGGCCATCGTCGAATCCGCGGCAGCGGTGATCTTGCTGCACAACCATCCGAGTGGCGATCCCACGCCGAGTCGAGAGGACGTGCGTC
>QHTB01000030.1:0-4807 GCA_003220615.1 Candidatus Rokuibacteriota bacterium
AGCGCGACGTCGTGCGCGACGCCCTCGGCGGGGCGCTCGAGTGGCGACCGGGTGCCGCCGCCGCCCGGCGTCTGCACGCTGACTACGTCGTTGGGCGCCAGCTGGAACGTGATCTTCGACGGCAGCTCACGGGACTGCTGCGTCTCCGGGTTCAGGATGTACTTCGCCGGTCGTGCGGCCTCGCCGCCGAAGAGGCCCCACGGGGCGAAGCGCGCCTTGTCGGAGAGGATCGAGAAGCTCGGCGCGTGGCCGGGGAACGTGTAATCGCGCCGCACGCCGAGGCCGCCGCGATGGCGGCCGCCGCCCTCGGAGTTCTCGATCAGCTCGTAGCGCAGGATGCGCACGGGATAGTTGGCCTCGGTCTCTTCGACGGGCGCGTTCTCCGTGTTCTGGAAGTGCGCCTGAACGGCGTCCATGCCGTCGGTGGTGAGCGTGGCGCCGTAGCCGCCGGCGATGGTCTCGTAGTACGTGAAGTACTCGCCGCTCGCCGGATTCATGCCGCCGAACGCGATGTTGCAGACACAGCCCTTCGTGCCCGCCACCACTCGGTCTGGCAGCGCCGGCGCCAGAGCGCGGAAGAGCAGGTCGCAGAGCTGCATGGCGATCTCCCAGCCGGCGGCCACCGCGGCCGGGTGCTGAGCATGAACCACCGAGCCCGGCCGGCTCTTGATGTCGATCAGCCGGTAGAAGCCGTCGTTGACCGGAATATCGGGGTCGATGAGGCACTTGAGCACGTACACCACGCCCGAATACGTCTGCGACGAGGTCGCATTGGTCGGGGACTTGCGCTGGTCATCGCACCCGGTGAGATCGACCGACACGCGTCCGCTTTCGACCGTCACGGTGGCCGCCAGCTTGACCGGCTCGTCGGTGACACCGTCGCCGTCCATGAGCATCTCGGCGCTGAACGTTCCGTCGGGGAATTCCGCGAACGCCGAGCGCGTACGACGCTCGGTGTAGCTCAGCAGCTCCTCGAGGTAGTGAGTCAGCGTCGCGGCGCCGTGCTGGGCGACGAGCGCCTCGATGCGCTGGGCGCCGAGCCGGTTGGCCGCAGTCTGGGCGCGGAAGTCGCCGGAGATCTCGCGGGTGCCCCGGAAGTTGGAGCGGATCAGCGCGAAGATGTCGGGATCGATCTGGCCGCCCTTCACGAAGCGCACGGGCGGGATGACGAGCCCCTCCTGGTAGATCTCGCTCGACACGCCGATGCTGCCCGGCGCGCCGCCGCCCACGTCGACATGGTGGGCGATGTTGGCCACGTAACCGAGCAGCACGCCCTCGTGGAAGACCGGCGTGATGAGCGTGATGTCGTTCAGGTGCACGCCGCCCAGGTAGGGATCGTTGATCAGGATGCCGTCACCCGGCGCCAGCCGCTCGGCCCCGTAGGTGCGGACGGCGCGCGGCACGATGTGGGCGAGCGAGCCCAGGTGCGACGGCTGGGCGAAGGCCTGGGCGATCGTGCGCAGCTCCCGGTCGAAGAACGCGCACGAGAAGTCACCGCGCGTCTTGATGTTGGTGGAATAGGCCGCGCGCCGCAGCGTGGCGCCCATCTCCTCCGTGATCGCGAGCAGCGCGTTGCGGATGACCTCGAACCGGACGGGATCGATGTCGGAAGTCAGGGTGCGCTGAGACGGAGCGGCCGGCGGAGTCATGGGCCCCATCATCGCTCAATTTGAAGTAGCATAGCGACCCACTGGAGGCAGCTTCCACCCCGCACCAGTCTGGAGGCCTCGTATGCGACGCTCTTTCGTTCGCCTTGGCATCCTTCTCACGCTCGTCGTCGCAGCCCTCGGCGTCTCGCGCCTGGCGCCCGCCCAGCCGAAAGTCACCGAGGTGCTCATCGGCTCCGTGCTGCCGCTTACGGGCACCTTTGCCAGCTACGGGCAGCAGTACCTGTGGTCGGCGCAGACGGCTGAGGACATCGTCAACAACGACTACCCGGATCTGCAGGTGCCGCTCGGCCCAGGCAAAGGCTTCCCGGGTCTCGGCGGCGCGCCCATCAAGTTCATCGTGCGCGACGACCAGAGCCGCGGCGAGCAGGCGCGCACCATCGTCGAGCAGTTGATCTCCGTCAACAAGGTCCACTGGATCAACGGCGAGGGGACGAGCGGCATCACCTCGCTCATCCAGCCCGTGGTGGAGAGCGCGGGCTTGCCGATGACGTGCCACCCCTGTGCGTCGCCGACGCTGACCGAGAAGGGCCTCAAGTGGTTCTTCCGTACGGGCCCCACCGACAAGACGATGGTCGCCAGCGTCTTCACGTTCCTGCACGAGTGGCGCGACAGGGGCGGTCCCACGAATCTCAAGACCATCGCATTCTTCATGTGCGACAACCTCTTCTGCCAGGACAACCGCAAGGTGGCCAGCGAGCTGGCGCCCAGGGCGGGCTACCAGATCGTGCTCGATCTGACGTCGAAGACCGGCGCCACGACGCTCGCCTCCGAGGTGCAGCGGTTGCAAGCGGCCAATCCCGACGTGTTGTTCCTCGTGCAGTACACCGCCGACACCAACGTGTTCCAGCAGGACGCCAGGCGCGCCGGATGGAACCCGAAGGTGATCATCACCAGCAACGGCGCCTACTCCGACGAGACGTGGCTGCAGGCGCAGAAGAAATCCAACGGCGGCGCCGGCTGGCTCGGGCGCGATCCCACGGCCATCGACCTGGTCCACGACCGGCCGGCGTGGAAGAAGGTCAACGAGATCTACAAGAAGTACAGCCGCGGCCAGAACATGGGCGAGCTGGCGATGCGCGAGATCACCGGCCTCTTGTGGATGGCCGACGTCATCAACCGCGCGAAGTCGGTCGAGCCTGCCGCGCTGCAGAAAGCGGCCAACGAAACCAAGATGGGCCCCGAGCAGCTCATCATCGACTACAAGGGCGTGCAGTTCGAGAACGGGCAGAACGTGCTCGCCACCGGCGTGGTGACCCAGATCGGCTGGGACGGCGAGAAGCACACGGTGTGGCCGTGGGATCTCGCGGCCAAGAGCGGGTTCAAGGCCGTCTACCCGAATCCGAGCTGGCAGGAGCGCGAGAGCAAGCCAAAACCGAACTGAGCGATCCGCGCGCATGACCGAGCTCGCCCAGGCCGTCGTCAACGGCCTGCAGATGGGATTTCTCTACGCCCTCGTGGCCGTGGGCCTGACGATCATCTGGGGCCTCATGGAGATGATCAACTTCGCCCATGGCGAGTTCCTCATGCTGGGGATGTTCGGCGGCTGGTGGCTGAGCGCCCGCTTCGGGCTCGATCCGCTGCTCGCCATCGTGCCGATCGCCGTCGTGATGTACGCGTTCGGGATGCTGGTCTACCAGCAGCTCATGCGTCGCGTGCAGGGCGGCGACCCGTTCACGCAGATCTTCGCGACGATCGGCCTGCTCTTCCTGCTGCAGAACGCGGTGGTGGCCGTCTTCACCAGCGACTACCGCTTCGTCAACGAGGGTCTTCTGGTGAGGCTCGGCGGCGCCAAGGTGCAGCTCGTCGGGCTCACGTTCGCAATGCCGCTGCTGCTCGCCGCCGGCCTGGCGCTGCTGATCTTCCTGGCGCTCTACCTGCTCATCGAGCGCACCGAGTTCGGCCTGGCGCTGCAGGCCACCAGCGAGGACCGCGACGCCGCGCGGCTCGTGGGGATCCGGCCCCAGCGCATGTTCGCGATGGCGTGGGGCCTGGGCGCCGCGCTCGTCGCCATCGCGGGCGCGATCCTCGTCAACTTCTTCTCCGTCTACCCGCAGGTGGGCTTGCAGTTCACGGTGATGGCCTACGCGATCGTGGCGCTCGGCGGGTTCGGCAGCGTCCTGGGCACGCTGTTCGCCGCGCTCCTCGTCGGGGTGATCCAGAGCGTGACCGTCGTCTACCTGCCGCCGGCGTTCAAGGACGCGTTCGTCTTCGCCTCGTATCTGCTGATCGGGCTCTTCCGGCCGCAAGGCCTGTTCGGGCGGTTCTAGCGTGGCGCGGATCGCGCTGGCGATCGGGGCACTCGCCGCGATCCTCTATCCCATTCCGCTGCAGATCCAGGGCACCACGTACTACCAGACGGTCGGCTTCCTCGTGCTCGTCAACGCCATGCTCGGCGTGGGCTGGAACGTCATCGGCGGCTGGGCCGGCCAGTTCGACTTCGCGCCGCAGGTGTTCTTCGCCGTCGGCGCCTACACGGCCGCGCTGCTCTACGTGAAGCTCGGCCTCGCGGCGTGGCTGGGCCTGCTGGCGGGCGTCGCCCTCGCCGCCGTGCTCTGCGCGCTGCTGACCTATCCGCTCACGCGGCTGCGCGGCCACTACTTCGCCATCTCGACCGTGGCGATCTGGATGATCGCCCAGCCCATCGGCGCCAGCTGGGAGTACATCGGCGCCGCCCAGGGCCTGTTCATTCCCGTGAAGGCCCACGCGAGCGTGATCGGCGCGGCGCTCTCGCTGCAGTTCGCGGGGCCGACCAAGGCGATGGGCTACTACTACGCCGCGCTCGTGCTCTTTGCCGTCACGCTGGCGCTCATGGCGCTGGTCGAGCGCTCCAAGCTCGGGTATTACTTCCGCGCCATCCGCGACGATCAGGAAGCCGCCGAGGGCATCGGCATCGACAGCCGGCGCTACAAGGTGATCGCGCGCACGATCACCGCCGCCGTCTTCGCCGCCGCCGGCGTGCTCTACGCCTTCTGGGCGCTGTCGGTGTTTCCCGAGCAGGTGCTGGAGCTCAACTGGGCCACGCTGCCGATCATGGCGACGGTGGTCGGCGGCATCGGGCGGCTGTGGGGCCCGGTGCTCGGCGCCGTCATCCTCATCCCGATCTCGCAGATCATGAGCACGACGCTCGGCACGGGGCC
>QHTB01000030.1:4843-9574 GCA_003220615.1 Candidatus Rokuibacteriota bacterium
CATCGGGCGGCGGCGGGCGGCGGGCGCGCCGGCGTAGCGCCATGGCCGCCTTGCTCAGCGTGGACGCCGCCAGCAAGCGCTTCGGCGGCCTGCTCGCCAATCGCGACGTGTCGCTGGCCATCGCGCCGGGCGAGATCGTCGGCCTCATCGGCCCGAACGGCGCGGGCAAGACGACGCTGTTCAACTGCATCACCGGCTACATGCATCCCGACGGCGGCCGCATCGTGTTCGATGGAAGGGAAATCACCAATACACGGCCCGAGAGCATCTGCGCGCTCGGCGTGGCGCGCACGTGGCAGGTCGTCCGCGCCTTCGGCCGCATGACAGTGCTGGAGAACGTGGTGTGCGGGGCGCTCGCGCGCACGAGCCGCATCGGCCAGGCGCGCGCCCGCGCCGGCGAGCTGCTCGAGTTCACGGAGCTGCGCGACAGAGGCGACGCGCCTGCCGCCACGCTGACGCTCGCCGACAAGAAGCGTCTCGAGATCGCCCGCGCGCTGGCCACGCGGCCCAGGCTGCTGCTGCTCGACGAGGCCATGTCCGGGCTCACGCCGCTCGAGACCGCCGCCGCCGTGCGGCTCGTGCGGCGGATCCACCAGGAGCTCGGAGTGACGATCTGCGTGGTCGAGCACGTGATGGAGGTCGTCATGCCGCTCTCCCATCGCGTGATCGTGCTCGACTACGGCGTCAAGATCGCGGAGGGCGCGCCGCAGGACGTGGTGCGCGACGCCCAGGTGATCCGCGCGTATCTGGGTGAGCGTCGTGCCGCCCGCTAGTCTGCTCGAGGTGCGCGACGTCCACGTGGCCTACGGCGTCGGTGTGCGCGCGCTCCAGGGTGTGTCGCTGCGCGTGCAGCCCGGCGAGGTGGTGGCGCTCATCGGCGCCAACGGCGCCGGCAAGACCACGCTGCTCAAGGCCATCGCGGGCCTGGTGGAGCCGCAGGCAGGCCAGGTGTGGTTCGACGGGCGCGCGATCGGGACGGTGGATGCGTCGGAGCGCGTGAAGCTGGGCGTGGCGCTCGTGCCCGAGGGCCGCCGCCTGTTCAGCCGGCTGAGCGTCGCCGAGAACCTGACCCTGGGCAGCTACAGCAACGGCGATCCCGCCCACCGCCGCGAGATGCTCGAGCGCATCGAGGCGCTCTTCCCCGTCCTGCGCGAGCGGGCGCGGCAGCGGGCAGGGACGCTGAGCGGCGGCGAGGCCCAGATGCTCGCCATCGCCCGCGCGCTCATGTCACGGCCACGCTTTCTGATGCTCGACGAGCCGAGCCTGGGGATCATGCCGCGCCTCGTCGACCAGGTCATGGACTCGCTGCGCCGGCTGCACGAGAGCGAAGGGCTCACGATGTTCCTCGTCGAGCAGAACGTGCCCGCCGCCCTCGACCTGGCCGACCGCGGCTACGTGCTGCAGACCGGCCGCGTCGTGCTGGAGGGGAGGAGCGAGGAGCTGCGAGGGAGCGATCTGGTAAGGAAGGCGTACCTGGGGATGTGAGCTAATGCCCCCTCTTTGATACGGCTGTATCGCCCGCGCCCGCCAGGTGTATCAGTTCTTGGGCGCTGACCACGACACCGCACGTGTGCTATCCGCACGGGCGGTGGAGCCTGAAGCCGCCAGCGACTACGTATTCACACGTCATGCGAGCGATGTAATTGCGCGCCGAGGGCTGAGCCTCGCCACGGTCCAGACTGTGCTGACAGCGCCCGAGCAGCGAATAGAATTAGGTCCCGGGCGGGCAGTGTTACAGTCTCGGATAACCGACGCGTCGTCACGGCGTACCTGACAAGCAGGGTCGCGAAGTACAGCGACGAGGACAAGCCTGGCGTCATTCTCGACTACGACGAGAGGGGAAACCTTGTTGCTGTCGAGATTCTCGACGCCTCGCAACGCGTCACCGACGCCCGGCGGGTCGAGTTTCAGATGACAGAGTGACGCATGAATCGCTCACAGCTCCTGCGACGGGTCCACACCGCGTGGGAGGCTCTCGAGCAGTCCTTCGCGGGGCTGTCGGAGGCGCGGCTGACGGAGCCGGGCGTCAGCGGCGAGTGGTCCGTGAAGGACATGCTCGCTCACGTCACCACGTGGGAGGCGGAAGCCCTGAAGTACCTGCCGCTCATCGTCGAGGGCGGCACGCCGCCCCGGTACGCGAGCGAAGGTGGCATCGACGTCTTCAACGCCAGGATGGCGGACCACAAGCGCGCGCTGTCCCTCGCCGACGTGCTCGGGCAACTACGGGAGACCCACCGCCGGCTCATCGACTACATCGAGGGAGTGCCTGAGACCCAGTTCGCGTGCGAGACGCGCTTTCGTCGCCGGCTACGGCTCGATACCTACCGCCACTATGCGGAACACGCCCGGGCGATCGGAGCTTGGCGGGGGACGTCGACGTGCTGAGGAGGTTTTTGACAACCGGCGGGCGTCGCGTGTCGCGCCACGACGCCTATCGCGCCAACGGATGCAGGACGCTGATCGCGTAGCCCACGTCGAGCCGTTCCCCCACCGTCTGCCTCGTTGCGCGCACGCAGCGCGTGCACGGGATCGCGAGGTACCGCGGGAGGCGCCGGGACCTCGGGCAGGACTGATAGCCTTCTTCGTGAACGGCGCGGTGATGCCGGCGACAGAGCAGCGCGAGGTTTGAGAGCGTGGTGGGGCCTCCATTGGCCCAGTGACGGATGTGATGACCCTGGCCGAAGCGAACCCCGCAGCCCGGGAAGCGACAGGCGCGGTCGCGATGGTGGAGCGCGCGCCGTATCGCCGGCGGGATCGTGCGCGTACGCGTGCCGACTTCGACGACACGGCCGTCACAGCGGTGCTGCATTATCACGCGGCTCGCGTCGCACGCGATGCGCCGCGACGTTTCTGCAGAAACGCGCGCGCCGTTTTCGAGGAGCGACTGGCCGGGTTGATCGGGGTCGGCGAGGACCGGCGCATCGACGTGGACGACGCGCGCGTCGAACTCGCGGATGAGGTCGAGGAGGCGTGCGGTCGCGGCGTCGAGATGAGCCGACAGCTCGGCGATCTCGTCGCCCAGTTGATCAAGGTCTCGCGAGCAAGTCTGCGAGGCGAGCAGGTGCATGATGAGTCTCCCTCCGCGTGGGAGCGACTCTATACCCGGGTTTTGAAGGCGCCTGGGAGACACGACGAGCGACGATCGCGATGATGACGAGTTTTTTGCGACGATCACGCCTCGGTGGTGCCGGCCGCTGGGCCGGGATTCATGAGCCACTAGCGGTATGCGGCCACGGCGCGCGCGGAAAGCTGTCAAGCGGAAATCGCAAGCGGTCAATGGTCGAAGAATGATTGCCGCATCAGGTTCCGGGTATTCGTGGATGTCGAGCACCGCCGGTCGAAGTCGGCCCGGTTCGGCCCAGCCTACGGCTCCTCGCCGACCACCCAGTGTCCCCGTGCGTGGATCGCGTCGTACATGCTATCGGGCGCGAGGTCGGCGCCGGAGGGCCAAACCACCGCGCCCAGCTGTACGTCGACCTGCCGGAAGACGTTCGGGTCACGGAGCGGCTCGAAGACTGTGCCGTTCACCTGCGGACTCTCCAGGAAACGCTGAAGCTGCACCTCCCCAGATGTGCCGTCGATGAACTTGACGCGCAGGCACATCCCTGGAAGCGGCTCGACCGCCACGACTCGCCAAGCCGTCGAAGGCCGAGGAGTCGGGACTACTCCAGCGGGGGAATTGGCTTCGGGGGTTTCAGCTGGCTGCATAGGTCCCAGTCCTCCAGTAGTGCCTGACGGTGTTCGACGGCCCATTCGAGCACGAGAGCCAGCGCCCGGCGTGGCAGCGAACCGCGGATTACCCGCAGCTCGCGGATCTCGATCAGCGCTTCGTGCTCGGCATAAAGCGCGTGAAAGTGTGGCGGCCCATGCTCCCGCCAGAACATCTGGATCACGATGCCAAAAAAGGCGCTGATCGTGGGCACCAGCTCATACCGTCGTGCGACCGGTTCCGGTGATCGTGCGCCCCGGCATTACAGTGATCGTATCGACCGGGAACCACAAGTTCAATGTCACCGATGCGATACTCCCACCGGCTAAGGCCGCCGGTTGGCTCATCGAGAAGGGCGATGTTGCCCACCGCCCTCGATCTGGCCGACCGCGGTTACGTGCTGCAGACGGGGCGCGTCGTGCTGGAGGGGAGGAGTGAGGAGTCGCGGGGGAGCGAGCTCGTGATGTGACACCTCGGTACCGTGTCAGTTCGAAGGCTGCTCACCCGCGAGCGCCCATGAGGCCCCCGGATCGTAATGCCAACGGATGCAGGACGCTGATCGCGTAGCCCACGTCCAGCCCTTCCCCCAACCAGCCCGGCATCGCGGTCCGCGCGTTCAGGTGGGCGCCGTCTGCCCCGTTGCGCGCACGCAGCGCATGCACCGGATCGCGAGGCACCGCGGGAGGCGCCGGGACCTCAGGCAGGACCTGACCGTCCGGGCGACGGAAGCGAAGCTCGCCATCGGGCTGTCGAGCGAGCTGATAGCCTTCTTCGTGAACGGCGCGGTGATGCGGGCGACAGAGCAGCGCGAGGTTTGAGAGCGTGGTGGGGCCTCCATTGGCCCAGTGACGGATGTGATGACCCTGGCCGAAGCGAACCCCGCAGCCCGGGAAGCGGCAGCCGCGGTCGCGATGGTGGAGCGCGCGCCGTATCGCGGGCGGGATCGTGCGCGTACGCGCGCCGACTTCGATGACACGGCCGTGCGCGTCGTGTCGCATCACCACCCGGCTCGCGTCGCACGC
>QHTB01000069.1 GCA_003220615.1 Candidatus Rokuibacteriota bacterium
TGTTCGCCACCGTCCAGGACATCGCGAACGCCGTGCGATAGGGCCCGGTGAGCGCGCCGTCCAGGATCTCGTTCGGATGGAGATACCACGGCGGCGTGAGCTGCGTGAGGCCGTAGGTCGCCGTGCAGAATGCCGTCGGAGAACCCGACATGGCCTGCGGCGAGTGCACGCACCAGATGTAGACGACTCGTGGGAGTGAAGGATCGACGGGTGTCAGCTCGAACACCTCGCGCTCCGGCGGCGCGAGCGAGCGCACCGCCTCGCCGAGCTGATCCGCGACCGTGAGCGCGGCCTTGTGCACCGCGTAGTTCTTGACCTCTTCGTTCAGGGTCGCGTCGGGCTCGACCACCAGACAGAGGTTCACGAGCTTCTGGTAGGGATACATCTGGCCGTAGTGGCCCGACATGTCGAGGTAGGTCTCGACGTAATCGCCGCCGGCGTCGTGCCAGTTGACGCTCGAGACTTCGACGACGCCCATGCCGGCGAGGCGATGCGTGCGGCCTTCGCCCACGGTGGCGATGTCGCGGCCGCAGATGCCCGGGTAGCAGACGCCCGGGCCTTCGACCTTGATGCGTGGCTCGATCACGTCGCGCACCGGCCAGATCCTCACGGACTCGCCGGGCCGCGCGATCTCGAGCTCGGCGCTGGCGATCCGCGGATCCTGCCGCACCGCGGCCAGCACGGCGTCGCGATCCACCGTGAGCCGACCGGCGTCGTACCGCGTCGCCCGGCCGAAGACGACGTCGCTCACCGGGAAGGTGCCCATCTCAAGACGCATGCGCCGATCCTCTCCAGGGTTGTAGAGGCGCGCCACGGCTTGGCCGGGGCGTGCCGGACGTTTGGGGGCTTGGGGGCCATGTCGTGGCCCCCATGTTCTAAATCGCTTCTTCCGTCTTCCCGGGCGCCATCGGATCGAAGAGCGTCGGTCCGGGCACCGCGATGGTCAGCGTCTGGAGCGCGGTGGTCACGATGCGCATGCCAAACGCGTAATCCTTCTCCGGGCTCAGCGTGGGATCACCGCAGACGTGCTCGATGCGCGCGCCGCGAATCACGCGGTTGGCGCCCGTCGTGAGCGCGAAGTTGTAGATGGCCGAGATCATCCCCACCGGAATGCCGGCTCGCTCGATCTCCTTGGCGATCGTTGCGCCGCAACGATTGCAGGTCCCTCAGGTGGCGACGAGCAGCGCGCCATCGACGCCGCCCGCCTTGAGGTCGGCGGCGATGCTGCGCCCGTGGCCCGCGGACACCGCCACCGGCGTGCTCACGCCGGGCAGCGCATAGATGTGCTCGTGCACTTTACCGACGCGGCCCTGGCGCTCGAGATCGCGCAGGAACGAGAGCGGCAGGATGTAGTTCGGGTTGCTGTTGACGATGTGGTTGAAGTAGCCGGCGTGGTAGGCCTCCCAGTCCGCCGGCGAGAGCGACTCGAGCTCGGACACCGTGTGGCGGTGATAGCGCACGGCGTTCGCCGAAACCTGCTTGTCGGGGTTGCCCTTCCGCACGAGGCCGCCCGTCGTGACCATGGCGATGCGGGCGCGCGAGAGATCGGCGATGGGCGGTGCGGGAGGCACGCGCTCCGGCGCGGCATAGGGGACTTCCGAGCGGTACGGACGGCCGTGGAGCTTGACGAGCAGCATGTCGAGCGCGCGCTGATAGCCCGGGCGCCCGCGGTCGTGGACGCGGCGCACGCCGCGCGGAATGTAGCCCTCCACCTCGGCCGGCCCGAGCGTCTCACCGCGGCCCAGGCGTCGCACCAGTGGCGCCAGAGCGTTGAGCGCCGCCGGCATGGACGTCGTCGACGCGCCGGTCGGCACGATGTAGATCTCGCGCCGTGCGCTCGACGCGCCCGGATTCTCCGGATGCATCGCCGTGATCGCCGCGATGCCTCGGCCCTGCGCGACCTTGCAGGCGAGCGCGCACGCGAGGCCGTAGCGCCCCGAGCCGAACGCCGGGCCCGCGACGAGCACGTCGGGCTTGATCCGATCGAGCTCGGCGGTGATCGCACGCGCGGCTTCCTCGCCACGCTCGCTGACGAAGTTGTCCCCGCCGATCAGCGTGGCCTCGACGCGGGCGCCGTCGCCCAGTGCCGTCTCGAGGGCGCGACCCGGGCCGACGGGGCCGGCCTTCGCCGTCACGCCGACATGGGCCTGGTCCTCTCCGCCGATCCCGCCGAAGAACTGGTTCACGTAGTGAACGACGCGAAGCGGACCGCTCATGGCGGCATACCCTCCGATATCGTCAGGAGTACTTGACCGTGCACCCGTACGCGCGCGTGACCGGCATCTTCACCAGCTGGCCCGCGGCGACCGCCTGCAATGCCTCGCGGACGTAATTGTGCGCGCCCTGAACGTCGCCGCGGCGCGTGGTAGGCCGGTCGTCGATCGCGCCCGCGTACATCAGCGTGCCGGCCTTGTCGATCACGTACATGTGCGGCGTGTTGGTGGCGCCGTACATCTTCCCCACGACGCCGGTGGGATCGAGCAGCACCGCGGTGGGCGCGGCCCTGCGCGTCGTGGTCAGCTCGTCGGCCTCGCGCGGATTCACGTAGCCCTGCGTGCCCGGCGCCGAGGAGATGATCGTGAGCCACACGACGCCCTGCCCGGTGGCCTCCTTCTGCAGCGCCTGCATGTTGCCGGTGTCGTAGTGCTTCCGCACGTACGGGCAGTCGTGATTCGTCCACTCCAGCACGACGATCTTGCCGTGCTGATCGCCGAGGCTCACGGCCTTGCCGCCCGTGTCCGTGGCGGTGAACACGGGGGCGGCCACGCCCGTCTTGGGTGCGCTCCATGCGACGGACGGAATCGCGAGGCTGCTCTTGGCGACGACGACGAGACTGGTTCCGGCCAGGAATGCGCGGCGGCTCAGATCGGACATGATTCCTCCTTGTCGTGGTTCATCGAATGGTCCATCAGAGTTTACCGAGCGCGTCGATCACGGCGCCCTCGCTGAGGATCTGCGGCAGCACCTCGGGCTCACCGGCGGCGCGACCCGGATAGAGCAGGTAGAGCGGCACGCCGTTGCGCCCGAACGACCCGAGCACGCGCGTGATGGCGGGATCGCGCTTCGTCCAGTCGGCCTTGAGCGTGGCCACGCTCTTGCGCGCGAGCGCCTCGGCGACGGCGGGTGATCGCAGCGCGACCCGCTCGTTGACCAGGCAGGTCAGGCACCACGCGGCCGTGACGTTGACGAAGACCGGTCGACCCGCCGCGCGCAGCTCTGCCAGGCGTGCGGTGCTGAACGCTTCCCAACCGTCGGCTCGCGTCGTCGGTTGCGCCGAGGACCGTCCACTCGTGACCGGGCCGAGCACGACGGCACCGAGCGCGAGCATGGCGACCGCGGCCGTTGCGATTCGCCGCCAGGACGGCCGGGCTTCGCGCGAGACCTGGTAGAGCCACGCGGCGAGGCCGATCAGGACGAGGCCGGCCATCGCCGCGGCGACACCGGACGATCCGGCCTGCTGGCTCACGACCCACAGCAGCCACGCCACCGACGCGTAGAGTGGAAAGGCGAGCGCCTGCTGCAGCCGCTCCATCCACCGGCCGGGCCTGGGCAGGAATCGCCGCCACGCGGGGATCAGCGTGAGCAGGAGGAAGGGCAGGGCGAGGCCGAGCGCGAGCGTCTCGAAGATCAGCAGCGCCGTCGGCCACGGCTGCGTGACCGCGTAGCCGACCGCCGCGCCCATGAATGGCGCGGTACACGGTGTCGCCGCTACCGTGGCGAGCGCGCCGGTGAAGAACGATCCCGCATAGCCAGCGCGGCCGGCCAGCGACTGGCCAGCGCCGGCGAATCGCCCGCTCACCACGAACACGCCGGAGAGGCTGAGCGCGACCGTGAAGAGCACGTCGGCGAGCAGCGTGACGACGACCGGCGACTGGAGCTGGAATCCCCAACCGATCTGCTCGCCACCGGCGCGCAGCGCGAGGAGCGCTCCGGCGACGCCGGCGAACGAGGCGAGCACGCCGAAGGCGTAGGCGAGGCCGTGCCGACGCAAGACCGCGCGGCCGCCCGCGTGATTGACGAGCGCCAGCGTCTTCACCGAGAGGACGGGCAGCACACAGGGCATCAGGTTGAGCACGAGGCCACCGGCGAGCGCCAGCGCCATCGCGTGGGCGAGCGCGAGCGCTGACACGCGGGAGCGTGGCTCGGCTCGCAACGCGAACGCCTGACGCGCCACACCGCCGTCGAGCCGTTCGGTCACGATCAGGACGCCGTCGATCGGCGCGGCCGTCGCCTCGGCGAGCTGGCCGCGCTTCACCTCGAGCGTGATGCCCTTGGGCGTGAGGCTCACGCGTTGCGGCGCCGCGTGCTCGATGGCGCCCCATTTTGCGGGGTAGAACCACACCTCGGCGACGCGCTCGGGCGCGAGGTCGCGCGTGGCCACGGTGAGCGTGACCGTTTCCGGCGTCGCGCTGAACGAGGCGGGCCACGGGCTCGGGACGGGCAGACGCCGCCGGGCGGCGCCGATCAGCGGCGCGCCGACCGGATCAGGCCGCGGCGTGTCGGCCGCAACCGGCAGGCTCAGCGCGACCGGCGCCTCTTCGGGGATGCAGATCTTCTCGCAGACGAGCCAGGACGCCTGTCCCCTCAGCGCGATCGTCGTCCCGGGCGTCACGTCCTGCGACACCGTCACCGGGATCGGCAACACGACCTCGGCCTCGTACCCGTAGCTCATCGCGATCCCGGCGGGAATCCGCGACGGATAGGGCCACGAGATCTCCCCGGCTGTGAATCCGACCGGCAATGCCCACTCGATCCGCGTGGGCTCCCCGGCGTCGCCAGGATTCACTCCCCAGTACGTATGCCATCCGGGAGTGATCTGCTGGCGCAGCGCAATCCAGAAGGTCTCGCCCGGTCGAACCGACCCCGTCTCGCTCAGCAGCTCGACGGCAACGAGCCGAGTCGGCGGCACGGTGGCCGCGCGCGCTGGCGCACCAGCAGCGAGGACGAGAGCGAGCGCGATGACGAGCTTGGCGCAGAGGCGGCGCATCAGCTCCGCATTGTCCCACACCGCGGAGGCCGGCAAACTACCCCGGCGGCGTGATGGCTGTCGATTTCGGTGGACCATCGGCGTCGTAATAGGTGAGTGGCTGCCGGCATCGACCGAGGGCCGGGGGCCACGACACCGACACTCGAGGGGGGTTGCATGCGTTATCTCCTGCTGAGCTGCTCTGACGACAAGACTGCACCACCACTGACGCGACCCGAGATGGACGCCCTGATCCAGGAACACATGCGCTTCAGCGAGAAGTTGCGGGCGGCCGGCAAGGCGGTCATCGGCGAAGCGCTCAGGCCCGAGGCCGAGGCGAGCCGGATCCGCCTCAAAGCCGGGCACCGTCAAGTGACCGACGGCCCCTTCACCGAGACGAAGGAGGCGCTCGGCGGCTTCTACGTCATCGAGTGTGATTCCAGGGAAGAGGCGCTCGAGTGGGCCAAGCAAGTCCCGCTCCGCGACGGCCGCTTCATCGAGGTACGGCCGATCTGGAAGATGTGACGGTTACGGCAACAGGTCGGCGACGGCGATCTGAAGAGCGGTGAAGGCGAGGGGAGTGACGACGGCTGGCGGCGCGAGCGTCGTGACGGACCGGTAACTCCAGCCGTACGGCGTCGAGGAGTCAGGGCCCGGATCGCGGTAGACCTCGAGAACACGGCCGACGAGGTTCACGATCCAGTAGTCCTGGATCTTCGCCTTCGCGTAGAGACTGCCCTTGTGCTCGCGGTCAAAGGTCAGGCTCGACTCCGCCACTTCGATGGCCAGCACGGGGCGCGCCGGATGCGCGTGACGATAGTCGGCCGGGCGCCCCGGCACCACGGCCAGATCGGGCTCGGGCTCGGATTCGTCGTCGAGCGAGACCGGCAACTGGATGTCGAGCATCCATTCCGCGGGTAGAACACCTCGCAACGCGTGAGCGACGGCGCGAATCGCCGAAGCGTGATACGTGCCCTGGGGCTCCGCGACGACGAGCTGCCCGCCGATCAACTCGATGGGGTCGCACTCGAAGACGCCGAGACTGACGAGTCGGTCGTACTCGACGCGCTTCCAGCGGCGGATTGTGAGTGGAGACTGCGTCATGGCATCAGAGTACGCGGCACTGACGGTCGGATCAATGTCTCGAGCTGGATACCGTCGCGGGCGTTCTCGCCGTCGCGTCGGGTACCATGGCAGCCCGTGGGCCCGATCGACCGCGAGCCGGCCCCGCACACCGTCCGCGCGCGCGTCGCCGACGCGTTTCGCCTCGAGTACGCGCGCGTGGTGGCGTCCGTGCTCCGCATCGTGCGCGACATCGACGCCGCCGAAGAAGTCGTTCAGGAGGCGTTTGCCCAGGCGCTCGATCGCTGGCCCGCGGACGGCATCCCGGACCGGCCGGGCGCCTGGATCCTCACGACGGCGCGGCGGCGCGCGCTCGATCGCCTCCGCCGCGCCCGGCGCGCGGACGCGCGCGCCGATGCGCTCGTGTACGAGACCGAGCTCGCGGCGATGAACGATGGCCCCGACGTGAGCGAGCGCGAGGACATCCCGGACGACCGGCTGAGACTGATCTTCACGTGCTGTCACCCCGCGTTGCCGGCCGACAGTCGCGTCGCGCTCACGCTGAGACTGGTCGGCGGCCTCACCACCACCGAGATCGCGCGCGCCTTCCTCGTGTCCGAGCCGACGATCGCCCAGCGGCTCGTGCGCGCCAAGCGGACGATTCGCGATCGGGCGCTGCCCTACGAGGTGCCCGAAGGCGAGGAGCTCGAAGCGCGCCTGCCGGCCGCGCTGGCGGTCCTCTACCTGATCTTCAACGAGGGCTACGCCGCGCACACCGGCGAGGCTCTGGTGCGCCACGATCTGTGCGAGGAGGCCATCCGTCTCGGCGGGATGCTCGTCGAGTTGATGCCGCAAGAGCCCGAAGTGCGCGGGCTCCTCGCGCTGATGGAACTGCAGGCCTCGCGCGGGACGGCGCGCACCGACGCCCAGGGGAACCTCGCCCTGCTCGCCGACCAGGACCGCGGGCACTGGGATCACGCACGCATCGCCCGTGGCCTCGCGTTACTTGAGCGCGCCGACAGTCTCGCGGGCGCTGGTCCCTACCAGCTCCAGGCGGCGATCGCCGCGTGCCATGCGCGTGCGGACTCGTGGGAGGCAACGGACTGGGCCCGGATCGTCGACCTTTATATAGCGCTCGCCGAGGTCGCGCCCTCCCCCGTGGTCGAGCTGAACCGGGCCGTGGCCATCGGCCTGGCGCGAGGGCCCCTGGCCGGTCTCGCCGCGCTCGACGCGATCGATGCCTCGGCGCTGCGCGAGTACCACCTGCTGCCCGCCGCGCGTGCCGATTTCCTCCGCCGTCTCGGACGCCGGGCCGAGGCGGCGTCGGAGTACCGCCGGGCGCTCGGCCTCGCCGACAACGCGCGCGAGCAGGCGTTCTACGAGCGCCGGCTCGCGGCCTGTGACGACGGTGTCGCCGACCGTGAGCGCTGAGGCTCTAGAAGACGAAGACGCCCTTGCCCGTGGTCTGCGTGTCGAAGAGGCGGTAGGCCTCCTCGGCCTGGTCGAGACGCCAGCGATGCGTGAGCAGCGTGCCGAGCGTAACTTTGCGGTCGGCGATGAAGCGCGCGCACTCCTCCTGGCCGGTGTTGGAGAACGTCCACGAGGCGTGCAGCGTGATCTGGCGTCGCAGCAGGTCCTTGCTCACGTCGAGCGTGACGTTGTTGCCTTCGCCCACGAACGCGACGCGGCCCCAGGTGTCGGCGCTGCGCACGGCCTGGGCACGCGCCTCCGGCTGACCCGTGCAGTCCATCGTGCACTCGGCGCCATCGCCGTCGGTGAGATCGTGGATCGCGCTGACGGGATCTTTCTCGCGCGGGTTGATCGTGTGTTCCGCTCCCAGCTCACGGGCCAGCTTCAGGCGCTCCGGCGAGATGTCGACCGCGATGATGCGCGCTCCCAGCGCACGCCCCAGCAACGTCGCGCTCAACCCCACCGGCCCCTGGCCGAAGACGGCGAGCGTGTCGCGGCCCGAGACGTCGAGGCGTCGCAGCGCGCCGTAGGCCGTGCCGGTGCCGCACGACACCGCCGCGCCTTCCTCGAAGCTGAGCGCGTCGGGCAGCGGGACGCAGGTGAACGCCGGCGCCTTCATGAAATTCGCATGGCCGCCGTGACCGGTGACGCCGTACACCGTGATGCCCTTGCGGCAGAGCTGAGACCAGCCGCCGCGGCAGTGCTTGCAGCGCCCGCAGCCCTTGTAGTGGTGATTCATCACGCGCTGGCCGACCAGTCCGGGGTCGACGCCGGCGCCGACGGAATGGACGACGCCGCACGGCTCGTGGCCGGCGATCACCGGCCCGCTGCCACCGCCCAGGCCCAGGCTCGCGGCGGGATTGCCGGCGGCCCGGTACGCGTGGAAGTCGCTGCCGCACATCCCCGACGCCTTCATGGCCAGCACGACCTCGCCGGGTCCGGCGACCGGGTCGGGGAACTCTTGCACCTCCAGCTTACGATTTCCCAGGAACACCACTCCACGCATGGCAGTCTCCTCCGGATTCGCGAACCTCGGGGATCCACGAACCGCGCGCCCGAGATACTACTCTCAGGCGGTGGCGGTTTCTTGCTGGAGTGCGGCTTCGACCGAGAAGGCGGAATCGGGCGCGGCGGCGAATCGCGCCTGGAGATCGTAGGCCTGCCGTTCCAGAGGAATGGAGACGTACCGGAGATCGGGGCGATCGAGGAACCCTTTGCCGGCCAGCCAGCCATCCACGTACCGGCGCGCGAATTCCTGGACGCCGAGGAGCCGATACTGCAGCACGTGGACGAACTCGTGAAAGAGCAGGCCCATCGTCGGCTCGGGCGCGTCGGGGAGCAGGTTCACGGCGGTGTTGAACGTGATCGCCACCAGGTTCGAGAAGTCGAGCAGGTCGCGCTGGTCGACGCCGCGCCCGAGGAGATCGCTGTACCACGCCGGGCTGCTCATGGGCACGGACGAGATCCTCGCGTCGGCGAGCGTATCGCCGAAGAACGGGGCCAGGCGCTCGTGAAGCTCGGACGTGAGCGGAAAGGCGATCACCCGAAGGGACGCCTCCTGCTCGGTGATCCACTTCGGCGTGTGCTCGTGAAGGAACGAGCGCAGCTCCGACTCGTCCACGGTCGTCATCATACGTCGGCTCGGCTGAGAACCACGAAGGATCCGATCCCCGCGTTACCATAGCGCCGAGGGAGGTGCCGGCGATGCTCACCGCGGACGAGAACGCGCAGCTCACGAGGGTGGGGCCGGGGACGCTCATGGGCGATCTCATGCGCCAGTACTGGATCCCCGTGGTGCTGTCTTCCGAGCTCCCGGCTGGCGGCCGGGTCAAGCGGGTCAGGATCCTTGGCGAAGACCTCGTGGCCTTCCGGGCGCCGAGCGGACGGGTGGGCCTGCTCGGGGAGTTCTGCTCGCACCGGCGCGCCTCGCTCTACTTCGGCCGGAACGAGGAGCCGGGGCTGCGCTGTGTCTATCACGGTTGGCAGTACGAGCCGGGCGGGCGTTGCATCGACATGCCCAACGAGCGGCCGGAGTCGAGCTTCCAGGACAAGGTCACCCATCCCGCGTATCCGTGCGCGGAGGGGGGAGGTGTCGTCTGGGCCTACATGGGCCCGGCGAGCCCGCCGCCCGGGCTGCCCGACCTCGAGTGGACCGAGGTTCCGGAAGATCAGCGCTTCGTCTCGAAGTTCTGGCAGGACTGCAACTACCTCCAGGCGCTCGAGGGCGGCGTCGATCCCGCCCACATCTCGTTCCTTCACGGCATCCTCGACGCGCGCGATGACGGGCTGCGGCGCGCGCTCGATCAGGCGGCTGCCGGCTTCGGCTTCGCGGCCCAGCTCGAGCGGGCGCCTCACATCGAGGTGGCGGACACCGAGACCGGCTTGCTGATCGGCGCGCGGCGCGAAGCCCCGGCGGGCCAGTACTACTGGCGCGTCACGCGGTACCTGGTTCCGTTTCACAGCATGCCGCCCCCGGAGGTGGGCAGCGATCCCGTCATCCACTCGCACGTGTGGATCCCGATCGACGACGATCACCTCGTCAACTGGTGCATCTCGTACCACCCGACGCGCGCGCTGACTGCCGATGAAGTCGCCCAGTTCCGCGCCGGCTCGAGCATCCACGTGATGGACTACGCGCCGGAGACCAGCGAGGCCTACGGCGACATCCGGCCCATCCAGAGCCGCGCCAACGATTACCTCGCGGACTGGGAGGCCCAGCGCATACGGAAGTTCTTCGGCGTGCCGGGTGTGGGCTCTCAGGACAAGGCCATCACCGAGAGCCAGGGAAATTACGACCGCTCGCTCGAGCGACTGGGCCGGGCGGACATCGGCATCATCCGCGTGCGGAAGTGTCTGCTCGACGCCGCCATCGCGCTCAGGACCAGGCGCGTGCCGCCGCCTGCTCTCGATCCCGCGGGCTATCGCGTGCGGCCGGCGGCCCTGCTGCTGCCGAAGGAGGCGTCGTGGGTGGACGCGGTGCTCAAGACGGCGGCCACGGGGTGAGTCTCGGGGCCGGCCTCACATCTCGAGGCCGGCCCTATATAAGGAAGGACAGGTTTGGCAGCGGCTCGGCGGCGTTGATCAGCACGACCGTCTTCCTGCACATTCGCAGCGCGCCGTCCACCCAGCGCAGCCGATGTGTCGCGCGCCCGGCCCACACGTGCATCTCGTGCTTGGCCTGGACGGCCAGCTCGGCCAGGAGAAAATTCGACTCGGCGATCAGCTCGCTGCCCTCGGCCTTGCGCACCTCGATGTTCGAGACGAGGCGGCGCATCGGCGACGGCGGATCCTGGCTCGGGCGATAGCCGCTCTGGAGCAGCTTCACCCGCGTCGCGATGCGGCTGCGGTTGTCGTAGACGTGGGAGAGGTGACGGTCGGGATCCGCGGCGGGATCGGTGCTCGCCGGAACCCAGTACACGCCGTCGTCGGTCCACAACGCCTCCCACTCGGCGTAGCGGCCCTCGTCGGCCAACCGCGCCTCGCGGTACAGGAAATCGACGACGGCGCGGTGCTCGGACTCCGAGATCACCGGGCTATGCGCCCGTCATCAGCTTGCGGTACTGGCGGTAGAACCCCCGGTTCGTCGTCTCGTCCGTGAGGTGCGAGACGCGGCGGCCCTCGGCGTCCACGTGCTCGCGGTGAACGCCACGGCTCAGCTCCAGCCATTCCGTACGTCGCGAGTGCAGCCCGATCTGATTGCGGCCCGTGATCGTCAGGTCGTCGGGCAACAGGAAGGACGCCGGGCCCATCGCCGCCTCGCTCTGTCGGAGCAGCCGCCGGTCGAACTCGGGCACGCCCTTGAGAAACATCGGCGTGTGCCAGTGGACGCTCTCCTCGACCGCCACCGGCTCCACGACGGCGATGTTCATCTCGCCGAGGAACAGGTTGGGGAAGATCAGCGCGTGCGGCGGGCCCTCGAAGACTCGCCGCGCCATGACGGCGGCGCCGTCGCGCGCCTGGAGCGCCGCCACGTAGCGTCCCACGACGTCGGACGCCGCGGTTCCGAACCACTCGAAGGGGCCGTCGTAGGCGGGCGACCAGTCGATCTCGGTGTGGCCGTTGCCCCAGTCGCGCACCACGCCCTTGACGCTCTTCTCGTCGCCGGTGAAACGGTTGTACTGCGTGCGGACCGACTTGAAGAGCGCCATGTGGACGAACCCGAGGTGATACCCGTCGAGATCGTTCTCGGGCAGCATCTTCCAGTTCGACGAGCAGCGGTGCTTGACCCACCCGGCCGTGAGCTGGACTTCGCCCTCCGGCGAGAGATCGCAGGCGCGGTCGATCAGGCCGGTGGCGACGCCGAGGTGCTGCTCGAGCGTGACGCTCGTCGGCCCCAGGCAGGCGAAGACGAAGCCGCGATAGCTGCCCACGCGCGCGGCGCAGCCCAGGCTCTTCGTCTTCTTGTCGAGTCGGCCGTCATAGGCCGTCGGGTACGGCACGCCGAGCAGCTCGCCCGTCAGATCGTACGTCCAGCCGTGGTAGGGACACGCGAAGGTCCGCGTGTTACCGCGCGCCTCGCTGCACACCATCGTCCCCCGGTGGGCGCAGCGGTTGACCATCACGCTCACCTGGCCGTCCATGGCCCGCGCCATGATCACCGGCTGGGTCCCGATGGGCCGCGTGACGAAGTCGCCCGGCAGCGGAATCTCGCTCTCGTGGCCGATGAAGACCCAGCCTCGGAAGAAGAGCCGGTCCATCTCGTCGGCGAAGATGCGCGGGTCGGTGTAGAGCGAGGCGTGCACGCGCTCGTCCTGGACCAGCGCGTCGTAGCTGATGGGCTCCGTCGAAGGCTCAGACACTCACCGCACTGTACGACGGCCTGCCGCTCCGTCACAAGCCGCGCTATGCTTCACGTCACGTTGCTCGGAGACTGCGGGCGGGAGGCAGAGATGGCGGACGACGTCCTGATCGAGAAGGCGCACGGCGTGGCGATCCTCACCATGAATCGCCCCGAGCAGCTCAACGCGATGAACCACCAGTTGATGACCGAGCTGCACGACGGCGTCATGCGCGCGTGCGCCGACGACGAGGTGGGGTGCATCGTCATCACGGGCGCCGGAACCCGCGCCTTCTCGGCGGGCGGCGACATCCACGAGCAGCGCGAGGACGATCGCCAGCGCGCCCAGGCCGACCTGGACGAGCGCGCCGCCCTCCGCGCCCGCGCCAGCTACGAGATCAGCGCGTGTCCCAAGCCGACGATCGGGATGATCAACGGCCTGGCCTACGGCGGCGCGGCGGTGCTCGCCTCGTCGCTCGACATGCGCGTCGGCTGCGAGCACGCCAGCTTCCGCTTCCTGGCCGCCGCCTATGGCCGCATCAACAGCACGTGGACGCTGCCGAACCAGGTGGGCTGGCCCATCGCCAAGGAGCTGCTCTTCTCCGCCCGCGTGGTCGAAGCCGAAGAGGCCCAGCGCATCGGCCTGCTCAATCACCGGGTGCCGTGCGATCAACTCCGTGAGAAGACGATGTGGCTGGCGACGATGATCGCCAAGAACAAGCGCGAGTCGGTGATGGGCGTCAAGGCGCTGCTGCTCGAGGACATGGGGCGCCGGCTGGAAGAGCAGTGGGCGAACGAGCGCGGCTACACGACCAACGTGATCCGGGGCGCCAGGGCCGAGGCGGCCTTCCCGGAGTTCATCGCCCGGAAGGGGCGCCCGCTTCGCTGACACTCCTCCGGCTCGCCGACTTCCGACGGCTCGGCACCGCGATGGTCCTGAACGCCGTCGGCATGGTCGGCGAGGTCGTCGTGCTGGGCTGGCTCACGCTCGAGCTCACGAACTCGCCGTTCCTCGTCGGCGTCGCGATGGGGATGCGGGGCCTGCCGATGTTCTTCGTCGGCGTGCCCGCCGGTGTGCTCGCCGATCGCTTTCCTCGGCATCGCCTGTTGATGGCGACGGGCGCGCTCCAGGCGGTGACGACCGCCACGCTCGGCGTGCTCACGCTGACGGGCCTGGTCACCCTGACGCACGTGCTGCTGCTGACGCTGGCGGGCGGCGCGATGCGCGGGATCGAGCATTCGGCGCGACAGAGCTACACGCACGACGTCGTCGGCCCGACGGAGCTGATGCACGGCTTCGCCATCCTGGGCGTCGGGACGCGCGCCGGCTGGCTCCTGGGGTCGCTCGGAACCGGCGCCGTGATCGCGCACTTCGGCTCGGGCCTGGCCTACCTCGCGGTCGGCGCGAGTTATCTAGCGGGCTCGGCCGCCTTGCTGTCGGCGTCGGCTCCGGTGGGGACCACGCCGCCGGCTGCCGGATCTCTGTGGCAGAGCATCGTCGATTTCGTCACGGCGATGCGAAAGGACCCGGTGCTTCCCGCGCTCATGCTGCTGACCGCCGGCGCCGAGATCCTGGGCTTCGCGCACCAGGCGCTCTTTCCGAGCCTGGCCCGCGATGTCCTCGGCGTCGGCCCCGAAGGACTCGGCGCGATGAATGCCGCGCGCTCGGTCGGCGGGATCCTGGGGCTCATCGTCGTGACGATGCGGAGCGCCACCATGGGCGGCGGCGTGCTGTTCCTTGCGGTGCTCGTCGCCTTCGGCGCGAGCCTCGTCGTTCTGGGTTTCGCACCCGCGCTCGTGGGCTTCACGGGCGTCATCGTCATCCTGATCGTCGCCAACGCGGCGGGCGCGCTGGCCGACTTGCTGGCCCAGAGCCTGATGCAGCTCAGCGTGCCGGCCCATCTGCGCGGCCGCGCCGGTGGCGCCTGGGTGGTTGCGATCGGGCTCGGGCCGCTGGGCCACCTCCAGATCGGCGCGCTGGCGTCATTGTTCGGCGTCGGCGTCGCGCTCGGGACGAGCGGCGCTGCGCTGGTGACGCTGGCACTCGCCGGTGCGCTGCTGTTCCCACGCGTGCGGCGGTTGTGAGGCTTGCCTCGGCGAAGAGGCGCCGGCCTGCGATACACTCCCGTCCAGACGCGCCAAAGGAGTGCGACATGAAAGCTGCCGTCTTCCACGGGCCTCACAAAGAGCTCACGATCGAGAACGTCGACATCGCCAAGCCCATCGCGCGCGAGGTACTGGTGCGCACGGTGGCGAGCGGCGTCTGCCACAGCGATCTCCACTTCATCGAAGGCCTCTACCCGTTCGCGGCGCCCGCCATCCTCGGGCATGAGGCGGCGGGGATCGTCGACTCGGTCGGCCCGCACGTGACGGAGTTCAAGCCTGGCGACCACGTCATCGCGTGCCTCTCGGTCTTCTGCGGCCACTGCGAGTACTGCCTGACCGGGCGCACGCACCTCTGCCAGAGCCGGCCTGTTCGGGCGGCCAACGAGCCGCCGAAGCTCTCGTGGAAGGGCGCGCCGGTCAACCAGTTCGCCAATCTCTCGGCCTACGCCGAGCAGATGCTGGTCCACGAGAGCGGGCTGGTGAAGGTGCGCGACGACATGCCCCTCGATCGCGCGGCCCTGATCGGCTGCGGCGTGACCACCGGCGTCGGCGCCGTCCTCAACACCGCGCGTGTCGAGGCGGGTACGACAGTGGCCGTCTACGGCGCCGGCGGCGTCGGGCTGGCGGCGATCCAGGGCGCGGTCATCGCGGGCGCGCGGATGATCATCGCGGTGGACGTCGTCGCTCACAAGCTCCAGACGGCAAAGCAGCTCGGCGCGACGCACACCGTGGACGCGTCCACGGCGGATCCCGTCAAGGCGATCCGCGAGCTCACGGGCCCCGGCGTGGACTACGCGTTCGAGGCGATCGGTCTCAAGAAGGCGGCCGAGCAGGCGTTCGAGTGTCTGCGGCCTGGCGGCACCGCGACGATCGTCGGCATGATCCCGGTCGGGCAGAAGATCGAGCTCGACGGCCCGTCGTTCTTGCGCGAGAAGAAGGTCCAGGGCTGCACCATGGGATCGAACCGCTTCAAGGTCGACATGCCGCGCTACGTCGAGCTGTATCGCCAGGGGAAGCTCAAGCTCGACGAGATGATCACGCGCCGTGGCCGCCTGGAGGACGTCAACGAGGCGTTTCGCGCCATGAAAGCCGGCGAGGTGGCGCGCACGGTTTTGATGTTCAACTGAGATGGCCACCTACGTCCTGATCCACGGCGCGTACCAGGGGGGCTGGATCTGGAAGCCGGTGGCCACGCGACTGCGCGCCGCCGGTCACACGGTGTTCGCGCCAAGCCTCGATGGGTGCGCCGAGCGCAGTCACGCCGTGCGTGCCGGCATCACCGTCGGCACGCACGCGCGCGAGGTGGCTCAGCTCCTCTTCTCCGAGGACCTGAAGGATGTCGTGCTCGTCGGGACGAGCAGCGGCGGCATGGTGATCGTGAAGGCGGCCGAGCTGGCGCGCGATCGCATCGGTCGGCTCGCCTTCGTCGATGCGCTCGCGCTGATGCCGGGCGAGCGCGTCGATGCCATCGTCAAGCGCCCGGCGCCCAACGACGTGACCGACGTCACCACGTTCCCCTCGCAAGCCGACCGCGACAACCGCGTGTTTCGCGATCTCGACGATCGTACGCGCGCCTGGGCGATGGCGCGCATCACCCCGCATCCCATCGCCGCGCTCGAGGCTCCGATGGAGCCGACGACCTTCTGGGAGCACCCGTGGCCGACGACGGTGATTCGCTGCCGTCGCGCCGTCAATCCGCCGGAGCACCACCAGCGGCGCACGGCCGAGCG
>QHTB01000209.1:0-1317 GCA_003220615.1 Candidatus Rokuibacteriota bacterium
GATCTACGCGGTCTACAGCGTGCTCCTCACGGTGTTCGGCAGCACGCACACCGCCATTCACCTGGGGCTCCTGTTCGCCAACGCGCTGTCGATCGCGCTGGTGTTCCTCCTCGGCCGAAGGCTCATGGATGCGACGGCCGGCGTCGCCGCGGCCGCCACCTATGCATTGCTCACCCTCAGCGAGACCGTGCTGGGCTCGGCCGCCAATGCCGAGCACTTCGTCGTTCCCCTCGCGCTGAGTGCGCTGGTGCTGCTCGACTCGGCACGCGAGCGCAGCCACCTGACGCGACTCCTCCTTGCCGGCCTGCTCCTCGGCCTCGCCGTGCTGGTCAAGCAGCACGGTGTCTTCTTTCTCGCCTTCGCGCTGCTCGTGCTCGCGCTGGCGCGCCAGTGGCGTCGAGCCGTGGTGCTGCTCGCCGCGGCGATGATGCCGGCCGCGGCGCTCGTCGCCGTGATGGCCGCGCTCGGCCTTCACCGCACGTTCTGGTTCTGGACCGTGCAGTACGCGTTCGCGTATGCATCGGCGCTCCCGCTGTCCGCCGGCGTGCTCGTCCTCATGAGCCGCCTCGAGGAACTGCTCGCGCCCACGTGGCCACTCTGGGTCCTCGCCGCCGCCGGTGGCGTCGCGCTGTTCGTAGACGAGCGAGCGCGCCGGTGGCGCGGCTTCCTGCTGCCGTTCGCGCTGACGTCCGCCCTGGCCACCGCTGTCGGCTTCTACTTCCGGCCGCCCTACTTCGTGCTGGTCGCGCCTGCAATCGCGCTCCTCGCCGGCGCCGCGGCGAGCGTGATCGCGGCCCGCGCCGCCACCATCGCCTCGCCGATGGCCGCCCGCGCGGCGACGGCAGCGATCATCGCGCTGGCCGGGATCTCCACGCTCTGGGCCGAGCGCACCTATCTCTTCGAGCTCACGCCGACGATGGTCGCGCGACGGCTCTATGGGGGTAACCCGTTCCCGGAGGCGCTCGAGGTCGCGCGCTACATCCGCGAGCGCTCGGCGCCCGCCGACCGGATCGCGGTGCTGGGCTCGGAGCCCGAGATCTATTTCTACAGCGGGCGGCGGGCCGCGACGGGATATCTGCACACGTATCCGCTCATGGAGGCTCAGCCCTACGCGGCCCGGATGCAGCGCGAGATGGTCGGCCAGATCGAGCGCGCGCGGCCGGCGTTTCTCGTCTACGTCAACGTGCCGGCCTCGTGGCTGATCAAGGAGAACTCCGATCCGTTCGTGCTGACGTGGTTCGAGGCGTACCAGCGGCGCTACTACGAGCGCGTCGGCGTCGTCGACATCCTCTCGCCGGGCTTCACGCTGTACCTGTG
>QHTB01000209.1:1332-6691 GCA_003220615.1 Candidatus Rokuibacteriota bacterium
CGACGCATCGGCGCTCCACCAGTAATCCCGGGAGCATCTCCCCGGGGGCCGGAAACGCCAGGCCGCCATCTGCGACCTCAGGCTCGGCAGCGAGAATGCCCTGGACGTCATCGAGCGGCTCCGGCGAGTGCGGCCCGATCTCGAGATCCTCGCCGACCTCGAAGCCGCGCTGGCCGACAAGCCCGACGCGCGCATCGACCTCATCAACCTCGCCCAGAAGCTCTTGCCCGCGTTCCTGAAGGCCGGCCACCTGCTGGTGGGCGTGCAGGTCGATGGAGCTGGAGTCGCGTCCGGCGTGACCGCCTAGTACCAGCGCCACGACCAGACGACGACGAAGAGCACCACCGAGAGGGCCAGCGCCGCCGCGAACAGCGCGCGGTGCCAGCGGAGCGGCACACCGGAATCGAGCACCAGTGAGCGCACGCCCAGCAATCCGTGGAGCAGCGCGAGCGCGAGCAGGGCCGCCTGCACCCCCCGCCGGAACGGATTCACCAGATGCGCCGCGATCACGAGCAGCAGCAGGACCGCGGCCGCCCGCTGGATGAGCCACGCCCACATCCCGACCCGCGTGTCGCGCCAGCCTTCGGCGGTCGTCCACTCACGCCGGAAGACCTTCTCGCTCGTCTCGCGTGACGTGTCCGTCTCCGCCTCAGCGCCCGCCGTCGCCGACGAGGGTGAACGGCGCCCAGAAGATCGGGTGGGCGTAGCTGAACGCCAGCTTGTTCGTGTGGGGGTCCGTGTAGCCCTCGCCGTCCATCAGCCACGTGATGGTCTGGCGGAGGGCTTGAGCCCGCGACAGCGCCGCATCGGCCGTCTGACGCCGGAGGAACTCAGCCGTCAACGCGCGGGCGGACGTCGTCTCCACCGACCAGTTGCTCACGAGCAGCGCGCGCAACCGACGGCCGCGCTGAGCATCACGCCCGCGATGATCGAAGGCGAAATCCATCGCCGCACAGGCCACCTCCCGGCTGCCCGACAATATATATGGAGAGGGGAAAACCCCGGAAGTTTACCGCCTCAGTCGCCGATCTCGACCGCTTCGGGCCTCGGTGCTGAGGTGTCGGGCCGCGCGCGGGTGAGGGCCACCGGCTCGCGCCAGATGGTCAGGTCGTCGCCGCTTCGGCGGGCCCGCACGGAATACAGAGGCTCGCGCCCGGGCGCCGGGAAGTCGTCTCGCCAGTGAGCGCCGCGGCTTTCCGTGCGCTGAAGCGCGCTGGCGATGATGAGGCGCGAGGCCGTGAGCTGGCTGTGCACGTTGAGCCAGTCGTGCCAGGCGAGATTGAGCACCGGGCCGCCGGGCACGCCCGTGGTCTCGAGCCGGTGCCCGATCTCTTCGATCGCCCCCTGCGCCGCCGTCAGTCCGCTCGCGTCGCGGACGAGGCCCGCGTGCTCCCACATCACGTCGCGCAGCCGCCGCTGCAGCGCGTAGAGATCGCCGTCCGTGCGTCCGAGCGGCGCCTGGGCGGCGCGCACGACGCGCTCGAGAGCGCCGGCGTCGTGACGCCGCTCGGAGAGGTCGACGACCGCGTCGGCCATCACATCGCCGGCGATGCCACCGAACACGGTGGACTCGGCCACGCCGTTGCCGCCCAGGCGGTTGGCGCCGTGAACCCCGCCGGTGTCCTCACCGGCCGCGAAGAGGCCCTCGACGCTCGTGCGACAGGCCGGATCGATCACGACGCCGCCCATCATGAAGTGGGCGGTCGGCCCCACCTCGACCGGGCCGCGCGCCAGGTCGCGGCCGAAGTCACGGCAGCGTCTCACCATGCCTCTGAAGCTCCTCTCGACGACGTCGGCGCCGAGGTGCGAGACGTCGATCCACACGCCACCGTTGGGCGTGCCGCGGCCCGCCTGGATCTCGAGAAAGGAGGCGCGGGCGACGAGATCGCGCGTGGAGCGCTCCATGCGCGAGGCGTCGTAGCGGGCCATGAAGCGCTCGTCGCGGCCGTTCTTGAGATGACCACCGGCCCCGCGCAGCCCCTCTTCGAGGAGCGCGCCCGTCATGAGCGACCCGGGAATGACGAGGCCGGTCGGGTGGAACTGGATCATCTCCATGTCCCGCAGCGTCAGCCCCGCGCGCCACGCGAGCGCGATGCCGTCGGAGGCTTTGTCGGCCGAGCACGCGAAGATCCGATACATCGTCGGCCCGCCGCCCATCGCGAGCAGGGTGGCGCGGGCGCGCAGCACGAGGAACCGGCCGGAGCGCTGGTCGAGCACGAGGGCGCCGGCGCAGCGTCCGTCCGGATCGAGCGCCAGCTCCATCGCGCGGCATTCCTCGAACGCCCTCACGTTCGCTCGCACGGCAACCTGCTCGCTCAGGCGATTCATGATCTCGATGCCGGTGAGATCGCCCTTGTGAATCGTGCGGTCGTGGGTCTGGCCGGCGAACGGCTTCTGGTGGATGTGGCCGTCGGTCCCCCGATCGAAAAGGCAGCCGTAGCGCGACTCGAGCTCGAGGACGCGGCCGGGCGCTTCGGTGACCAGCGTCCACACCAGCTCCTGATCGTTGATGAAGCCGCCGCCCTTGAGCGTGTCGAGCAGATGCGCCTGGAGCGAATCGGGCGGAGTGAGCACGGCGTTGTAGCCGCCCTGGACCATCCGCGTGCAGCCGGCGCGGCCGAGCAAGCCCTTGACGACGATCCCGATGCGCAGGCGTGGCGACGCGTCGGCGGCGTGCAGCGCAGCGCAGAGGCCGGCGCCGCCGGCGCCCAGGATCAGGAGATCGAGGTCGAGCTCATCCACGGCTCAGGGACGGATGTAGACGTAGCCCTGTTCCTGCAATTCCATCACGCGGACGACGCCCCCCTGGGGGAGCGGCTTGGTCCCGGGCGGCAACTGCTCGAGCGTGATGCTGAACGCCTTCATCGTGTTGCCGCAGGCTTCGAAACCGACGCCCTGGCTCTTGAGCTCATCGAGGGCGCGCTTGATGTCGGGGTTCATGTCCTTGGTGAGGAAATTGCGCAGCGCGGGGCCGTGGACCACGAGCTCGATGGCCTCGACGTTCTTCATGCCACCGACGCCGTCGATGTGGTTCTGGATGTTGCCGAGAACGAAGCGCGCCTTGTCCACGCTCGGCTCGTTGAGGTGATAGACGACCTTGTGCTTCTTCGGCTGCTCGGTCAGATGGGCGGCTTCGGCGGGAGCGACGGCGGCCAGGATGGCGGCGATCAGCGCGACGAGCATCGGGTCCTCCTCCCAAGCGGATTCACGCTGGCATTCTAGACGACGCGAACGCGCGGGCGCGGCTCGAGACGGAGGTGCCCGACGCTGCGGAGATGCGCGGCCACGACGTCCCAGGCCGGCGGCCCACTGGCCTCGCCGAGACTGGCCCAGCCCGTCGCCTTGTAGCGGTGCGCGGGATCGAGCGGCCGACCGCCGACGCGGACGTCGGTGATGCGCCGGCCCATCGCCTTGCCGGGGTTGATCGCGTAGGTGACGCCGCCCACCCGCACCATGTCGCCACCCTGCCGGTAGTACGGATCCGGGTGAAAGAGGTTGTCGGCGACGTCTTCCATCACGCGGTGCACCTCGGCGCCCGTCATCTGACGCGTCCAGGTGTTGGCGTACGTCAACGCGGTGTGGGCGTAGACGTCCTCGAGCGTGATCGCCTGCCCGGGCAGGACGCTGATGCCCCAGCGAAAGCCGGGCGAGAAGGCGACCTCGGCGTCGGCTCGCTTGAGGAGCGCATCGAGGATGACCTCGTCGAACGGGCCGTTGAAGTTGCCGCGGCGATAGAGGAGCGATTCCGAGACGGCCAGGCGCTCGGTCAGCTTCGCCTCGTGCGGGCCGCGCACCTCGCGAATCAGCCGGGCCATGGCCGGATCTTCGGGCAGCAGACGCGTCAGCACCGGAATGAGGCGATACCGCGACGCGACGATTCGCCCGCTCCTGACGTCGAGGTCGAGGCGACTCAGGAACTTCCCGTGGGAGCCCGAGTTCACGACGAGCGTGTGCCGCACACGGATCGGCTCGACCAGCGCGTCGTGGGTGTGGCCGCCGAGGATGACGTCGAGACCGGTCACCCGGGCGGCGAGCTTGAGATCGACCGAGATGCCGTTGTGCGAGAGCAGGACGACGATGTCGGCCTTGCCACGGTCGCGCGCCTCGTCGATCAGCGCCTGCACCTGGTCCTCGCGGATGCCGAACGTGAGGTCGCCGACGAGCCGCTTGGGATGGGCCACGACCGTGTAAGGAAAGGCCTGGCCGATGACCGCGACGTTCACGCCGCCGACGTGACGCACCGTGTAGGGCTTGAAGATGCGATCGCCGAAGCCGGCCTCCGAGACGTTCTGGGCGACGAAGTCACCCGCGAAGAGCCCGCGCCGCTCGGCGTCGCCGAACAGCTCGCGCACACGCTCGATGCCGTACATGAACTCCCAGTGGGCGGTCGCCACCTCGACGCCGAGCAGGTTCATGGCTCGGACCATGTCCTCGCCACGGCTCCACAGCGCGGTCGCCGAGCCCTGGAGCGTGTCGCCGCCGTCGAGCAGGAGCGTCCGTCCCGGCCGCTCCTCGCGGATGCGCCGTACCAGCGTCGCGAGATGGGCGTAGCCGCCGAGCCGGCCGTAGCGCGCGGCGAGCTCGGCGAAGTCGAGGTAGGTGTACGCGTACGCCTCGGGGGTGCCCGGCGCCAGGCGCCAGGCGCGCAGCGCGGCCTGGCCGGTGACGAACGGCGGCTGGTTCTTCTCGGCGCCGATGCCGATCAGCGTGTCGGGCTCGCGGTAGAAGACGGGCAGCAGCGTGGCGTGAGGATCGGTCATGTGGAGCAGCGTGACGTTGCCGAGCGGCTCGAACTCCAGCAAGTGCCGGCCGCCGTCGTCGGCCGCGAGCTGGCGCGGCGAGATCCCCGCGCTTCCGGCGACGACCAGGAGCTTGAGCAGGTCGCGCCGCGTGACCTGCATGGTTATGGCCGCCGGGACAGCGTCACGTAGAGTCGCGACTCTGATCGCGCGCGTGAAGAACCACGGCGGCTTATTCCGGCGGGGTGCGGGCGTGGCGAAGCCCGGGTGCCCGCACCCTCTTCAAAAATACCGATGTCGTGGCGCCGGGTGCCCGTGCCCATTTCAAAAAATGGCCGTGACGCCAACTTCAGTGCCGAATCCCCGGCACGCTCATCGGCTTGCCGTTGTCGAACGACGTCAGGTACAGCTCGAGCTCGGCGTACTCGATGGCGTCGGCGGCCAGCATGTTGGCGCCGAGCGGCGTCATGCACCACTGGAAGCGCCGGCGCATGTCCCAGGCGGCGCCCTGACTGGTGCGCCACGTCGGGAAGTGGCGCGTGAGTCCCTCGGTCACGTCGACGAGCATCCGGCCGCCCAGGAACTTGTTGGCGCCGCGCTCGGGCGTGTGGCAGTCGGCG
>QHTB01000070.1 GCA_003220615.1 Candidatus Rokuibacteriota bacterium
GCCATTCGCCCAGCGCCGTCGCTGAATGAGGAGCGCACCGAAGTCGGGCGGCGTGGCACTGAAGGCGAGGCGCGCCGGGTAGTTGTAGAGTCCCCAGCCACGAGCGACCAGCTCGATGGTGGATTCGGTGTCCTCGATGAGGGTGCGATCCTGGATGAACTTTCGGACACGGAATCCGCGCTCGATCGCCTGTGTCGCGATGTCGTCGAGCGCCCGTTTCCGCACGATCGCATTCGCCCCGACCCAGTAGGTGGCGCCATAGTGCGTGAACCCCTGGTGGATGATGTACTGCACGTCGGTGGTGGCGCCGGCCACCCGCTCCAGGAGGCCGGGCGCTCCCGGGAAGGCACTGTACGGCGTCTGGATCACCGCGAGCCTCTCGTTGCCGGGTTCGCCCATCACGTGAATGAGCCGGAGGGCATACTCTGGATCGAGGACGCTGTCCGCATCGACCATCATGACGTAATCGGCATCGGGCACATCGCTCGCCTGCTCGACGCGCTCGGTGTCCACGAGAAACCGCCGCCCGTCGGCCGCCATGATCTCGCGGACGCGGCGGCCCATGAGCCCGAGGTAGCTGTTCAGGTTCATCGCCTTGTTGGGCTCGTGGGAGAGATTGATGTATCGCTTGCGCTCGAACGCGGCGATGTCCGTCCGAAATCGAGTGGCCAGTCGTCGGTAGGCGATCGTGATGTCGTCCGCGGGAGGAAGAGGCCCGACGGCAGCGCACGCCGCCAGACGCTCCGCTTCTTCGAAGCACCGCCGGCTTGGTCGGTCGAAGGTGAGCTCCACGAAGAGCTCGTCGACATGGTCGACGAGCGCGTGCCGGCGCGCCTGCCGTTCGAACCAGCGGCCGACCTCACGATAGAGGGCCGACAGCTCGCGGAACTCGTGACGTGAATCCAGGCCCCCACGGTCGAGACGCGTGCGAAACGCGGCGAACGCGCGTTCACATCGATCGCGCGGCTCGCGAAGCAGCGTCCGAATCGTGCCGGGCAACTCGCGGACCGCGGTGAGGCGCTCGATGTCCTCGCGGGCCGTGGGCTCCGGAGGGTCATCGATCAGCAGGACGACCCGTCGGCTCGGATATTCCTGGAGGCACGCGGAGAGCAGCGTCTTGGCGACGACCTCCGGCTCCTCCTTGTAGGCGGGGACGAGAATCGCCACGGTTGCGGCCGCGTCGGTGCGGTAGATGCCCTGAAGCTCCTCGGTACTGGCGCGACGATGGATGAGCAAGCGCCGAAGGTAGCCCAGACGGGCAACTGGTAGATGGCGCCGCCGTACAGCAGGAACAGGACGATCACGAGAAAGAGCACGCGACGGACGGCGGCCCCGACGCCGAGACTCGAGAGCTCCAGAGTGGGCCGGAGAGTGACGGCGACGACGCCAGCGCTGGCGAGCAGCGTGATCGCGATCGCCACACGTGTGAGCAAGATCTCGCGGCGCAGATCGGTCACTACGCCGTCGGATTGTGGTTGCGGACGATCGAAAAACGCGGCACCGATCGCAGCGCTCATCGGAGTCGGCCGCGTGGGTTTTCGCAAGAAATGAGCCAACGAAGCGGGCGACGAGTCTGCTCCGTAAGTTTCCGGAGCCCCATGCGTTACCGGCTGATGGCGACGACCACGACGGAGTGTCGAATCGAACGGCTGGCAACCAGGTGCCGGCGGGGGCGTCATGCTGACACGACCACGACGCAAAGAAAGAGCGTGATCGCGGGCCGACGCGCTCCCACGACTCCTGCGTGACTTCATCGTCCAAACGAGCGCTGGAGGGCGGCGGCTCCCGGTGAGTCCGGCGGATCAGCGCCCCACGAGCTTGGCGATGCTCTCGCCGAGATAGAAGGGATCGACCGGCTTGGTCAGGAACGCGTCGAACCCCACGTCGGCGGTCTGGAACACGTTGTACCGGCTCCGATGAGCCGTGAGGGCGACCGTCGGAATGCCGCCGCCGTGCTGACGGTGCTTCAACTGATCGACCAACCAGAGGCCGTCCTCGTCCGGCATCGAGAGGTCGCTGACGATGACGTGCGGACGCATCGCGA
This sequence comes from Candidatus Rokuibacteriota bacterium, assembly GCA_003220615.1. Lineage (GTDB taxonomy): Bacteria > Methylomirabilota > Methylomirabilia > Rokubacteriales > CSP1-6 > 40CM-68-15. The sequence goes on from QHTB01000070.1 coordinate 2,045, forward strand.
GGGCTTTGGCGAGAGCGTCACGCGCGTTCGCCGCGGTCTGAACGGTCGCGCCGAACCGCTCGAGCGCGAGGCTCAAGACGTCGAGGGAATCCGCGTTGTCGTCGACAATGAGCACCACGATACCGGTGAGGTCGGGTGAATACGCTGGTGCGAACGTCATGATGACTCCCAGGCGGAATGGAGCCCGCCACGATTGGCCGAGTGTCGAGCGTCGTAGGTTGCCCTGAGTCGAATGCACCACCCGTCCAACCTGCGAGGGGCGCGCTCAAAAGACAACCGGAAAAGATTTTCCCTGAATTGCCCCAGGAAAATTTCCGTGAGTGTCAGCCACTTGACAGCGTCTCCATTTTTGAGGGACAACTCGCTCAGATGGGCGACGTCACGGGGCTGGACGCCACCTATGCGCGGGATCCCGACTTCGTCTCCCGCCGGATTGCCGACGAGGTCATCGTCCTGCCCATCCGAAAGAATCTCGGCGATCTCGAATCCATCTACACGCTGAACGAAGTGGGCGCGCGGATCTGGGAGCTCCTCGACGGTCGCCGCACCCTTCGCGAGATTCGTGATGTCATCGTCGGCGAGTACCAGGTCACCGACCAGGAGGCGACGGTGGATCTCGAAACGTTCGTCGAGCACCTGACCGCGATCGGCGCCCTGGCCGCACCCGCCCGATGACGGCCACCGCCGCGGCCGTTCCGGCGATCGGTTACAGCGCGCTCGTCGAGCGCATCAAGCGCGGCGACGGCATGGCGCACGTGCCCCTCGAAGGCAGCTGGGAGCTGACGTATCGCTGCAATCTGACGTGCACGCACTGCTGGGTCAATCTCCCGGCCGGCGACCGGCGGGCTCGCCAGCACGAGCTCAGCGCCGACGAGATCGACCGCATCGCCGGCGAGATCGTGGATGCGGGCGGGCTCTGGCTGCTCCTGACCGGTGGCGAGATCTTCATCCGCCCCGACTTCCTCGACATCTATCGCCGGCTCAAGCGGCGGGGGTTGCTCCTTACGCTCTACACGAACGGCACGATGATCACCGAGCGGGCGGCCGACCTGCTCGCCGAGTATCCGCCGAGCCTCGTCGAGGTCTCGCTCTATGGCATCACGCCGGGGACGTATGCCGCCGTCACCGAGGTGCCTGCCCTCGAGCGCTGCTTGCGGGGGATCGAGCTCCTCCGCGAGCGCCGCATCAAGATCCGGCTCAAGAGCGTGGTGACGACCGCGAATTACGACGAGTTCCTGGACATCGCGGCGTGGGTCAAGCGTGAGTTCGGTCAGCGCTTCCGCTACGACCCGAACATCAACTTCCGGAAGATCGAGGGACGCGAGGGCATGGCCCCGGCCAGGGTGCGGGTGCCGGCCGCCAAGGTCGTGGCACTCGACCGGGCGCTCGACGCCGAGACCGACGATCTCCGCGAGACGTATCAGGACATGGTGGACAAGACGCGGCAGGGAGTCGATACCGGCCGCGGTCAGTACGTGTTCGAGTGCGGCGCCGGCCTGAACAGCTACCACATCGACCCCTACGGCCGCCTGACCTCGTGCATGATGGTGCCCTCGATCGGCCACGACCTCCGCGAGGGCTCGTTCCGCGAGGGATGGGACTCGTTCCTGGAGCGCGTCGTGTATCTCAAGAAGACGCGCACGACCCGGTGCGACTCCTGCGCCATCTCCGGGAACTGCACCTCGTGTCCCGGGTGGTCGCTGCTCGAGCACGGCGATCTCGAGGAGCCGGTGGACTACATCTGCGACGTCAATCACGGCCGCGCCGAGGCGTTCGGGGCCGGCGAGCTGATCCGCACGATTCGGATGAAAGGAGCGCAGGCCCATGGATAAGAGCGGAGGCGCCCCGCGCCGGCCGTACGTGCCGCCCAGGATCGAGCGAGTGGACATCGTCGAGAGCGAGGTCGCGCTCCAGACCTGCAAGAAGTCGACGACCAGCAGCATCAACACCAAGAACACCATCGGTAACTTCGTCTGCCCGAGCGGCTGCAAGAACCGCTCGAACACCTGATTCCGAACGCCGGTCTCACCGTCGGCGAGTCGACGGTCGCCATCGCGGGCGACGATCGATCCGCCGACTGGATCGTGGGCCGCCTCTACCGGCCCTTCCTGCACGCCGGCGGTGACCCCACCCTCGATCTCTCCCTTGCGCCGCTCGACCGTGGAGTTCCTGCCGGTGGTGTCGTCGCCTTCGACTCCGGCCTGGGTTGGCGTATCGTGGCGACGGCGGACGGCTGGTCGTTCGTCGGCCTCCGCGCGAATCGTCCCTATCATGCCCTCGCCGTCGACCGCGAGTGGCGCAAGGGAACCGTCTTTCTCCCGGCGCGCCTCCGGTCGGGCGCCGGCCGGCCGTTTCCGATCGCGTATCCCTGGGAGATGCTGCTGTTCACCTCGCTTCTCGGCCACCGCGACGGGGCGATCGTGCACGCGACCGCCGTCGTCCTCGACGGCGAGGGCTGGGTGTTCGCCGGCCCTCATCGCGCGGGGAAGAGCACGCTGGCCCGGCTCTTCAAGGCCCGTTCGGACGTCACTGTGCTCAACGACGATCGCGTCGCGGTGCGACACGTGCACGGTCACTGGCACGTGTTCGGAACGCCGTGGGCCGGAAGCGCGCGGCTCAACGCCGATAGGTCCGCGCCCATCCGCGGCGTCTGTCTGATCAGTCACGGACGCGCCACGAAGCCGACTCGCCTCCAGCCTGCGCGGGCGGCTTCGAAGCTCCTGGCGCGGTGTCTCCACCCGTACTGGGAGCCGGCGGCCACGTCGAAACTGCTCGACACGATCGCGCGGATCGTCACCGAGGTCCCCTGCTACGACTTCCCGTTCGCCCCGAGCTTTTCTTCGGTCCTTCGCGGCCTCCAAGTAGCTGAAAGATAAAACGCTGAGACGTTCGCCTTATTGACTCTCCGACGCCGCGATGTGATTTTCGAGGAGTTCCGTAAGGAGACTCTGGCTCGGGGCATTCCGTACTGGTGGCGCCCGCGCGGTCTCAGCATGGCGCCGACGATCGACGACGGCGACCGCGTGCTGGTCGCGCCCGCTGCCCCCGAGAGCCTGAAGCCCGGCGACATCGTGAAGTTCCGGGCCCAGGGCGCCTTCGTGATGCATCGCCTGGTGAGGTTCGACCGTGGCGAGGACGGAGCGCGGGCGTTCGTGTTCAGGGGCGACAACGCTCCCGCGAACGACCAGCCGGTGACGGCCGCCGCAATCATTGGCCGCGCCGTTGCCGTGGAGCGCCACGGGGTTCAGCGAAGGCTGGACTCGAGATTTGAACTCTGGAGGGGACGACTGAAGATCATTAAGCGGGCTCTGATTGAACGATGGCGTGACCGGCGGGGCGGCGCTCTGGTTCTCATACCCGCCCTGGCCGCTCTCCTCTCCCTCGGCTCCTCCACCGCCTTCGCCCATTCGCACGATTACCGGAACGACGACTCCCGGGACTCTCGCGACTCCCGGGACGACCGCGACGACCGTGACGACCGCTACGATCGGGACGACCGCGACGGGAAGAATTCCAGCGGTAAGACGCCGGCACTCGCGACGCTGTCCGTGATCGGGACGCCGCGCGTGGGCCGCCATCCGTTCGGCGTGGCCATCGATTCGGGACACGGTCTCGCCGTCGTTGCCAATCGCAACGACCGCACGGTTTCGGTCATCGATCTGCTGAGCGCGACCACGGTCAGGACGATCCTGGTCGGGCGTGGGCCGGTGGACGTGGCGATCCACGCGAGCGGCATCGCGTTCGTGACGCTGGCCCAGGAAAACGCCGTGGCCGTCATCGATCCGGCGCTGGGCACGCTGATCCGCAAGATTGCGGTCGGCCATCATCCGTCGGGTATCGCCGTCGGCGGCAACATCGTCGTCGTTGCCAACCGAGGCAGTCGCAGCCTCACGATCCTCAATGCCGTCAACTTGACGCCGATCTCCGATCTCACGGTCGGCCGCATTCCGAGAGATGTGGCCATCAACCCGCTCACGGGCGTGGTGGCGGTGACCGACGAGTCTGACGGCATGGTGTATCTCGTCGACATCCGGTATCCGGAGAGCCCGGTCTTCCTGCCGCCGGTGACCTTGCCGGGCGGCGGACGCGGGCACACGGACGACTACCGTCGCCGGGGCCCGCGCGCGCGGCCGGTGGGCATCGCGTTCGACTATGGCGTCGGCGTCAATCAGTTCGTCGTGGCCGACGAGAACCGCAACGCCGTGCACATCGTCAAGCTCTCCGCCACGGGGACCGTCGACGGTATCCGCTCGGTGGACGTCGGCAAGCGGCCCCAGGCGATCGCCGTGAACCCCGGACGCGACTGGGCGCTCGTCACCAGCGAGAAGGACGACGTGTTCGGCCTCTCGCTGTCGTCGGGCGAGGTGAGCAGTCGGACCGACGTCGGGAAGCGGCCGCGGGGCATCGCGATCGACCCGCAGACCTGTCGGGCCGTCGTGAGCAACTCGAAGGGTCACTCGGCCTCGGTGCTGGTGGGGCCGTGCAACGTCCTCAAGATCTTCTCGCTCTCGCCGTCGTCGGCGAGGGTCGGATCGTGCTGGCCGACCCTCGCATCGGCGCGACCGGCGATATCGACGGTGATGCGTCGGCCGGTATCCTGGCCGTCGCGCTCCAGCGCGACGACGCGGTGGCCATCGTGAGGGTGAGTGGCGTCGATCCCGTCACTCACGCGCCGTGCCCGTGCGTGAAGACGCTCTCGCTCGGCTTCGGCTCGAGTCCGTACGGGGTCGCCCTCGACGTCGCCCACGATCGCGTGGTCGTCGTGAACCAGGGGTTGCCGCCCGGTGAGCCCACGATGCCGCTCGGCTTTCCCGGAATCTTGCCCAGCCTCTCGGTGGTCCGTTTGTCCTCGCTCACCGAGATCGCCAGAATTCCGCTGTATTCGGCGTTCGACCCCGACGGTTTGCTATTCTTCGCCCCGGCGCTGGTGGCGATCGATCCCGGCCTCAATCTCGCGGTCGTGATCGACCAGGGCGATCCGTACGGAACGAACGAAGGTGGTGCAATGGTCGTCGACCTCACGACCAATCGGGTGACCGCGTGGTTCTCGGCGGGCACGGCGTACTTCACGTCGGGCCTCGCCATCGACCCCGTCCGTCACCTCGCCTTCGTCAGTAACGCGCTGGGCGATCCGAACCAGAACCCGCCCGACGGTCAGCCGTACCTCGGCTCGCTGACGCGCATCAATCTGAGCAATCTCTCCCAGCCGCCGGTGGCGGTCACCACGAACGAGTTTCCGAACGGCGTGGCCATCGATCCGGGGACGGTCTCGAGCAAGCACTCGGCGATCGTCCTGAACACCCAGAGCAACGACATCACGGCGGTGAACGTGGACAATCCGGCGCTGACCGTCACGATGCCCTTCGCGGCGTCGGGCGGGAACCTCGCCCTCGACATCGCCTGGCAGCCGGACGCCGTCCTGGGCCTGGTCCTGACCGGTTCCGCGATCCCCGCGGATCTCGGCGGCAACAACGCCTTCATCATCGGTATCGCGCCAGCCCGACTTCCCTGACGCTGCGGCGCTCATTGCCCTGGTCGGTGCGTATGCCGCCGGCCAGGGCGAGCGCTGGCAGCCGCCGGCCGATCTCACCTCGCTGATCGCGGCGGCCGCGCGCCACCAGCTCACCCCACTCCTCGGAACGGTTCTCGCCGACCGCCCCGGTGCCGAGCCCTGGGCCGCGACGTTGCGGCAGGAGCGCTACTACACGGTCCGTCGTCAGGCCCAGCTCACCACGCTGGCCGGCCCGTACCTGGATGCGCTCCACGCGCGCGGGATCCCGGTGATCGTCCTCAAGGGCGGTGTCCTGGCCGAGCGCTACTATCAGCGCCCCGACGATCGACCGATGCACGACGTCGATCTCCTCCTTCGTCCCGGTGACGTGGAGAAGGCGCTGGCGCTGGCCGCGGACGTCGGCCTCCAGCGCTTCGACGACGCTCACACGCTCGACTTCGACCTCCGGTTCGATACGAAGACCGTCCTGACGCACCATCCGCACGACCTTCGCCAGCCGTCGCTCGACCTCCACTGGGCGCTCATGCGTGACTGGCTCGACGGGCGCGGCAATGTCTGGCTCGAGACGGCGTGGCAGCGTGCCGAGCCGGCCACGTTCGCGGGAAGACCGGTACTCTCGCTGGCGCCGCCGGATCTCCTCGTGCACGTCGTCCTCCACCTGGCCATCCAGCACGCCTTCGAGGGACTGTTGTGGTTCTGCGACGTTGCGTTGATCGCCTCGGCGATGAACGATCCTGCCGACTGGGACGCGTCGATCAGCGGCGCGCGAAGCCTCGGCTACGGCGCGGCGCTCGGCGTGACGCTCGACCTGCTCGACGACCTGTTCGCCGTCCGTGTGCCCGCCGACGTTCGCCGGCGACTGGGGCGCCGCTCGCCGCGTCACGCCCTCGCTCGCCGTCTCGTCAGGCGTCATCTCGCGAGGCTCGAGCCCCTGAGCCATCTCGAATATCTGCTGCCGCTGCTGCTGACGGATGGCAGTGGGACGGCGCTCGGCACGGCCTGGCGGCGAGTGGTACCGTCGCGGACGTGGCTCGAGGTGCGTTATCCGGAGACCCGCTGGCCCATGCACTACGCCCGCCACGGCCAGGCGGCGCTGCGCTTCGCCGTTCGCACGCTGCGGGGCCGCTGACGCGCGTCGCTCTCGCTGCCGCGCTCCTCGCGGCGCTCGCGGCGGGCGGCCGGGCGTCCACGTCCGTTGCCCTCGCCCAACCCGATGTTCCGACGTACGGCGTCGAGATCGTCGGCAATCGGCCACACGACCCCGACGCGTTCACGCAGGGCCTCGTCTTCCACGACGGTGCGCTCTACGAGAGCACCGGGCTCCACGGCCGGTCGAGCGTGCGGAGGGTCGACCTCGACACCGGCCGCGTCCTGTCTCGTCGGAGCGTGCCTCGCCAGTACTTCGCCGAGGGCCTCACGATCTTCCAGGGCCGGGTCGTTCAGCTCACGTGGCAATCGCAGAAGGGCTTCGTCTACGACCTCGGGCTCCGTCTGACCCGCGAGTTCGCCTACACCGGCGAGGGCTGGGGCCTCACCCACGACGGCGCCTCGCTCATCATGAGCGACGGCACCCCGCGGCTGCGTTTCCTCGATCCGGTGACGTTCGCAGTCCGCCGCGTGCTCGACGTCACCGACGCCGGCCGTCCGGTCGAATCGCTCAACGAGCTCGAATTCGTCCGCGGCGAGGTCTATGCGAACGTCTGGCCCACCGACTGGATCGTGCGGATCGATCCCGTCTCGGGGCGCGTGGTCGGCCGCGTGGATCTGACCGGGCTCCTGGCGCCCCACGAGCGGCACGGCACCGAGGACGTGGCCAACGGCATCGCCTACGATGCGTCGGCCGATCGCCTGTTCCTCACCGGCAAGCTGTGGCCGCGACTCTACGAGGTGCGCCTCCGCCGGCGCTGACCGGGAGTGGTAGTATCCCGGCCCGTGCTCGACACCACGATCACCGGGAGCCTTCCCAAGCCCGCGTGGCTGGCCGCGCCCGAGACCCTGTGGGCGCCGTGGCGGCTGCCGCCCGAAACGCTGGCCCAGGGCCAGCGCGATGCGGTCCTGGTCGCCCTCATGCTCCAGGAAGCGGCCGGCATCGACATCGTCACCGACGGCGAGCAGTCGCGTCAGCACTTCGTCCACGGGTTCCTCACCCGGATCGACGGCATCGACTTCACCAAGCGGGTGACCATCGGTATCCGGGCCGATCGCTACAAGGCCGAGGTGCCGACGGTGACCGGGCCGCTCCGCCGGCGCGAGCCCGTCCACCTCGACGAGGTGCGCTGGGCCCGCGCTCACACCGATCGTCGCCTCAAGTTCACCCTGCCGGGTCCCATGACGATCGTCGATACGCTGGCCGACGAGTACTTCCGCGATCGTCGCGCGCTCGCCATGGAATTCGCCCGCGTGCTCAACGAAGAGATCCGTGATCTCGAGATGGCGGGGCTCGACGTCGTCCAGCTCGACGAGCCGGCGTTCAACGTGTACATGGCTGACGTGGCCGCCTGGGGGATCGAGGCGCTCCACCGCGCCGTCGACGGCCTCTCCTGCACGACCGCGGTCCACATCTGTTACGGCTACGGCATCAAGGCCAACATCGACTGGAAGCGGACCCTCGGGAACGAGTGGCGGCAGTACGAGCAAACGTTCCCGCTGCTCGCCCGGAGCCGGATCCACCAGATCTCACTCGAATGCCGGAACTCTCGCGTCCCGCTCGAGCTGCTCGGCCTGCTCCGGGGCAAGGACGTGCTCGTGGGGTGCATCGACGTGGCCACTCACGACGTCGAGAAGCCGGACGACGTCGCCGAGACCATCCGGGCGGCCATGAAGTACGTCTCTCCCGACCGGCTCTTTCCGTGTACAAATTGCGGCATGGTGCCGTTGCCGCGCGAGGTCGCTCGCCGAAAGCTGCTCGCCCTCGGCGCCGGCGCGCGCCTGGTTCGCCGCGAGCTCGAGGCCGGTGCGTGAGCCTCTACATCGCCTGACGGCGCTGGCGTGCGCTGGCTGATCGACGGCTACAACGTCATCCGCCGCGACGCGGACCTCCGGGCGGCCGAAGAGGGCGGAGGGCTTCACGCGGGGCGAGCCGCCTTGCTGAGGCTCGTGGCCGGCGCGGCCCGCCGCCATTCCGACCACTTCACCGTGGTGTTCGACGGCGCTCCTGGTGTGGGGCCGGCGGAGAGTCCTGGCCAGGTCGAGGTCATCTTCTCGCGGCCGCCCGAGAAGGCCGACGACGTTCTGATGCGGCTCGCGCGACAGTCGGGCGACGGCGACGCCGTGGTCAGCGACGATCGCACCGTGGCCGATGCGGCGCGGCGCGCGCGGTGCGCCGCGATCAGCGCCGCCGACTTCGTCGGCGCGCTCAGCGGAGGCGGCGCCGCCGAGGACGGCGAGGCGGACGAGGACGATGAAGACGTCGACCAGCCGAAGCGTGGCAATCCCCGACGGCTCTCGAAGGATGCCCGGGCGGCTCAGCGGGCCTTGCGCCGGCTCCGGGGGCGCTGATCGACGGATTCACGCTGACCGGGCGGCTCACCCGATTCGCCGCTCGCGGATCTTCCACCATCCCAGGAGCGCTCCCGAGACGAGTCGCGTCCCCGCGAGGTAGCTCGAGAACTCGGCGGGGCTCGGCTCACCGAGCACCGCGATGCGATTGAGCTGGTACGGATCGTCCCGTCGGTCCACGCCGCCGAGGTCGATGGTGAAGGCGACCGAGAAGCCGGCACGCCGCACCGCGCTCACCACCGCGGGGTTCCGCACGCCGTACGGGTAGCAGAACGCGTCGATCGCTCGGCCGAGCGCGTCCTCGAGCGCGGCTTTGGAGCCGATCACCTCGCACTCGAGCGCCTCGGGCGAGAGCGTCGTCAAGTCGGGATGCGTGTGAGTGTGGCAGCCGATCGTGTGGCCGGCCGCCACGAGCGCCGTGAGATCACGCCGGCTGATCGGGTTGCCCGGATCGTCCAGATCCCCGGAGGTCGGAAAGAACGTCGCGGGGAATTTCAGCCCGTCGAGCACCGGGGCGGCATTCTCGAGCTGGTCGCCGTACCCACCGTCGAACGTCAGGAGCACGGCCGACGCGGGGCAGGGCACCGCACCACTCAACCAGCCCGTGAGCTCGGGCAGGGAAATGACCGTGTAGCCCTGCTCGGCGAGCGTGTCCATCTGGACGGCGAAGCGCGTCCGGCTCCGGACGGAGTGGTAGCAGAGGACACGCACGTCGGCGCCGGCAAAGGACACGGAGAGCTCGCGGAGCGCGCGCCACGCTCCCATGCCGGCATGGTGAGCGTGGTTGCGAAAAATGGTGGCGAGAATTGCGCGTGCGCGTTTTTTGATTCTGGCCATTCTACGATCAAAAAACACACGATGTCGGGTTGTGGGAATAACCCGCTCGAGGTCCCCCCCGGCCTCCTGGTTTCTTGGCTCGCACGCCTTCGCAACGAGCGTGTTGATCTCTACGGCAAGAACGGGCAACGCAAGGGTCACGCCACCGCGACTCGGGGTGCGTGGACCTCATCGAGACGGGTGGCGCCACGGCTTCGGCCCTGGAGTTGCTTGAGGAGTCGCCGCGCTCACCCTGCGGCGTCGGATAACCCTTGTGCTCTACCGCCGCGTGCTGCGCAGCACGCGGATTGGCGATCACCCCTGATGAAGGGAACTATTAGTCATGGGCATGCCTATTGCCTGCTCAAACAGCTGTCCAAGATCACGATCGAAAGGAAACGCACACCATGAGACATCAAATTCTCGTACGGTCGTTCGTTCTGGTCGTCGCGATCGTCGTTGCAGGGAGTCAGGCCGCCGCGGAGGGGCAGGGGCGAGACCGCGGATCGCAGGAGCGGGACGGCGGATCGGAGGGCCAGGACCGCGGATCGCGCCAAGGCGCGGCGGCCGGGCTGGTTGTCCCGATAGTTGGCACGACCTCCGCTGGAGGGACATTCAGCGGCACGCTAACGGTCCAGCGCTTTATCGCGAGGGGCGGTAACATTTTTGCGGTGGGCTTGGTCACCGGTGCGGTGACGGTGCCTGGGCAACCTGTCGGCACCCTCCTGAACGGTCCCAAGGAGATACCCGTGATAGTCAGCCAGGCCACGTCCGCCGGCCTGGCTCCGTCATCGTCGATGATCAGGCCGGTAGGCGGCCTGGGGCGGCGGGCACCTCGCGGCCTCATTCTCGTCCAGGCTCAACAGACCTGCGGCGTCCTGCATCTCGATCTCGGCACGACAACGCTCAACGCGCTGGGGCTTACCATCACCACAAGTCCGATCACGCTCGACATCTCGGGCAACTCGGGCGGTGTGCTCGGCAGCCTCGTGTGCCAGGCCCTCGGCCTGCTCAACAGTGTCGTCAACCTCGCCGGCGTGCTCAACCAGCTCCTCGGTGTGCTGGGTGGGGGGCTTGGTGGATTGACCGGCGGTCTAGGCGTGTAACCGACCACTCGCGTTTCAGGGGAGCCGGGCCACGCGTTCCGGCTCCCATGCCTTCCCACCTCTTTAGCCCGGCCGGCGCCAGGGCTTCGGCCAGCCGGACGGCCGAGGCGCTGACCGGGTTGCTCGAGGCGGCGCACCGGCGGGTCGCGTTGGCCGCGGGCCCGACGGCAAAAGACGCCTGTTTCTTCGGCATGGTATCCAAATGTTGACACCAGGGTGAGCGAGGTGACAGCGTGGCTGAATGCGCGCACTGTCGCGCGGCGCCCGGCTCCTTCCGCTCATCGTTCTTCTCGCCTGGGTCACTGGCATTGCGGGCGCCCAGCCGGCGACGCTCGAAGGTACGGTCGTCCGCATCGTCGACGGCGACACGATCCACGTACGGCTCTCGGACCGTGTCGAGAAGGTGCGCTACATCGGTGTCAACACACCCGAAGTTCATCATCCGCGAAAGGGCGAGGAGCCGGGCGGGCGAGAGGCGGCCGAAGTCAACCGTGAGCTCGTCGAGAACAAGCACGTGCGTCTCGAGCTCGACGTTCAATCGCGCGATCGCTACGGTCGGTTGCTCGCGTATGTCTGGATCGGTGAAACGATGATCAACGCCGAGCTGGTGCGCTTGGGCTACGCCCAGGTGATGACGGTCCCGCCGAACGTGCGCTATCAGAGCCTGTTTCTGAAGCTCCAGCACGACGCCCGAGAGTCGGGACGGGGGCTCTGGAAGCGCGTCTAGGCTGCCGATTACCGTCGTGATGGTGTCCTGCGTCTCCGGACGCTGAACCTCGACCACCTATCCCGCCGTGAGCGGGATGCGCGATGCCACGGTCCGCCTCGGCGTGGCCGCCAACAACGTCGCCAATGCCAGCACGGAAGGCTTCCGGCCCTCCCACGTCGTGAGCACGGCGCTCCCGGGTGGAGGGGTGGACCCGAGCGTCGTCGCTGGCGACGTCGAGGGCGTGGACCTGGTGGGGGAGATGGTCGGCATGATGATGGCCCAGGTCACGTTCGCCGCGAATGCGAAGATGATGTCGACGACGTCCCAGGTCGACCGCCGCGTAATCAGCCTGCTCGCCTGAGCACGGCCCGCTCTGGTCGCTCTGCTACCGCATCACGAGGACGATCTCGCTCGCGATCAGTCCGATAGCCTCCAGGTCGTCGAGATCGAGCATTTGCAGCATGACGCGGGTGATGCCGAGCTCGCGCCAGCGTTCCAGGTCGCGTCGGATCTCGTCGGGGCTGCCGTAAAGAAAGCCGGCTTCGCGCCAACCGGCTTCGTCGCCGGGCACACGCGGGAATACGGCGCGCACCCGGTCGAGGCGCCGGCGCACCTTGTCGGATGAGCGGCCGATGACGATGGGGATCATGAGCGAGCGGCGGATCTCCGTGGACTCGCGGCCGATCGCGCGGCAGTGCGCCTCCAGCACGCGCGTCTTCTGCTGGTATTCAGCGAAGGTCACGCGCGTCGTGTTCCACTCGTCGGCGTGCTCGGCGACGATACGCAGGGTCCGCCGCTCGCCCCGGCCGCCGATGATGAGCGGCAGCGTGCCGCGCGTGGGTCGCGGATGACTCTCGGCTGCGACGAGCGGGTAATACGGCTGGTCCAGCGTGATCGGCTGGCCGCGCCACAGCATTCGGATGGCGCGTGCCCCGCAGTCGAGGCGATCGAGGCGCTCCTTCACGGACGGAAACGGGATCCCGAACATGCGGTGCTCACCCTCGTGCCAGCCGGCGCCGATTCCGAGATCGAAGCGTCCGCCGGAGAGCAGGTCGATGGCAGCCGCGCGCTTGGCGAGCAGCGCCGGGTGATGAAAGGTCAGCGGCGAGACGAGCGGACCGAAGCGGATGGTCCGTGTGGCCGTGGCCAGCCACGTGAGCGATGCCCACGGCTCCAGCGACGCGCGCTTGGGATCGCCGAAGAGGCCGGTGAGGTGATCGGAGCGGAAGAGTCCGGCGAAGCCACCCGATTCGGCGGCCTCGGCCAGCCGCTGCCAGCGCTTCCACGTGAGATCTTCCTGGCCTTCGATCATCAGGGTGACGGCGAGACTCATGCGACCTCCCTGGACGTGATTTGCGCGCGCGCGAACGCGCCCGTATCATACGGGCAGTGACGATCGCCGCCCCGCCCGGTTTCAGTCTCGACGCCAAATATCGGCAGGAACACGGGACCATCTTCTTGTCCGGCATCCAGGCGCTGGTCCGGCTGCCGCTGGAACAGCACAGGGCCGACGCTCGCCGCGGCCTCAACACCGCGACGCTGATCTCGGGTTATCGCGGCTCCCCCCTGGGTGGGCTCGACCTCACCCTCGAGCGCAACCCCGACCTCCTGCGCGATCACCACGTCGTCTTCATCTCCGGGGTCAACGAGGACCTGGGCGCCACCGCGATTTATGGCAGCCAGCTCGCCAACCTCTTCCCGCGCGCCAGGTACGACGGCGTCCTCGGCATGTGGTACGGCAAGGGGCCCGGCGTCGACCGCACCGGCGACATCTTCAAGCACGGTAACTTCGCCGGCGTCGGCCGCCACGGCGGGGTCCTCGCCCTCGGCGGCGACGATCCGCTGTCCAAGTCGTCGACCTTGCCCACCCACTCGGAGGTCGCGTTCTACGACGCGCTGATGCCCACGCTCTTCCCCGGCAACATCCAGGAGATCCTCGATCTCGGCCGTCTCGGGTTCGAGCTCTCGCGCTACTCGGGACTGTGGGTCGCGTTCAAGATCGTGACGAACGTCGCCGACGAGATCGGCACCGCCGTGGTCTCGCCGGACCGGTTGACGCTCGTGTCGCCCGATTTCGTCTTCGAGGGCCGCCCGTGGCAGGCGATGCAGCAGCCGATGCTGATGCCGCCCTTCGGGCTCGAGACGGAGCGCCAGATCCACTACGGGCGGCTGGAGGCGGCCAAGGCGTTCGCTGCCGCCAACCGGCTGAACCGCATCACGATCCCGACGCCCGGCGCGTGGCTCGGCATCGCCGCCGCCGGCAAGACGTACTACGACCTGCGCGAAGCGCTGCTCGAGCTGGGGCTCGACGACGAGGCGCTGCGCCGCCATGGTGTTCGGCTGCTCAAGATCGGGATGATGTTCCCGATGGAG
>QHTB01000145.1 GCA_003220615.1 Candidatus Rokuibacteriota bacterium
CCTTGATGCCCTGCACGTCCGTCAGGTGGATCAGCTTCTCGGCCCCCAGCGCGGCCGCCACCTGCCCGGCCACGAGGTCGGCGTTGATGTTGTACGTCTCGCCGTCGCGGCCGACACCGACCGGCGCGATGACGGGAACGAAGCCGTTCTCCTCGAGCAGGCGGATCGGCTCGGGGTTGACGATCTCGACCTCGCCCACCAGGCCGATGTCGATCTCCTCGCCGCTCGGCATCCGGTGCGGCCGGCGGCGCGCGCGCAGCAGGTTGGCATCCTTGCCGGAGAGGCCGACCGCCCGCCCGCCGTGAAGATTGATGAGGCCGACGATCTCCTTGTTGATCTTGCCGACCAGGACCATCTCGACGATCTCGACGGTCTCCTCGTCGGTCACCCGCATGCCGCCCACGAAGCGTGGCTCCTTGCCGAGACGCTTCATGAGCGCGCCGATCTGGGGCCCGCCGCCGTGCACGATGATCGGATGAATGCCAACGAGGTGGAGGAGAATCACATCGAGAGCGAAGCTCGCCTTGAGGTTGGCCTGTTCCATCGCGGCGCCGCCGTACTTGATGATGATCGACTTCCCCCGGAACTCCCGGATGTAGGGAAGCGCCTCCATCAGGATCTCGGCCCGATGCAGTGCCTCGTCCATCACGAGCTCGCCATCACAGGATGTACCGCGAGAGATCCTGGTCGCGGGTGAGCTCGCCCAAGCGCGCGTGCACGTAGCCGGCGTCGATCGTGAGCTCCTTGCCCGGCAGGTCGGGCGCGTCGAACGAGATCTCGTCCAAGAGCTTCTCCATGACCGTGTAGAGGCGCCGGGCCCCGATGTTCTCGGTCGCCGTGTTCACCCGCATGGCGATCTCGGCGATGGCGTCGATCGCATCCGCCGTGAAGGCCAGCGTCACGCGCTCCGTGCGAAGCAGCTCGACGTATTGCCGGCTCAGCGCGTTCCGAGGTTCCGTCAGGATGCGGACGAAATCCTCGCGCGTCAAGGGGTCAAGCTCGACACGGATCGGAAAGCGCCCCTGCAGCTCCGGGATGAGGTCCGAGGGCTTGGACACGTGAAAGGCGCCCGCCGCGATGAACAGGATGTGATCCGTCCGGACGATCCCGTACTTCGTCGTGACGGCCGAGCCCTCGACGATGGGCAACAGGTCGCGCTGCACGCCTTCCCGGCTCACCTCGGGGCCGTGCCCGCCCTCCCGGCCGGCCACCTTGTCGAGCTCGTCGAGGAAGACGATGCCGGAGTTCTCGACGCGGCGGATCGCCTGGCTCACCGCCTCCTCGGGGTCGATCAGCTTCTGCGCCTCCTCCTGCACCAGGAGCCGCCGGGCCTCGCCGACCCGCATGCGGCGAACCTTGGTCCGGGCCGGCAGGATGTTCGAGAGCATCTCGCGCAGGTTGATGCCCATCTCCTCCATGCCCTGCCCCGACAGCACCTCGACCATGGGGACCGTCGACTGCTGAGTCTCCAGCTCCACCATCCGGTCGTCGAGCTTCCCGCCCCTGAGCTGGGCGCGGAGCTTCTCGCGCGTCGTCTCGCGCGACGAGGGGCCGACTTCCTCGAGCGACGGACTCGCGTACGCTTCGTCGCCGCGGCGGGGCAGCAGGAGGTCGAGCAGACGGTCCTCGGCCTGCTGCTCGGCCTTCTCGTGGACGGCGGCGGTCATCTCGGCCTTGACCATGGTGACGCCGAGCTCGGTCAGCTCGCGGATCATCGACTCCACGTCGCGCCCGACGTAGCCGACCTCGGTGTACTTGGAGGCTTCGACCTTGACGAAGGGTGCCTGGGCGAGCTTCGCGAGCCGGCGCGCGATCTCCGTTTTGCCCACGCCGGTGGGGCCGATCATGATGATGTTCTTCGGCGCCACCTCGTCGCGCAGCTCGGTGGGCAGGTTCTGCCGGCGCCAGCGGTTGCGCAGCGCGATCGCCACCGCGCGCTTGGCTCGCGTCTGCCCGACGATGTAACGATCGAGCTCGGCGACGATCTGGGTGGGCGTGAGCGAACTCATAGCGTCTCGACGCTGATGTGGTCGTTGGTGTAGATGCAGATGCCGGCGGCGATCCGCATCGCCTCGGTGACGATCGCCTTGGCGTCGAGATCGGAATGACCGACCAGTGCACGGGCGGCCGCCAGCGCGAAGGCACCGCCCGAGCCGATGCCGATGAGGCCGTCGTCGGGCTCGATGAGGTCTCCGGTGCCCGAGACGATGAACGCGTGCTCACGGTCGGCGACGGCCAGCAAGGCCTCGAGCCGGCGCAGCACCCGGTCGGAGCGCCAGTCCTTGGCCAGCTCCACCGCCGACCGGGCCAGGTTGCCGCGATGCTCTTCGAGCTTCGCCTCGAAGCGCGCGAAGAGCGTGAACGCGTCGGCGGCGGCGCCGGCGAAGCCGGCCAGCACGCGGTCCTGATAGAGCTTGCGGACCTTGCGGGCGCCGGCCTTCACCACGGTGTTGCCGATCGTCACCTGGCCGTCGCCGGCCATCGCGACCTGGCCGCGGTGGCGGACGCAGAGCACGGTCGTCGCGTGGAAGGTCGTCCCGGCGTTGCGGGAGCGGTCGTGATCCCGATCGATCATGTCGAGCTCTGGCGTGCCCGAGGGTGCGCTTTGTCGTAGATCTTCATGAGCTGGGCCGAGCCGACGTGAGTATATCGCTGGGTGGTCGACAATCGGCTGTGGCCGAGCAGGTCCTGGATCAGGCGGAGATCGGCGCCCCGGTCGAGCAGGTGCGTGGCGAACGTGTGGCGGAGCGTGTGCGGACTCACTCGCCGCGTGATTCCGCTCGCGCGCGCGCACCGTCGGACGAGCTCGTAGATCCCGCGAACCCCGAGCGCGCGGCCCCGCGCGCCGACGAAGAGCGGCCCCTTCGTCACACCGCGGACGGCGAGGTGCGCCTCGAGGGCGTGCGCGGCCTTGGCGCCATACGGCACGATGCGCTCCTTGCGTCCCTTGCCGACGACCCTCACGGTCCTGGTCTCGGTATCCACGTCGGCGAGCGTCAACCCGGCCAGCTCGGACACGCGGAGCCCGGTGGCGTAGAGCAGCTCCAGCACGGCGCGGTCGCACACACCGAGATCCCCCGCGTCGAAGAGCGCCTGGGATTCGTCGGTCGGAAGGAAGGAGACGAGCTTGCGCCCGAGCCGCGGACCCCGGACGTCGCGCGCCGGATTGCGCTCGAGGTGCCAGCGACGCGCGAGGAACCTCATCCAGCTCCGTACCGCGGCCAGCTTGCGGGCGATCGACGCGGCGTCGAGCCCGCGGCCGTGCAGGCTGGCCAGCCAGCCGCGCACCTGACGCGTGTCGACGGTCTGGATCTTCACTGGCGGAGCGCCTCCGCCGGTGCTGGCGGTGCTCCGGCCAGCATCCGAGGCGAGGTACTCACAGAACTGACGGAGATCGGTTCGGTAGCTTCGGAGCGTGTGCGGCGAGGCGTTCTTCTCCACTTCGAGGTACCGCAGAAACGCAGCGCGCGGATCGGTCATGCCACCGGCTGTTCGACCTCCCGCCGGAAGTCACAGCCCGCGCGCGCGCAGGACCGTGTCGTCCGGTTGCGGGCCACGCGTTCGACGGTGAAGGGCGCCTCGCACTTCGGGCACGGCTCCGCCACCGGGCGTTGCCACAGCACGAACTTGCAGGTCGGATACGCCGAGCAGCCATAGAACGTGCGGCCGCGCTTGGAACGGCGCTGGACCAGCTCGCCGGAGCATCCCGACTCGGGACACGGAATGCCGAGCGTGACCGGCTTCGTCGTCTTGCATTCCGGATAGCCCGAACAGGCGATGAATTTGCCGAAGCGTCCGTGCTTGATCACCATCGGGCGGCCGCAGGTCGCACACGTCTCGTTGGTCGTCTCGTCCTCGACCTTGCCTTCACCGTTCAGGTTGCGCGTGTAGCGGCACTCCGGATACGCTGAGCACGCGATGAAGGGGCCGAAGCGGCCGCGGCGCTTGAGGAGGTCCTCGCCGCACTCCGGGCAGGCCTCACCCGTCGGCTCGCCGGCCTTCTCACTCTTCATCTCCTGCTTGGCGCGCTTGAGGTCCACCGTGAAGGGCTTGTAGAAGTCCTCGACGGCGTCCGCCCATTTGAGCTCGCCTTCCTCTACCTTGTCGAGCTCGCTCTCCATCTGGGCCGTGAACTCGACGTTCATGATGTCGGCGAAGTAGGGAATGAGCTTGTCGGTGACGGCGATGCCGAGCTCGGTCGGGAACAGCGTCCGCCGCTCGCGGTGAACGTAGCCCCGGTCGTTGATGATCGTGCCCAGGATCGACGCGTAGGTCGACGGCCGGCCGATCCCCAGCTCCTCCAGCGCCTTGATGAGCGCCGCTTCCGAATAGCGCGGCGGGGGCTGGGTGAAGTGCTGCTTGGGGTCGAGGCCCAGCAGCGTCAGGCGCTCGCCCTCCTCGAGCAGGGGCATGGCCCGCTCGGCGTCCTCGTCGTCGGACGCCTCCTCCTCGCGACTCTCCACGTACACGGCGGTGAAGCCCTTGAACTTGAGCGTCTGACCCTGGGCGCGGAAGATCGCGCGACCAGCCTCGATGTCGGCGCTCACGGTGTCGTAGACCGCGGGATTCATCTGACTGGCCAGGAAGCGCTCCCAGATCAGCCGGTAGAGGGCGAGCTGGTCCTTGTTCAGGCTGCGCGCGATGTGCTTGGGCTCACGCGTCGTGTCCGACGGCCGGATCGCTTCGTGGGCTTCCTGCGCGCTGCCGCGCGACTTGTACACGGGCGGGCTCGCCGGCAGATACTCGGCGCCGAAACGGCCGGTAACCCATTCCCGCGCTTGCGCCTGAGCCTCGGCGGCGATGCGCACGGAGTCGGTTCGCATGTAGGTGATGAGGCCGACCGCGCCCTGCTCGCCGACGTCGATGCCCTCGTAGAGCTGCTGGGCGAGCATCATCGTCTTCTTGGCCGAGAAGCCGAGCTTTCGTCCCGCCTCTTGCTGGAGCGTCGACGTGATGAACGGTGGCGCCGGATTGCGTCGGCGTTCGCCGCGCGTCACCGTCTTGACGACGAAGGCCGCGCCGTCGAGCGAGGCGATGATGGCGCGCGTCGCCTCCTCGTTCCGAAGATCGGCCTTCTCGCCGGCGTACTCGCGCAGCGCGGCCACGAAGGCCGGAGGCCGCTTGGCCTCGAGGCGGGCGTGCAGTGACCAGTACTCGACGGGTTGGAAGGCCTGGATCTCGCGCTCACGATCGACGATGAGGCGCACCGCCACGGATTGAACCCGCCCGGCGGAAAGACCTCGCTGGACCTTCTCCCACAGGAGCGGCGACAGGCTATAGCCGACCAGGCGATCGAGGATGCGACGCGCCTGCTGGGCATCGACCTTCTTGAGATCGATCTTCCCGGGCTGCAGGAAGGCCGATTTCACCGCGCGCTCGGTGATCTCGTTGAACGTCACGCGGTAGATGTTCTTCTTTTCGAACGGGAGCTCCTGGGCCAGGTGCCAGCCGATCGCCTCCCCTTCCCGATCCGGGTCGGTCGCGACGTAGAGGATCTCCGCGCGCTCGGCGGCCTTCTTGAGGTCGTCGAGAATCTTCTTCTTGCCCGAGGCCACCACGTACTTCGGCTTGAAGCCCTTCTTCGGATCGACGCCGAGCGCCGACTTGGGCAGATCCCGGACGTGGCCCATCGACGCCTTCACGATGAACTTCGAATCGAGGTACTTCTGAATGGTCTTCACCTTCGTCGGCGACTCGACGACGACGAGGGCCCGCTTACGGGTCGCCACTAGGCGTTCTCCCCTCCCCATGGACCGCGGCTGCCAGCCAGCGCTGGCCTTCGAGCTGACGGGCCCAACCCCCCAGCTCCAGGCCCACGAGCGCCGCCGCCGCCCGGGCGGGCGAGATCTCGGCACCCGTGATGAGCGCTTCTATATGGATGGGCTCGTCTGATCGTAACAGCGCCAGGACCCGGCCCTCCTCACTCTGGATGCTCGGCCGCGCGCTTTCGTTTCCAGCGTGTCGAGGACCACGAACCGCGGAACGCCACATATCCGGCAATTCTTGCACGACATCTGCCCAGTTCCTAACAAGTATAGCCCCGTCGCGAAGGAGGGCGTTCGTCCCGCGGCTTTCCTCGGCCGTGATTCTGCCTGGAACGGCAAACACTTCGCGGCCGAGATCACCCGCGTACCCGGCGGTGACGAGCGCCCCCGAGCGCTCGCCCGCCTCCACGACGACGACACCCAGGGCGAGGCCGGCCAGTGTCCGGTTCCGCGTCGGAAAGTTGTAGGGGAGAGGTGGTGTGCCCGGAGGGAACTGGGACAGGACGGCGCCTCGCTCTTCGACCTGGCGCATGAGCCTCGCGTTCTCGGGCGGGTAGACGACGTCGATCCCGCAGCCGAGCACCGCGATCGTACGTCCGTCGGCGGCCAGCGCGCCCCGATGGGCCGCGGCATCGATGCCGCGGGCGAGCCCGCTGACGATCGTGACACCTCGGGCGGCGAGATCGAAGGCAAGACGCTCGGCCACCTCGAGTCCGTAGGTGCTGGCTCGACGAGAACCCACGATCGCGATGGCGAGCCCGTCGGCGGCGACGATCGCGCCGCGCACGTGAACGCTCGGTGGTGAGGCGATCACCCCGAGCAACGCCGGGTAGCGCGGGTCGCCGGGTGTCAACAACATCGAGGCTAATCTACCGGAGGGTTCACCCCGGTCAACGAATCGGAACGGATACGCTCAGTCAGCGCGCGGGAGCGACGCCGCGCTTGCTGCGCAAGTACGATCGCGCCTGGCCGGCGGCTTCGGAGGACGGATACTCGCCGACGACTCGGGTCCACACCTCGCTGGCGCGGCCCGGCTCGCGAAGGCTCGTGTAACAGAGGCCCATCTTGAGGAGCGCGTCGGGCACCTTGCCGTTGGCCGACGGATACTCGAGGACTTTCTGGAACTCGACGAGAGCCTGGCGATAATCGCGCTGGGAGTAGTACGCCTCGCCGATCCAGTACTGCGCGTTCGCGGCCAGCGGATGCTTGGGATACTTGCCGATGAAGTCGAGGAACTCGAGCACCGCCTGACCGTGCTCGCGAGCGCGGTACGTGGCCAGCGCCGCTCCGTAGGCCGATTCAGCCTGGGCTGGCCGCACGGCCTCACGCGCCGGCCGCTCGACCGCCGGCGGTGGAACGGCGGCGGCGACCGGCTTCGCGGTCAACTCGGCCTGGATCCGCTTGAGGCTCTCGTCCGTCTCGCCGACGCGCGTGTTGAGTCGAGCGACGTCGGCGGTCGTCCGGTTGGCCAGGGCGGTCAGATCCTTCACGCGCACTTCGAGGGCATTGATCTCTCCCACGGCGGTGGCGGTCTCGCGCGACATCTGCTCGTCGGCTTGACGCAGGAGCGCGACCTCGTTGCGAAGGTCGGCGAGATCGGATCGGATGCTGCGAACGCTACCCCGTGTCGCGCAGCCACAGGCGAGCACCGCGAGGGCGATGAACGCGAGGCGAGGCATCGACATTTCGCGGCGACCGTAGCATGTTGGAAAAACGAAAGTCAAACAAACGCGCGCAAGATCATCACGTCCACCATCTCGCCCTTGGCGATCACGGTGTCGCCGGGCACGACGGCCAGGCCGTCGGCGAGCACCATCGACCGGAGGATGGCCGATCCCTGGTCCCCGGTGAGCCTCGCCCCGTATTCGCCGCCCTCGCGGCTGAGTGTCACCCTTAGGTATCCCCGCCGCTGGCCCGGATTGGCGATCGGGTCGAGCGCGCGGGCGCTCACGCGCGGCCGGAAGAGCTGGGACGCGCCGGCCAGCCGGAGCAGCGCGGGCCGCACGAAGAGCTCGAACGTGACCATGGCCGAGACCGGATTGCCGGGCAACCCGAAGACCAGGCGATCGGCCGCGGATCCAAAGGTGATCGGCTTGCCCGGGCGCATGTTGACCTTCCAGAGATGGAGCTCGGCGCCGATGCGCGTCAGCGCCTCGCGGACGAGGTCGAATTCGCCCACCGACACTCCGGCCGAGGAGATGATCACGTCGGCCGGGCCGGCCCAGCGCAGGCGGGCCTCGATGGCCTCGAGCCGGTCCTCCACGACGCCCAGGTTGAGTGGCTCGGCGCCGGCCTCGACCACCTGAGCCATGAGCGAGTAGGTGTTGGTGTTCGGGATCTGTCCGGGGCCGGGTTCCACGCCGAGATCGGCGATCTCGTTCCCCGTGGACAGGACCGCCACGCGCGGTCGGCGGTAGACGAGCGCGGGCGAGTGGCCGAGCGTGGCGAGCAAACCGATCTCCGCGGGTCCAAGGGGCCGGCCCGGCTCGAGCACGCGATCGCCGGCGTCGACGTCTTCGCCGCGCGGTCGAACATAGGCGCCGCGCTCGACGGCTCTGGCGATGCGGACACGGTCGTCGGATGCTTCCACATCTTCTTGCGGGATCACCGCGTCGCCGCCCTGGGGCATCGGCGCTCCGGTGAAGATGCGCATCGCCTGGCCCGGCCCCAGCACGTGGTCGGGTGCGGCGCCGGCCTGGATCCGGGCGACCACGGGGAGCGTGACGGGCGCCGCGCTGGTGTCGGCAGCGCGCACGGCGTAACCGTCCATCGACGAATTCGGCCACGGCGGGATGACGCGGCGGGAAACGATCGGCTCGGCCAGTACCCGACCGAGGGCGGCACGCAGGTCGACCCGCTCGGCTCCCAGCGGGCGCGCGCGCTCGAGGATCTGCTGAAGGGCCTGCTCGACGGTCAGCACGAGGATACTGTAACAGGGCGCGCGACTCGGCGGGACTGCACACGTACGTCACGACTCACATTTGGTCTACTCGTCCGGCGAGAGTTGTGACGACCGTCTAGTGCGGATTCGGGTGCGGCAGATTCAGGACCGGGCGGAAGCGCGCGAAGAACCACCGGCGCGAGAGCACGAAGAGCCCGAGGAATCCCGCCGTGATCCCGAGCTCGCGCCAGCCGAGCGGCAGCCCGGCGCCGGCGCTGACCGAGGGGAACACGACGAGCACGCGCTCGAGGAAGATCGCGACGAGACCGAACACGGCGATGACCACCAACGGCGTGTGGCGCTGCGGTGGACGGCCGGTGAGACGCTTGAGCAGATAGCCGAAGGGGATCAGCCAGCCGACGACGAAGACGAACCACGCCACCGTCACCCACGGCTGTTCGAAGAACCGCTTGACGACGAAGCGCGTCTCGATCGGCACATTGCCGTACCAGATCACGAGGTACTGGGACCAGAAGAAGTACATCCACATGATCGACATCGCGAACTGGAGCTTGGCCACGTCCTGCACGGCGCCCGGCGGCACCGACGCCAGTCCGCGAGCGTTGGCCCGCACGGTGAGAATCGAGAGCAGGGCGAACCCGGTGTAGAGCGTGCTCACGACGAAGTAGCCGCCGAACAGGCCGCTGTACCACACGGGGTCGAGCGACATCACGAGGTCGAAGCCCCACAGCGACACCGTGATGACCCAGAGGAAGAGCAGCGCCGTGGCCAGCCGGTTGCGCCGGCTACGGTCGTCCTCGTTGCCAGGCGGGATCGGATCGCGGAGCAACATCCGGGCGAAGGCCAGGCAGGCGAGGAAGAGCAGCAGCGCCAGCACGACGTTCCGTCCCCAGAAGAACGGCGTGTTGAGCCAGGCCGCCTTGACCGCCAGCGGCTTCGTGGTCCACGGGTAGAGGGTCGTGCGCCCGATGAAGAGCACGAGGAGCAGCACGAACGCCATCGGAAGGAAGCCGGACGTCGTGAGGGCGATCCGGCGCACGCTCGGCGACCAGTGAGCCTCGGTGAGCTGCATCATGCCGGCGATGGCGGGCCCCGTCACCGCGAGGCCCGACCAGAACACGAGGTTCACGAGATAGATCGACCAGACACTGGCCGCGTCCGCCGAGTTGACGCCGACCAGGAACGCGAGCGCTCCCAGAGCGGCCAGCACAGCCCAGAGGATCGTCATGCTACTTGGCCGCGAGCGTACGCAGGAAGTTCACGACGTCCCACGCCTCCCGAGACGAGAGCGCCTCGCCGTACGACGGCATGACGGCGCCGCCGACGACGATGTAGCTGTGCCAGTACCCGTCGGTGCGCTGACGCTGCAGCTCGGCGTTGGAGAGATCCGGCGGCGGGATGAACTTGGTCGCGACGGGACCGGTCACGCCTCCCTTGCCCTCGGGGCCGTGGCACGGCGAGCAGAAGGTCTGGAAGTGCTGGCGGCCGATCGTCACGGACTCCGGCGTGGGCCGTATCGGGTTCGGCTGCCTGGCGGCGACGTCACGCTGCTCCTTCGGCACGACGAGCTCGCCGCCTCGCGGCACGACGCCGGCGGGCATCGAGAAGTTCCGCTCGCCTGGCATGATGCGCGGCGTCTGCGTCATGTTGTTCATCCACCGGATGCCTACGACCAGGCCCATGAGGCCCCCGGCGCCCGCGACGATGAGCAGGACGAGGATAAAGACGTATTTCACGCCTTCACCTCCTCGGCACCCGCCGAAGTGAGGATCTGGCGCACCGAGGCGAGGCGTTCAGCGGCGCAGTGCACGGCCACCCCGAAGCGGTCGTTGGTGAAGCGTCCATCGAACGTGGGCGACGGCCGCAAGCGTGGAAGGCGGCCCAGCAAGATCATGCCGATGACGGTGGAGATGCCCCCGAAGAGGATCGTGAGCTCGAAGGCGATCACCACGAACGGCGGGATGGACGCCACCGGCTTGCCGCCGGTGATGAGGCCCCACTGCATCGCCGACCAGATGGTGAGGAAGAATCCCGACGCCGTCCCGGTGAGGCCGCCAATGAGCGTGAACAGCCGCACCGGGCTCACCGGACGGTCGCGCTCGAGGACGTCCTCGATCTCGTGCACGGGCACCGGCGTGTACACGGTGAGATCGTGATAGCCCTTCGACTTCAACTCCTCGAGGGCACGGACGGTCGTGTCGACGTGAGCGAAGATGCCGAGGACCGTCTCAGCGGTGGCCGCCATGACCGTGTCCCTTCATCGGCGCTGGAATCGTTTCCTTCACCTCCACCACCGACACCGACGGCATCAGCTTGATGAACCCGAGGAAGAGGATGAAGAACCAGGCGAAGCTGCCGATCACGATGGTCGTGTCGGTCAGCGTCGGCACGTAGATGCCCCACGTGTACGGGTAGAAGTCGTGGCCGAGCGACGGCACGATGATGTTGAAGCGCTCGAACCACATGCCGATCAGCACGAAAATGGAGACGACGTAGAGGCAGAACGGGCTCGTGCGCGCCTTCTTCCAGAACAGGATCAGCGGCGACACGCAGTTACAGAAGTACATGAGCCAGAGCGCCCATGCGTAGGACTTGGTCACCTTCCAGAAGAGCGAAGCGCGCTCGAAGTGGTCACCGCTGTACCACGACGTGAAGACCTCGCAGGCGTAGAAATACGTCAGCACCAGCCCGGTGATCAGGATCAGCTTGCCCATGGCGTCGAGGTGCTTCTCCCGGATGTAGGCGTGGAGTCCGAAGAAATGCCGCATGGGCAGGATGAGAATCAGCACCATCGCGAACCCGGAGAAGATCGCGCCGTCGACGAAGAACGGTGCAAACAGCGTCGAGTGCCAGCCGGGAACCAGCGCCATGGCGAAGTCCCACGACACCACGCTGTGAACGGAGAGCACGAGCGGCGTGGCCAGCGCGGCCAGGAGTCCGTAGGCGCGGCGGTAGTGCCGCCACTGGCCGTCGGACCCCTCCCAGCCGAGCGACAGCATCGCGAACACGCGCCGCCGCCAGCCGGTCGAGGCATCGCGCAGGGCCGCCACGTCGGGCACCAGGCCCACGATGAAGAAGACCGTGCTGATGGAGAGGTACGTCGAGATGGCGAAGACGTCCCACACCAGCGGCGACCGGAAGTTCGGCCAGAGGTAGCGCTGGTTCGGATACGGGAGCAGGAAGTACGCGAACCACATCCGCCCGGCGTGGATGAGCGGAAAGAGCCCGGCCGTCATGACCGCGAAGATCGTCATGGCCTCGGCGGCGCGGTAGATGGACGTCCGCCAGCGCGCTCGGAACAGGTAGAGAATCGCCGAGATGAGCGTGCCGGCGTGGCCGATGCCGATCCAGAACACGAACGTGGTGATGTACATCGCCCACATCTGGGGCGTGCGCTTGCCCGCCGCTCCCATGCCGACGTAGATCTGCCACGTCCAGGCCAGGATCCCGCAGGTGAGGATAAGCCCGACCAGGCACATCCAGGCGAAGTAGAGGTTGCCGGGCGGCGCCAGCGTGCGCAGGACGTCGCGGTTGACGTCGGCGTAGGTCGGCTCGCGATGCTCGACTACCGCCACCGGCTGGCCTCGCCTTCAGCCGCGGCCCGCGTCGCGATCGTCACGCGTGCTCTCCCCGGACGACCTTCTTCAGATAGATCACGGACGGACGCGTGCCCAGCTCATCGAGCACCTGATAGGCCCGCGGCGAATGCCGCAGCTTGGCGGCGTCGCTCTTGTCGTCCTTGATGTTGCCGAAGGTGATGGCCCGCGTCGGGCACGTCTGCTGGCACGCGGTCAGGATGTCGCCGTCGCGCACCGATCGCTTCTCGTCACGGGCGTGGTCCTTGCCGGCCACGATGCGCTGGATGCACATCGTGCACTTCTCCATCACGCCGAGCTGCCGCACCGTCACGTCGGGATTGAGCTGGACCTCGAGCGGCTCGGGCCACTCCCAGTTGTACCAGTTGAACCGCCGCACGTGGTACGGACAGTTGTTGCCGCAGTAGCGCGTGCCCACACAACGGTTGTAGACCTGCCCGTTCAGGCCTTCGTCGGTCCGATACGCGGCGAAGACGGGGCAGACGGGCTCGCACGGCGCAACTTCGCAGTGCTGACAGAGCATCGGCAAAAACGTGTTCTGCGGATGCTCGGGCTTGCCCTCGGCCCAGCGCTCGACGCGAATCCAGTGGAGCTGGCGACCGTACGCCGCCTGCGGCTTGCCGACGACGGCGACGTTGTTCTCGGCCTGGCACGCCGCCATGCACGCCGAGCATCCGACGCAGAGATCCGTGTCGATCACCATGCCCCAGCGATACCCCGGGTACTGCTGGTCGGGGTACATGCTGATCGGCTCGTGCAGCCCCGGCTTGCCTCGCAGCGCCTGCTCGCGCGCGGCCGCGAGATCGACCTCTCGCACGAGCTCTCGGTCGTCCTGGTCGTGGGTGGCCTGGAGGATGGCGAGCGGGCGCCGGGCGCCGGTCTTTGCCAGCGTCACTTTCACGCCGAGATAGGCGAGGCCGCCCGACGCGGGATCGACCGTCCCGGCGAGCAGCGAGACCGGGTTCATCGTCGTGGGCGCCGGCGTGACATAGCGCCGGTGGAATGGCGAGTATCGATGGCCGATCGGAATCGCCACCGCGCCTGGATGGATCGTCGGCGAGACGTAGGCCGGCAGCTCGACGGTCCCGTGCGGAGACGACACGCGGAGCACGTCGCCGTTGGCGACGCCGAGTTTCGTCGCGGTCTCGCTGGGCACTTCCACCCACGCGTCCCACGTCGCCTGGGTCATCATGTCGGGCGTCTCGTGGAGCCACGACGAGCCGGCGGTCCGGCCGTCGTAGAACCGGAGCGACGGATACGCGATCAGCGCGAGGCCAGTGCCGTCGCCTTCGAGCTTCGCGGCTGGGACGTCGACGGCCGCGAGCCTCGGGGTCACCGCCGCTGCGATCGTGTCGCGCCAGACTCCGCCCTGCTGGAGCGCGGCCGCCCACTTGTCCTTGACCAGTGGTTCCCACTGAGCCGTGAGATAGGCCTGGAACGTCGGCCAGGGCAGCGGCCCCTTGCCTTCCTCGGCGCCGAGCGCGCCGCGGCCGATCCGAAGCAGCGCGTCGCCGAACGGGAGTGAATCGCGGATGGGCGACATCGCCGGCTGCATGAGTCCCACCACACCCTCGCGCGGCGAGTAGTCACCCCACGATTCGAGCCAGTGGTTGGCCGGCAGCACGACGTGCGCGAGCGCCGTCGTCTCGTCGGGCTGATTGGCGAAGCTCGCGACGAGCGGGACCTTGCGGGCGGCATCCGCGAACTTGAGCCCCCCGGGGAGCGTGAACGCCGGATTGACGCCGGGACCAAGCAGCAGCAGTTCGACCTCGCCCTTCGCCATCGCCTGCACGAGCTGAGCAACCTCGGCGAACGGCGTCACGCGGCTCCAGGCGGCATCCGGCCCGAAGCGCACGGTCTTGCCGATCGCGCCCGTCGCCGCATTGAGCAAATTGATCGCGGTCTGGGTGGCGGTCGCGTTCGTGCCCGTCACCGCGGCGCCGCCGCCAACGGCCAATCCCGGCTTGGCGTGGCCGAACATCTGGGCCATCTGCTTGATCGCCTCGGCGGAAACGCCGCTCGCCTCGGCGGTCTGCTCGACGTTGACCGCGGCCACGGCGTCAGCGAAGCGCCGGTCGACCAGTCCCTGATCGACCATCGACTTCAGCACGGCCAGCGCGACGAGCCCCTCGGTTCCCGGAGCATTGCGGACCCAGTGGTCGGCATTCGATGCGGTCACCGATTGCCGAGGCTCGACGTGAATGAACGTGCCGGCCCGGCCCCCGGCGAAGCCGTGCGATCTCGCGAAGCTCCGCGCGTAGCCGACGTTCGACAGCCACGTCTCGATGAAATCGGCGCCGAAGGACAGCACGACCTCGGCGTCCTCGAAGGCGTAGTACGGCACGACGTCGCGGCCGAACACCTGGCGATTCGCCGCACGGATGGCCTCGTAGCCGAATGGCTCGAAGGTGACGCGCGGGCGCGCGCCCACGCTCTGCACCCACCGATCGAGGAGGACGGCCTGGCTACCATTCTCGAGCTGAGTCACGATCGCGATGGCGCGTCCCTTCCCGGCCTTGCGCAGCTCACCGGCCTTGTCGGCCACGAGCTTGAGCGCCTCGTCCCACGGCATCGCCTTCAACGCGTCGCCGTCACGCCGCTGAGGGCCGGTGAAACGGTCCGGGTGATAGACCTGCTGCAGCGCCGCCTGGCCGCGCACGCAGAGCGCGCCCTGATTGACCGGATGGTCGGGATTCCCCTCGAGCTTCACGACGCGGCCGTCGCGGTTGCGCGCGAGCACGCCGCAGCCGGCTGGGCACTCACGGCACACGGTCGCGAAATACGTCGCGACGCCGGGCACGATCTGCTCGTTCGGCACCACGAGCGGCAGGATCCGCTCGGCCGACTGCTGGCAGCCGGCCACGGCTGCGGCGGCGCCCGACGTCGTGACGATCTTGAAGAAGTCGCGTCGTTTCATTTAAACGGAGCTCCAGCACGGCTCGAGTCGTGGGTGAGAGTGATCGGTACGCGCGGCTGCGCTCATCGGAAATGGCGAGCAACGTACGCGGGGCTTCGCCCGCAGAACGCAGCGAGCGATGGGTAGGCGCGGCTGCGCTCGTCGGAAATGGCGAGCAACGTACGCGGGGCTTCGCCCGCAGAACGCAACGAGCGAGGGGTAGGCGCGGCTGCGCTCGTCGGAAACGACGAACAATACGTGCGCGGGGCGGGGTTCGTCTGGGTTCAGCACGAATGATCCCGTGTCAATGGTGGCACGTGATGCAGTCGAGCGGGGCATGCGTCCCGCGCGACGCGTTCTCCCGTCGGTGGCAGTCCACACACCAGCCCATGGTGAGTGGAGGCGGCGCCGGGCGCAGGCCGACCAGGTTCAGGAGGTCGTTGCCGAGCTGCTGACCGGTTCGCGCCCCCACCGTCGTCATGGTCTCCACCGGGCCATGACACGTCTGGCAGCGGAGCCCGGCACGGATGTGCGCCTTGTGGGGAAAATGCGTGAACTCCGGCAGCTTGTAGACACGCACCCACGGCACCGGCTCGCCCTTACCCGCGTACTCGGCGAGCTTCTTGATCTCGGGCTTGTCGGCCGCGGTGATCTTGTGACAGCCCATGCAGCGCGTGACGGAGGGCAGGCCCGCGTACTCGGAGCGGCGCGCGTCAGCGTGACAGTACTGGCAGTCGATCTTGTATTGCTGGACGTGCGTGCTGTGCGGGAAGTTGATCGGCTGCGCGGACGGCGTGGCGATGGCGGGCTGACGACTCCACGACGACACTCCCAGGAAGACCAGAACGGCGAGGAACGCGGCTCCGAGCGCTCCAACACCCGCCCTCGCACTCATCGACAGTCGAATTCCCTCCGAGCGTTTGAACGAAGCGTGTGCAACGTATCACCAGCTTCGAACAGAAGTCAACGTTAGCGCGCGGCGGCTATCGACTGTGCCGCGGCCTCGGCGGCGGCCACGATGTCGGCATCGCGATGGGCGAGCGAGACGAACGCGGCCTCGAACTGCGAGGGCGCCAGGAAGACGCCCCGGGCGAGCATGGCGTGGAAGAAGCGGCCGTATCGCGCGGCGTCCGACCGCTTCGCGGTGGCGTAATCGGTCACCGGCTTGTCGGTGAAGAAGCCCGTCAGCATCGACCCGACGCGGTTGACGGTGAGCGGGACGCCAGCCTTGCCCGCCGCGGCGACGAGCCCGCGCTCGAGCTCGGCGCCCAGGCTGTCGAGCCGCCGATAGACGTCCCCTTCCCGGAGTGCGCGGAGCGTCGCGAGCCCGGCGGCGACGGCCAGCGGGTTCCCCGAGAGTGTGCCGGCCTGGTAGACAGGGCCGAGTGGCGAGACTCGGCTCATGAGGTCGCGGCTCCCCCCGTACGCGCCGACGGGCAGGCCGCCGCCGATGATCTTGCCGAGACACGTGAGATCCGGACGTATGCCGTACTTCATCTGAGCGCCGCCGAACGCGAGGCGGAAGCCGGTGATGACCTCGTCGAAAATCAGCACCGCGCCGTGGCGCGTGCAGAGATCGCGCAACGCCTCCAGGAAGCCGGGCGCCGGCGGCACGACGCCCATGTTCCCGGCCACCGGCTCCACGATGACGGCGGCGATATCGCGGCCGCGCGCCTCGAAGATCGCCCGGACACCGGCGATGTCGTTGAACGACGCGGTCACGGTCAAGCGCGCCAGGCTCTCGGGAACGCCCGCGCTGTCGGGGATGCCGAACGTCGCGCCGCCCGATCCCGCCTTCACCAGCAGGCTGTCGGCATGGCCGTGATAGCAGCCATCGAACTTGAGGAGAACGTCGCGGCCCGTCGCGCCCCGCGCCACGCGGATGGCGCTCATCGTCGCCTCGGTGCCAGAGCTGACGAGGCGCACCATCTCCATCGACGGATACGCGGCCGTGATCATCTCGGCCAGGTCCACCTCGCCCGGCGTGGGCGCGCCGTAGCTGGTGCCGCGGGACACCGCCGCCGTCACCGCCTCCACGACGGGCCGCGCGGCGTGACCGAGGATCAGCGGCCCCCACGAGCCGACGAAGTCGAGATAGCTCCGGCCGTCGACGTCGGTGAGGCGCGCGCCCTCCGCGCTGGCCACGAAGAACGGCTCGCCCCCGACCCCGCGGAATGCGCGGACGGGACTGTTGACGCCGCCGGGGATCACACGGCTCGCGGCCTTGAACAGGTTCGCCGAATCCATCAGGTCCGGGCCTCCTCGGGCTTGACGTCGATCGGTACGAAGTCTCTCGCGTCGGGGCTCCAGCGGAACGCACCCACCGCGGCCACGCGGCTCTCCACGACGGACACCACGACGTACGTCGTCTCGGGGTACATCGGCTCGTCGTTCATCAACGCTTGACGGCGGTCGGTCGGCGAGAAATACGCACCCGCGTCGATGTGCGAGTGATAGATCACCGCCGGCGTGAATCCCTCGTCCTCGAGACGCACCATCTGCAACCGATCGGCGTCGGCGATGTGATAGGCCGTGCGCGCGTCACGGCGGTGACGCTGGGGATCGCGGGCGTGGAGCGCGTCCTGATCGTTCCGGCAGGGCAGCAGCCGGCGCTCGCCGGCCCGTTGCAGAATGACGCCGCAGCACTCCCGGGGATACTCCTGGACGGCCTGGCGCTCGATCGAGGCGAGCTCGGCGGGGGTGAGGATCACGTCCCGCCGCCGGCGAGCGCCGGGATGATCGTCACCTCGTCGCCGTCGCGGAGCGGGGTCTTCAAACCCTGGAGCGCGTCGATCCCTTCGCTGTTGACGAAGATGTTCACGTGGTGATGAACCTCGCCCTGCTCGTTGCGGACCAGCCCACGCAGCGCCGTGTAGGACTGCTCGAGCGAGTCGAGCAGGCTGCCCACATCATCGGCGGAGACGGCCACGCGGTCGCGGTTACCCGTCGCGCGCCGGAACGGAGTGGGAATGTACACAGTGACGGCCATAATTGAGTCTTTCCTCCGGCGCCTATCCTACGCTGAGGTAACGTTCGCCCGTATCGGGAAGCACCGTGGCCACGAGCTGGCCCGCCGGGAGCTCGGCCGCGACCGCGCAGGCCGCGAAGGCGGCGGCCCCCGCCGAGATTCCGACCAGGAGCCCCTCCTCGCGGGCCAGCCGTCGTGACCACGCCAGCGCGTCCTCGTCACGGACCTGGATGACCCGGTCGATGATCTTGCGGTTGAGCACGCCCGGAACGAACGACGCGCCGATGCCCTGGATGGCGTGGGGGCGCGCCTTGCCGCCGGACAGCACGGGCGAGCGCGCCGGCTCCACGGCGACCACCTGCACACCGGACATCTTCTCCTTGAGGACCTCACCCACACCGGTCAGCGTCCCGCCCGTGCCGACGCCGGCCACGAACGCGGCGAGGCGCTGATCGCCGAGCGCATCGAGGATCTCTACCACCGTCGTCCGGCGATGGACCTCAGGGTTGGCCGGATTTTGAAACTGTTGCGGCATGAAGAAATCGGGATGCTCGCGCAGCAACTCCTCGGCCGCGAAGACGGCGCCGGTCATGCCCTCGATCGCGGGCGTGAGATGGATCTCGGCTCCGAGCCGCTGCAACAGGCGCTGGCGCTCGACGCTCATGTCGTCGGGCATCGTCAGGATCAGCCGGTAGCCTTTGACGGCGGCGGCGATGGCGAGCCCGATGCCCGTATTGCCGCTGGTCGGCTCGACGAGCGTGCCACCGGGCTTCAGCGCGCCACCACGCTCGGCCTCTTCCACCATGGCCACGGCGATGCGGTCCTTGACGCTGCCCCCGGGATTCAACGACTCGACTTTCGCGATCACGGTGGCGCCACCCGGCTGTGGCAGGCGATTGAGGCGCACCATGGGCGTGTGCCCGATGAGCTCGAGGACGTTGGCGGCGATCGGCGGTCGGCCCACGGCGGGAGCCTCCTCAGATGTGGTACATCGGACGGGCGGCGCTCTCGCGCTCGCGCACGCGTTCGGCCAGCTCGCTGAACGTGAGCCGGTCGATCACGCGCGACACGGCCTCGGAGATCTCGTCCCACAACTCCATCAGGTCCTGACCATCACGGCGGCCCCGGCCATCACCTCGGGCTTCGAACGGGCCACCGGTGCCCTCGACGGCACGAAGGACGGCGCCCACGGTGATCGCTTCCGCCGCACGAGTCAGATGGTAACCCCCGGTGGCCCCCCGTTTCGAGGTGAGCAGCCCCGCGCGCTTGAGCGCGAGCAGCACCTGTTCCAGGTAGCGCTGGGGGATGGCCTGCCGCGCCGCGATCTCCTGGATGGGGATGAGACCACGTCCGTCGTGCAAGGCCAGGTCGAGCACCGCCTTGATCGCGTACTCGCCCTTGGCCGAGATCCTCATGCCGCCAGCGGACGTCACACCTCGCGTCCGTCGGCAAGCAGGCGCGCGGCCTCCCGGGCAAAGTAGGTGATCACGATGTCGGCGCCCGCGCGCCGGATGGCGGTGAGCGCCTCCATCATCGCCCGGCGCTCGTCGAGCCAACCGAGCTGTCCGGCGGCCTTGATCATGGCGTACTCCCCCGACACCGAGTACGCCGCCAGCGGCACGCCGAACTCGCTCTTGGCCCGCGAGATGACGTCGAGGTACGGCAGGGCCGGCTTGACCATGACGATGTCCGCGCCCTCGTCGAGGTCGAGCGCGATCTCGCGCATGGCCTCGGTCGCATTCGCCGGATCCATCTGGTACGAGCGCCGGTCCCCGAATTGCGGGGTCGAATCGGCGGCGTCCCGGAATGGGCCGTAGAAGCTCGACGCGTACTTTGCCGAGTACGCCATGATCGGCACCTCGACCAGGCTCGACTCGTCGAGGGCCTCGCGAATCGCGCCGACGCGTCCGTCCATCATGTCCGACGGCGCCACCATGTCCGCGCCCGCCTCGGCCTGGGAGACGGCGACGCGTGCGATCAATTCGAGCGACGGATCGTTCTTCACGGTCCCGTCCTCGACGACGCCGCAGTGACCGTGGCTGGTGTACTGGCAGAGGCACACGTCGGTGATGACGAGCAGATCCGGCACGGTGTCCTTCACGGCGCGGACCGCCTGCTGGACGATGCCGTCGTCGGCGTAGGCTTCCGACCCGCGGGCGTCCTTGTCGTCGGGCAGGCCGAACATCAGCACCGCGGGGATGCCGTGGCCCGCGACGTCCTTGGCCTCTCGCATCAGCTCGTCGATGGAGAGCCGGAACTGTCCCGGCATCGAGCCGATCGGCTCGCGCACGCCGCGACCGTGCACGGCGAACATGGGATACACGAGGTCGTTCACGCTGAGCGCGGTCTCACGGACGAGCCGGCGGAGCAGACCCTTCTCGCGCAGCCGGCGGGGACGGAACATCGCATGTGGCATCACTCGCTCCTTCTCGTCATGCGCGACTCGACCCGGCCCTGCCGCGCTCCCAGTCGGGCGAAGTGCTCGCTGAGCGCGCGCGCGAGGGCGGGAATGGTGTACTCGATGGGCATCACGTGCGTGGTGAGGCCGTATTCGGCGGCGGTCGCCGCCGTGATCGGGCCGATGGAGGCGACGACGACGTCGGCGAACCACGTTTGCCGCTCGTCCTCGGTGAACAGCTCCGCGAAATTCCGGGCCGTCGAGGAGCTGGTGAACGTCACCGCGTCCACGCCACCGGCCGCCAGCGCCTCGCGCAGTCGTTGGGCACTCGCCTCGACCCGCTTCGTGACGTACGCCGGAACCTCGCACACCTCGGCGCCCAGACGGATGAGCTCTTTGACCAGGACGTCGCGCGTCTGGGCGGCGCGAGGCAGGAGCACGCGCTCACCCCTGCGCAGCACGCCGCGCAGGTGCTCCACCAGCGCCTCGGCCCGGTACTCGCCGGGGACGATCTCGGGGCGCACGTCGTGCTCACCGAGGGCATCCGCGGTCGCCGGACCGATCGCCGCGACGCGCTTGCCGGCAATGCCGGCCCACTCGAGGCCGCGCTCGCGCAGCCGGCGATCGACCATGGCCACGCCGTTCACGCTCGTGAACATGACCCACGTGAACGTGCTGAGCTCGTCGAGGGCGCGGTCGAGCGGGTCCCAGGAGATCGGGGGCTCGATGGCGATCGTCGGCGCCTCGAGCACGGACGCACCGGCGGCCTCGAGCAGGGTCACGAAGCGGGCGGCCTGCTCGGCGGCCCGAGTGACCACGATCGTCCGTCCGTTCAGCGGGCCGCCGTTCTTCACGAGGACCACCGCCCGGGGTCGAGCCCCGCGACCTCGGCGGCCCCCTGGGCCAGCAGCGATTCGGCGAGGCCGCGGCCGAGGGTCTCGGCGTCTTCCACAGGTCCAGCCGCCTCGGCGCGCAGAACCTTCCGGCCATCCTCGCTCGCCACGACCGCCGCCATCCGGAGCCGCGTGGCGCCGTCGAGCACGGCGTGAGCCGCCATCGGCGTCGTGCACGACGCTCCCAGGCGCCGCAGGTACGCGCGCTCGGCGAGCGCGCAGACGCGCGTGGCCCGATGGTCGAGACGCTCCACCGCCGCACGAGTGCGCCGATCGTCGCGCCGGATCTCAACGCCGATGATCGCCTGGCCCACAGCCGGCACGAACACGTCGGGCGACAGAAACGTGACGTTCGTCGGGCGAAGTCCGAGGCGAGCGAGCCCGGCCGCGGCCAGGAGAATCGCGTCCCAGTCGCCGGACTCGAGCTTGTGGAGGCGCGTATTCACGTTGCCCCGAACCGGCTCGACCCTCACGTCGGGCCGGGCAGCGAGCACCATGGCGCGGCGGCGCAGGCTAGCACTTCCCACGAGCGCACCTGGCCTGAGCGCCTCCAGGCCTCCTCCCATCCGCGAGACGAGCACGTCGCGGGGATCGGCACGCTCGGGAAACGCGGCCAGCTCGAGGCCCTCGGGAAGCTCGGCGGGCAGGTCCTTCAGGCTGTGCACGGCGAGATCGATCGTCCCGGTCGCGAGCGCTTCCTCGATCTCGCGGACGAAGAGCCCTTTGCCGCCGCTGTCGGCCAGCCGGCCCAGCAGCCGATCACCTTCCGTCCTCATCGGCACCAGCTCGACGTCGGCGCCGGCGCGGTGAAGGTCATCGGCCACCGCCCGAGCCTGGGCGAGCGCGAGGGGGCTCGACCGCGTCCCGAGCCGCATCATCCCTGTCGCCCCAGCCCGAACAGCTCGTGGACCAGCTCGGTCCACGAGCGGCCGTGGCCCGCGCGTGACGACTCCCGCAGCTTGGTGATCGGTGTGTGGAGGATCTTGTTCACGATCGCGGAGGAGAGCGCGTCGATCGCGTCCTTCGTCTCCGGCGAGGCGTCCCCCAGACGAGCCATCGTCTTCTTCACCTCGCCGAGCCGGATCGACTCGAGGCGCTCGCGGAGGGACACGATGGTCGGGATCACGTCGGCGTCGGCCAGCCGGGCGAGGAACTTCCCGACCTCGCGCTCGACCAGCGTCTCGGCGCGCTGGGCCTCGCGCCGCCGCTCGCGCAGGTTGGCGTCGACGACCTGCTTGAGGTCGTCGATGTCGTAACAGTAGACGTCCTCGAGCGTCTCCACGCTCTCCTCGACGTTGCGCGGCACCGCGATGTCGATGAAGAACAGCGGCCGGCCGCGGCGCCCGTGGAGGACCTCCGCCACCATGTCGCGCCGGATCACGGGCTCGTGCGCGCCCGTCGAGGTGATCACGATGTCGGCGGACGCGAGCGCCGTGGTCAATTCGTCGAAGGGCACGGCCGTGCCGGAGAGCGCGCGGGCCATCTCGAGCGCCCGGCTCCACGTCCGGTTGGCGACGTAGATCGGGAACGCGCCCTGCTCGACCAGGTGGCGCGCCGCGAGCTCACCCATCTTGCCCGCGCCGACCAGGAGCACGGTGCGACCCGACAAGCCGTCGAAGATCTTCTTGGCCAGCTCGACCGCGGCGAACGAGACCGACACGGCGTAGCGGCCGACGTCGGTCTCCGTGCGGACCTTCTTGGCGACCGCGAACGCGTGCGTGAACAGCGAGTGCAGCGCCGGCCCGACGGCCTCGCACGCTTGGGCCAGCGCGAAGGCGTCCTTCACCTGACCGAGGATCTGCGGCTCGCCGATCATCATCGAATCGAGACTGGCGGCCACGCGGAAGGTGTGGCTGACCGCATCCCGATCGACGTGCGTGTAGAGGCACGCGTCGACCGCGGCCGGATCCAGGCCGCGCTGGTGACACAGGTGCCGGAACACGGTGGCGCGCGCTTCGCCCGGCACCTCGGCGACGCCGTAGACCTCCACGCGATTGCAGGTCGAGACGATCACCGCTTCGGCCATCCCACCTTCGACCAGCACCTCGCGCAGGATTTCGCGGAGCTTGTCCTCTTCGAGGGCGAGCTGCTCGCGAACGGCAACCGCGGCCGTCCGATGGTTCATGCCGGCGACGAAGAGGCCCATCAGGAACCGTGCCGTCCGGGGAGCAGGAACCCGGCGCCGAGCGTGAGCACGAGCGCCGCGAAGCCGATGATCGCGAAGTAGGCGGCGCGCCGTCCGTGCCAGCCCGCGGCCGCACGGCCGGCGAGGGTCGCCGCGTAGATCGCCCACGCGACGAACGAGAAGAGCGCCAGTGGATCGAAGGCGAAGATGCTCCCCCACACGCGCCGCGCCCACAACGCTCCAAGGAGAAGACCAGTGGTGAGGAACGGAAAGCCGAGTGCGAGTGTCCGATAGGTCAGGCGGTCGAGCGTCTCCAGCGACGGCAGGCGATAGTAGAACGTCCCCGGACGCTTCGCCTTCAGCGCCCGCTCCTGCAGCAGATACATGACCGCGCCGGCGAAGTTGAGGACGAAGGCCGCGATGCCGATCAAGGCCAGCCCGATGTGGACCCAGAGCCACGCGCCGGACAGCGCGCGGTCGATGTCGGGCCCCTCGAGCGGCCGCCCGACGGCCGACATGCTGAGCATGACGGCCACCGGGAGCACGAACGCTCCGAGCACCCTCACGCCGTAATGCCGCTCGGCCCACATCTCGAGGAGCACGACGACCCAGACGGCGACCGACACCGCTTCGGGCAGGCTGGCGAGAGGCGGACGCCCCATCTCGACTCCGCGTATGACGAGGGCCAGGGAGTGACAGACCCAGCCTCCGAGCGTTGCGACGGAGCCGAGACGGTGGATCAGGTCATGACGTTGAACGAGGTAGGCGAGCGCAAGGCCGGTGGCACAGACGTAGCCAATAACCGCCAGAGTGAAGAATGTCGAGCTTATCACGTGAACGCCTCACGAAATTTTACCACATTCCCGATGGGTTACGGCCGGCGAAGCGCTATGAATTCCCCTTCTTACCGAGGTCGACGATGGTGGGCAGCGCCCGCCAGTAGCCGCTCCGCTGCGCGACCAGATCGAGATGCGGAGACCCCCAGTCTTCCACCAGGGCGGGGCCACCGTTCCACCTCACCCGGCGATCGAGTTCCTTCAAATATCCTCGGCACTTGATACACGCGGAGATGAAATACCCCTCGTCGCCGGACTCCGGCTCCAGACGACGAAGATCCTCGGTGTCAGTGTTCCCGCAGAAAGAGCACCAGACCCGCGACGCGGTCCAGCTGCCCCCACACACGTGGCAGGCGAGCCGGCGCCGGCCATCCTCGACGACGTCACTGAAACCGGGCGGTGCCCCGCAGAACGGGCACACCCCGAGCTGCCACACGCCGTCCGCCAGGTGTTCGCGGGCCACCAAAAAGTACTGCTCGAGGAGAGGCCGCAGCGTCGCGGCGCTGATGAACGCGACCAGCGCGGCATCGAGGCCGATGCGGTGATCGACGGTCCCCAGTCGCCCGCGCGCGGGGAACAGCGACGTCACGGTCAGGTGTCCGGCGTCCCACGCGTCGGCGAACGCGCGGAGTCCGTCGAACGCGTCGCCACGGAGGCCGCCGACGATGTCGAGGACCGGACCCAGCAGTGGCTCGACGGTCTCTGCGTCGAGTGGTGGCGTGGCTTCGGCCAGGATCGGCACGCCACGCTCCCACCGATGCGCGCACGCACCGGAGTCCCAGTCGAGCGGCGTGACCTCGACGGGAGTCGCCGCCCACAGCCGGACCA
The DNA here is from genome assembly GCA_003220615.1 of Candidatus Rokuibacteriota bacterium. Lineage (GTDB taxonomy): Bacteria > Methylomirabilota > Methylomirabilia > Rokubacteriales > CSP1-6 > 40CM-68-15. The sequence goes on from QHTB01000145.1 coordinate 25,208, forward strand.
GCTCCTCGTAGACGGCGAGCGCCGGAGCGAACGTCGGGCGCCGGCGCAGCAGATCGCTCCAGGCCTCGATCAGATCGACGGCCGACATGACGCCCATGCTGGCGGCTCGGTGATCAAAACACAAGGGGCCGGTTGCCCGGCCCCTCGACAGGAGGCGTGCTCCGCGTTCAGGACTGGATCGACATGACGATCACGTAGCGGAGAATGAAGCCACCGACCAGGACGAGCACGGCGGCGAGCGCTCCGAGCGCCTTCCGGCCGTGGCCGACGAAGTCGAGCACCAGCGGAACGACCAGCCCGAGCGCGACCAGGCCGCCCCAGAACAGCGGCGCGAAGTGGCCGCTGACGATGGGCCTGGCGGCGGAGCCCAGGAGCGCGAGGAAGAGCGCCAGCACGACGAGCTCGATGATCATCGAGTAACGGTCCGCGTGTTTCACCTTGGCCAGGCCCGGGTTCGACCCACCGCCCGTCAGGGCAAGGATTAGCGAGACCGCGGCCATCCCGGTGGAAGCGCCGGAGGCCAGGAAGAGCGCACCCATCAGACGGCCTTCACTCCAGAACGGCTGGGCCGTCGCGCTGAGCAGCACGCCGGTGTAGCTGGCCAGGAAGAATCCGAAGAGCATGCCGATCAGGCCGATCCGACGCCGCAGCCTCGCCATGTGCTCGAACGGCCCGAAGCACATGACCGAGGACACGAACGAGAACAGCCCGAACACGCCGACGGCCCACGCGCCGAGCGACATCGGATCCCAGAACTTGAGCGTGCGCATCATGTTGAGGAATCGCGTCGGCACGCCGAGATCGGCGATCAGCAACAGGCCGCAGAGCGCCACCAGCGGCAGCGACAGCAGGTAGCCGACGAGCGCGACCCGGGAGGACCGTGGGCCACCGACGTTGTCGGCGATGGCGGCGGTGAAGTAGGCGCCGCCGGCGATGCCGCCGAAGAAGAAGTACAGGACGATCATCATGCCCCAGTCGGGCGTCTTAAGCATGACCGCCTCCGTCTCCTCGTCCGCGGTCACGGAACGCGAGGAGCGCGCCCAACCCGACGAGGACGGCCGAGCCGATCGAGAGGAGCGAGTCGACCACGACGTTGCGCTGCGGGACCTTCGGGTTCTCCGGAAGGTTGTACGTGGACGGTTTCGCCAGCAGCAGAAAGAACGCGTTCAAGCCGCCCAGGAAGCCCTTCTGATCGGCCCCGTAGAGCTGGGCGTCCTTGAAGCCCATCGCCTTCAGGGTCTCGACGCGCTTGCCGGCCTTCGAAACGAGCTCGTCGCGGAACCCGAACTGGATGGACTCGGTAGGACAGGCCTTGGCGCAGGCGGGGCCGAGGCCGTTGTGGATGCGGTCGTTGCAGAACGTGCACTTCCTGGCGGTCCCGGTGTGCTCGTTGAAGCTGACGACGCCGAACGGGCACGACGACACGCAGTAGCGACACCCGTTGCAGGTGTCCTGGTTGATGTTGACCGTGCCGAACTCCGTCCGGTAGATGGCGCCGGTGGGGCACGCGTCCAGACATCCCGCGTCAGCGCAGTGCTTGCAGACGTCGGACATCAGCAACCACGCGAGGTCACCACTCGGGCTGGCGCCCGGCGCTTCCATGAAGCGCACCAGGCGAAACGTCGAGTCCGTGAAGTGGGCGTGGTTCTGGTAGGTGCCGGTCCACTCCGGCTGCTCCATGCCGAGCTCGTTCCACTGCTTGCACGCGACCTGACAGGCCCGGCAGCCGATGCAGAGGGAGGTGTCCGTGAACATCGCGAGCGTGCGCGCCATCGCTACACCACCCCCTTCTTCACGTTGCAGACGAAGGCTTTCGTCTCCTGGATGTAGACGTTGGGGTCGCCGACCGTCGCGGACAGGTCGTTGGTGATGTCGCCCTTGGAAATGCCGTTGTAGCCCCAGTGCCAGGGCACGCCGATCTGGTGGATCGTCTTGCCGTCGACGATGAACGGCTTGAACCGACTCGTGACCATGGCCTTCACGTGGATCTTGCCGCGCGGCGACGACACCGTGATCTTGTCGCCGTTCTGGATCCCGAGCTCGCCGGCCAGCTCGTGGCTGATCTCGGCGAAGTGCGACTCGAACATCTCGGCCAGGTACGGCAGGTAGCGGGACATGACGCCGGACAGGTGATGCTCGGTCAGGCGGTACGTCGTGATGACATACGGATAATCGGGTGACCCGACCGGCGCCAGCTCGTTCTTCTGATCGGGCACCTTCCAGATCTTCGCCACCGGGTTGTTCTGTGTCTTTGAGAGGAGGTTCTTCACCGGCGACTCGATCGGCTCGTAGTGCTCGGGGAACGGGCCGTCGTTGAGCGGCCCGAAGAACGCGCCGACGAGATCGGCGCGCATGATGAACGGCTTGTCACCGTTCTTCGCGTCGGGTGCCAGGAACGGGTTGAAGTCGGGCACGTCCATGCCGACCCACTTCCCCTTCTCTTCGGGCTTCTGCCCGGGAGCCTCGGGGTCCCACCAGATCAGCTTCTTCTTCTCGCTCCACGGCCGGCCCTTGAGGTCGGCGGAGGCGCGATTATAGAGGATGCGCCGGTTGGCCGGCCACGCGAACGCCCAGCCGTGGCCGAGGTAGTCCTTGGCGTCGGCGGGCTTGCGCGCATTGGCCTTGTTGATGACCTTGCCATCCGGCCCCTCGACGGTGACGCCCGTGTAGATCCAGCACCCCGATGTCGTCTTGCCGTCGTCGGTCAGGTGGCCGAACGTCGCGATCGGCTGGCCCTTCTTGTAGACGACCTTCCCGTCCTTGTCGGTGATGTCCTCGGTGGCGACGCCGTTGATCTCCTTCAGGACTTCCAGCATGTCCGGCTCTTTGGGATCGCTGCCGAACTGGAAGTTCGCGGCGAGGAAGCCCTTGTCGCGCGACTTGCTCGATCCGGCGTAGAGCTTCTGCAGGCGCTTGCCGAGATTGGTGACGAATTCCGCATCCGAGGTCACGTCGCCCGGCGGGGTCACCGCCTTCTCGTGCCACTGGATCAGCCGCATCGTGTTGGTGAGCGAGCCGTCCTTCTCGGCGGCCGGCGCGGCCGGCATGAAGAACACCTCGGTCTTCACGTCCTTCGGATTCGTGCCGGGCGCCTTCCAAACCTCGGCCGTCTCGGTGATGAAGATGTCCTTCACCACCAGCCAGTCCAGGCGCGTCATCGCGTCGCGGGCCAGCTTGGCGTTCGGGCCGCCGACGGCGGGATTCTGGCCGAGGGCCAGGAAGCCCTTGATAATCCCGTTGTACATGTCCACGAACATGTGCTGGTGGCTATAGGCGTCGGCCGACGCGCGCTTGGGCAGCCAGTCGTAGCCGAAGTCATTTTCCTTGGTGGCCGCGTCCCCATAGAACGCCTTGAGCAGGCTCACCATGAACTTCGGCTTGTTGGTCCAGTACCCGCCCTTCGGCGTCTCTTTTTCGAGGTAGGTCTTGAGATCGGGATGCGCGTCACGCAGCGGCTGGGCCAGGTACCCGGGCAGCTCGTGGTAGAGCAGCTCGAGGTCGGTGGCGCCCTGCACGTTGGCATGGCCGCGGAGGGCCGTGACGCCGCCACCGGGCCGGCCGATGTTGCCGAGCAGGATCTGCAGCATGCACAGCGAGCGGATGTTCTCGACGCCGTTGGTGTGCTGGGTCAGGTTCAGCGCGTACGTGATGGTCCCGGTCTTCTCGGGCCCGGAGTTGCCGCAGTAGAGCTTGGCCACTTCCTCGAACTTCGCCTTCGGGATCCCGCACACCCGCTCCACCATCTCGACGGAGTAGCGGCTGTAGTGGCGCTTCATCAGCTGGAAGACGGTGTGGGGGTTCCTGAGCGTCGGGTCCCGCTGGGGGTTGCCCTCACCGTCGACCTGGTACTTCCAGCTCGACTTGTCGTAGGTCCGCTTGGCGGGGTCGAAGCCGGTGAAGAGACCGTCGAGGTCGGTCGCCGTCTTGAACGCCGGGTCGATCAGGAACGAGGCGTTCGTGTAGTGGACGACGTAGTCCTTGAAGTACAGGTTGTTCTGGATCGCGTAGTTGATCAGGCCGCCGAAGAAGACGATGTTGGTGCCGCTCCTGAGCGGCACGTGGATGTCGGCGGCGGCGCTGGTCCGCGTGAAGCGCGGGTCGACGTGGATGAACTTCGCGCCGCGCTCCTTGGCCTTCATCACCCACTGGAAGCCCACCGGGTGGTTTTCGGCCATGTTGGAGGTCGCCATGATGACATCCGAGTTCTGCATGTCGATCAGGTTCGTCGTCATCGCCCCCCGCCCGAATGTGGTCCCCAAAGCTGGGACCGTGGCGGAGTGTCAGACTCGGGCCTGGTGTTCGTGGTAGACGATCCCGAAGGTGCGGTTCAGCTTGGACAGCAGATAGCATTCCTCGTTGTCGGAGCACGCCGACCCCAAGGAGGCGATCGCCTCCAGCCGGTTGACCGTGACCTCCTGGCCCTCCTTCGTCTTCTCCTTCTCGATGAGGTACTTCTCACGCGTCTCGTAATAACGCTTGGCGACTTGCTCGTACATCCACTCGAGCGGCTTCTCCTCCCACGTCTCCGATCCGGGCGCGCGATAGAGCGCCTTGGTCGGCCGCAGCGGGTTGTTGGAGAGCTGGATGGTGGCCGCGCCCTTCGGACACAGCCGTCCCAGCGTGTGCGGCGTGTCCGGGTCGCCCTCGATGTCGATGATCTTGCCGTCCTTTGCGTAGATGAGCTGGCCACAGCCCACCGCGCAATAAGGACAGACGCCGCGCACGACTTTGGCTTCCTTGATCTTCAGCGACGTCGCCACCGCCTCGACCGGCGTGAGGTCGAGTCCGTTGGCGCCGACGGCGACTCCCGTCGCCGTCGCGGTTCCGAATTTGAGAAAGTCGCGCCGCGACAAACTCATGATGGCCCTCCGTGACGACGGCGGCGTCGTTGGCAGACGCTCGCCAGCATGACCTCCCGAGCGGAGTCGGCGAAGACAAGAAGGCGCACAGCGATGGCCGTCGAGGCGTTCACGCGCTCGACGCCTAGAATTCCGGACTCGTCAGCTCATCCCAGACGCGACGGACGATGACGATCCGATCCGGACGCCCGGCCTGGCGATCGACGCGGATGATGTCGCCCGGATGAAGCGCGTCGAGACCGGCCGGACCCTCGCCCGCGACCAGCAGCGAGTCGCCGCACGTGAGATCAGTGCACGCGTCGCCTTCGGCGCGGACCCGGACCCGTCCACGGTCCTTGTCCACATCGACGACGGTGAGGCGATTTTGCTGAAGCCAGTCGGTAAGGCCTTGCGTCATTGCGAAAACCCCCTTCCAGCTCGTGGCCGACACGAATGCCCCAGTCGCCGAATGCTACGTCTGGTCTGACCAGGTTGTCAACATTGCACGGCCGTCAGCCCCTCCTTATATAGGGGCTGCTGCTCCCGGCACCCGGGTCCCGTCCGGCAGCCTGATTTGGGGGCCTAATCGTCTGTCCCCGGAGCCTGGCTGTAGAGGGTCAGGCGCTCGTCCAGGATCTGGCTGGCTTCCGAAACTTCAGCGCGCTCGAGAAGCTCGAGCACTCGCCGGCGCGTCGCCAGATCGACGATCGGCGCGTTGATGTAGGGGTTGTAGAAGCGGCCGAGCTCCAGCAGGATTCGATCGACTCGACGCAGGTCTCCGAGGTTGGCCTGGGCTTCACGGAAGAGCTCGACCGCGTAATCGTCGCGGCGCCTGAACTTCAGCCCCCGGCGCTGGCGCGCCTCTTCGCCGCCTTCGCCGTCCGCCTCAGCCATCGCCATCCGCCTCAGCCACGAGCCGTCGCCGGTTCGGTGAGCAACAGGCCCTCGCCCGTGTAGAGGTTCAAGCCGTCGGGACGAACATAGCCACACACGGTCACGTTGAGCTGCTCGGCGAGCGCCACCGCCATCTCGGTCGGCGACGTGCGAGACGCAACAATCGGCACGCCCATCCGGGCGGCCTTGAGCAGCATCTCGGAGGAGATCCGCCCCGTCGACAGGAGAATGCGGTCCTCGGTTGGGATTCCGCGAAGCAGCGCCTCGCCCTTCACCTTGTCGACGGCATTGTGTCGTCCCACGTCCTCGGCGACGACGAGAAGACCGTCCGGCTCGGCGAGCGCGGCGCCGTGGATGCCACGCGAGGCCTTGTAGTGAACGGCCGCGGTGAACAGGTCCTTCATGCGTTCTGCCAGCGCCTCCGGGCGAACTCGCCGCCGCGAGCTGAGGCGCGGGAACAGGCGGTGATCGATGCGAAAGGTGATGCCACCGCCGCAGCCCGAGGTCAGGATCCTCTCGGTGGGCAGCGTGACCGGCCGCGTGAGCGTCACGTCAGCGCGGCCATCGACCGGGGAGACGTCGACCTGTTGGACGTCGGCGAGGCCCTCGATGACTTTTTCCATCCACAGGTAGCCGACGATGAGAGCTTCCAGCTTCATGGGTGAGCACAGCAGCGTGAGGAACCGCTGGCCGTTGATGTAGAGGGTCAGCGGCTGTTCGCGGACGACTTCGCCGGTGGCCTCTTCGGCGCGGTCACCACGCACCTTGAAGTACGTTCTCATCGGTAGCCCGATTCTAGCAGTGCTGCCGGCCCAGGAGGCCGGCCATCAGTACAGGACGCGCAGCAGCGTCAGGCCCTGGGCGGGCGCCGTCGGGCCGGCCGTGGTCCGATCCCGACTGGCGAGCACGTCGCCCATCCAGGCCGACGGGCGTGTCCCGCGGCCGATGGCGACCGCGCTGCCCACGATGTTCCGCACCATGTGGTGCAGGTAGCGATCGGCGGACACGACGATGGCCAGGCGCGACCGGTGCTGGACGACGTGCAGCGCGCTCACGTGACACACCGGGCGCTGGCTCCTCCCAGGCGCGGCGCGAAACGCGCTGAAGTCGTGAACGCCGCGCAGCCGGCCAAGTCCGGCCCGCATCGCGCTGACGTCGAGCGAAACCCGAACGTGCCAGGCGTAGCGCCGCAGAAGCGGGCTCGCCACCGCGCCGTTGTCGATGAGGTACGCGTAACGCTTCCGCCTCGCGTGGCGTCGGGCGTCGAACCCCGCGTCCGCGTCGCCGACGCGAAGCACGCGGATATCGGCAGGCAGCATGGCATTCAGTGCGCCCTGCACCGCCGTCGCCGAGAGCGCGCTCTCCGTCGCGACCGAGGCCACCTGCCCGAGCGCGTGGACCCCGGCGTCGGTCCGGCTGGCGCCCACGACGCGCGTCGCCGGTCCCAGCAGCCGTCGAGCCGCATGAGTGAGGTGCCCCTGCACCGTCGGGGCGTCGGGTTGGACCTGCCATCCCGCGTAGGCCGTGCCGTCGTACGCGAGGACGAGGCGCAGGACGCGGACCGTCGAGACGCCGGCGGCTATCGCCGGCGGCGGTCCGTGAGATTGAGCCAGAGCACGATGACGAGCACGAACAGGCCGACGTTGACCACCTGATCGATCGAGAACTGCGGCAGCCCGACCATGCGCCCCTTGGCGTCGAGCCAGCTCGCGCGCGCCGTGTCCTTCGGCTCGTATCCCGTCGGGGCGTAGCCGCCGGCGGCGTGCAGGAAGCGGGTGACGTTGGGCACCACCAGGTAGGCCACGACAACGATGGTGACGATCACGGCGATGTGAAACCGCGTGTGGTAACCGAAGCGCCGGTGATAGAGCCGTCGGAGGCCGATGGCTTACCCTCGGACCAGCAACTCCGCGATCTGGACCGCGTTCGTCGCCGCGCCCTTGCGAAGCTGATCTCCCACGACCCAGAAGTTGAGCGCGCGCGGATGCGACAGGTCCTCGCGGATCCGCCCGACGTAGCAGTCGTCCTGGCCTTCCACCACGATCGGCATGGGATAGCGGTTCTCCGCCGGCTCGTCCCACAGGGTGAGCCCGGGAAAGGCCGCGAACAGCTCACGCGCCCGCGCCACCGAGATCTTCTGGTCCGTCTCGGCATTGACCGCGATCGAGTGACACGTGAAGACGGGCACCCGCACCGTGGTCGGCGCCACCGGCAGGTCCGGGATCTCGAGGATCTTCCGCGTCTCGTTGACGAGCTTCATCTCCTCGCCGGTGTAGCCGTCGCTCCCGAACTTGTCGATGTGCGGAATCAGGTTGAAGGCGAGCTGATGCTGGAAGTGGTGCGGCACCATGGCCTCGCCACGCGCCCACGCCAGCGACTGCTGGCGGAGGTCGTCGAGGCCGTTGACACCCGCCCCGGAGGCGGCCTGGAAGCTCGTCGCCACCACGCGGCGGAGCCGCCCGGCGTCGTGCAACGGCTTGAGCGGCATCACCGTGACGATGGTGGTGCAGTTCGGACAGGCCACGATGCCCTGGTGCCCACGCGCCGCGTGGGGATTGATCTCGGGCACCACCAGCGGCACGTTCGGATCCATCCGGAACGCGTTGGACTTGTCGACGACGATCGCGCCGGCGCGGACGATCATCGGCGCGTATTCCTTGGCCTGCGCCGAGCCCGCCGAGCAGAACGCGATCTCGACGCCCCGGAACGCCTCGGGCTCGACCTTCCGCACGGGCACCGCCTCGTCCAGGAACGTCACGGTCTTTCCGACCGAGCGTTCGGAGGCGAAGCAGCGCAGCTCGCGCACGGGGAACTTGCGCTCCTCGAGAATGCGGAGGGTCGTCTGGCCGGCGGCGCCGGTGGCGCCGACGACGGCCACGCAGAGCCCGGTCGCCATCAGTACTGGCTCTCCACGGCACGCACGATGAGGTCCCCCATCTCCTTCGTTCCGATCACCTTCTCGCCGCGCGCGGCGATGTCGCCGGTCCGGTGTCCTTGCTCGAGCACGCGCAGGACGGCTTGCTCGATACGATCGGCATCCGTTCCCCGGTCCAGCGAGTACCGCAGCAGCATCGCCGCCGACAGGATCGCGGCGATCGGATTCGCCACGCCCTTGCCGGCAATGTCGGGCGCCGTTCCGTGAACCGGCTCGTAGAGGCCGACGGCGCCCCGGCCCGCTCCGGCCGGACCCAGCGACGCCGACGGCAACATCCCCATCGATCCGGCCAGGATCGCCGCCTCGTCAGACAAAATATCACCGAAGGTGTTCTCGGTCACAATCGTGTCGAACTGCGTGGGCTTGTGGACGAGCGCCATGGCGCAGTTGTCGACGAGCACGTGGTCGAGCGTCACGTCGGGATAGTCCTTGGCGACGCGCGTGACCACCTCGCGCCAGAGGGTCGAGACGACGAGCACGTTGGCCTTGTCCACCGAGGTCAGGTGTTTCCGCCGCTTGCGGGCGACGTCGAAGCCGACCCTGGCCACGCGCTCGATCTCCCGCGTCGTGTACACCATCGTGTTGACGGCCCGGGCCCCGTCGGCCGTTCGCTCGACTCCCCGCGGCTCTCCGAAATAGAGCCCACCGGTCAGCTCGCGAATCACCATGATGTCAGTACCGTCGACGACCGAGCGCTTCAGCGGTGAAGCGTCGACCAGCATGGGGAAACAGCGGGCCGGTCGGAGGTTCGCAAAGAGGTCGAGCTCCTTGCGAAGGGCGAGCAGCCCGCGCTCGGCGCGGTGCTCCTGCGGGAGGTGGTCCCACTTCGGGCCACCCACGGCGCCGAACAGGATCGCCTGAGCCTTACGGACGAGGTCGAGCGTGGCCGCCGGCAGCGGCGTGCCGGCCACGTCGATCGCGCTGCCCCCGATCAACCCCTGCTCGAACTCGAAGCCGAGGCCGGTGGCCTTCGCCACCGAGTGCAGCACCCGGACGGCTTCGACCGTGACCTCTTGTCCGATGCCATCGCCCGGCAGGACCGCGATCCGAACCGTCGTCATCGCCGGCTGTCCTATGGACCGACTTCTTTGGTCCGCTGCGCAGTGTGCACCATCCGGTTGAGGGCACTGAGGTAGGCGCGCGCACTCGCCTCGATGACGTCGGTCGACGCGCCCTTGCCCGACACGATCGTGCCGTCGAAATCGACCTTGACCGAGACCTCGCCGATCGCGTCCTTGCCCGAGGTGGCCGCGCGGATCGCATAATCGCGGAGCTGGCCCTTCATCCCCGTGATGGCGTCGACGGCGTTGAGCACGGCATCGACCGGACCGTCGCCCACCCCCGAGTCCTGGAAGAGCTCGCCGTCCTTCCGCAGCCGGATGGTGGCCGAGGGCACCACGCCGGTGCCGCTGATGACGTGCAAGTAGTCGAGCTCGTACGCGACGGGAATCTTCGTCGCCTCGTCGGTGACGATGGCGAGCAGATCCTCGTCATAGACCTCTTTCTTGCGGTCGGCGAGGTCCTTGAACGTGCGGAAGGCGCGGTCGAGGTCCGGACCGGCCAGGTCGAATCCGAGATCTTTCAGGCGCGCTGACAGCGCCGCCCGTCCGGAGTGCTTGCCGAGGACCAGCTTGTTGGCGGGCCGGCCGATGTCCTCGGGCCGCATGATCTCGTAGGTGAGCTTCTCCTTCAGCACGCCGTCCTGATGGATCCCCGCCTCGTGGGCGAAGGCGTTCTCACCCACCACGGCCTTGTTGGGCTGGACGTGGACGCCGGTGATGTGCGAAAGCAGGCGCGAGCTCCTGAAGATCTCCTCCGAGCGCACGCGCGTGTCGAGCCCGAAGAAGTCCTTGCGGGTGCGCAGGGCCATGACGATCTCTTCGAGCGACGCATTGCCGGCACGCTCGCCGATCCCGTTGATCGTGCACTCGACCTGCCGGGCGCCGTTCATGAGCGCGGTGAGCGAGTTGGCCACGGCCTGGCCGAGATCGTTGTGGCAGTGCACGGACAGGACGACCTTGTCGATGCCCTGGACCTTTTCCCGGATGCGCGCGATGCGCTCACCCCACTCGCGGGGAATCGCATAGCCGACCGTATCGGGGATGTTGATCGTGCGGGCGCCGGCGTCGATGACCGCCGACAGCACGTCACACATGTACTCGAAGTCCGTGCGCGACGCGTCCTCGGGTGAGAACTCCACGTCCTGACAGTATCCCCGGGCGTGGCGGACCGCATCGACGGCGGCCTTCATGATCTCGGCCCGCGACTTGCGCAGCTTGTACATCAGGTGGATGTCGGAGGTGGCCACGAACGTGTGGATGCGCGGCGTGCGGGCGTACTTCACCGCCTCCCAGCAGCGGTCGATATCGGCCAGGCCCACGCGGCTCAGGCCGCAGATCGACGGGGCACCGTCGAGCGTGCCGACCTGGCGGGCCACCGCCCGCGTCGCCTCGAAGTCTTCCTCGGACGAGATGGGAAACCCCGCCTCGATGACATCCACGTTGAGGCGCGCCAGCTGCCGCGCCATCTCCAGCTTCTCCATCCTGTTCATGGAGAACCCGGGCGCCTGCTCGCCGTCGCGAAGCGTCGTGTCGAAGATGATGACCCGATCCATGACTCCCCCCTGACTCAGTGCATATCTCCCGGTCGCGCTTCGGCGGGCCCCGGCACCGCCGCGCGGCCGATGATGAGCCGCCGCAGCGGCCCGGACATGGCATAGCCGGTGAACAGCACGAACAGGAACAGCTCGTGATGCGTGGCGACGATCATGATCGCCAGGACCACCACGAGCAGCGTCCGTACGGGCCGGCGCCGAGCGAAATCGATCTCCTTGAAGCTCCAGTAGCGGAACGTCGACACCATCAGCAGCGCCACGATGTAGCTGCCGACGGCGACAGCGACTTCCAGTTCCCGCGTCACCTCGCGGCCGTTCAGGATGAGGACCGTGGAGGCGACGACACCGGCCGCGGCGGGGGTCGACAGGCCCACGAAGAACCGTCGGTCCACCGTGCCCGTCTGCACGTTGAAGCGGGCCAGCCGGAGGGCGCCACAGATGACGAAGAGGAACGCCCCGAACCAGGCCGGGCGCCCGAGGTCGCGCAGGGCAAACGAGTAGAGCAGAAAGCCCGGCGCCACGCAGAACGAGACGATGTCGGCCAGCGAGTCGTACTCCACCCCGAACTGGCTCGTCGCGCGCATGAGCCGAGCCACGCGCCCGTCCAGCAGATCCATGACCATCGCCACGAAGATGGTCAGCGCGGCCTCGGCATAACGCTGGTCGAGCGTCAAGACGAGCGCGAAGAAGCCACAGAAGAGGTTGCCGGTGGTGAGCAGGCTGGGCAGGAGAAAGACGCCCCGCCGGCGCTTGTCCCTCAGCTCGTGCCAGCGGCGCTGACGCAAGCCCCGGCCCTGTCGGCGCGGGATCATGGCAGCACCCCCACCACCGTCTCGCCTCCTCGGACGCGATCCCCGACGCGCACGCGAACGTCGGTCTCCCGCGGCATCACGCAGTCGGTCCGCGACCCGAACTTGATCATGCCGAACCGCTCGCCCGCCTCCAGCTTGTCGCCCCGGCCCACCCGGCACACGATCCGGCGGGCGAGGACGCCGGCGATCTGGATCACGGTGATGCGGGCCCGGTCTCCCTCGAGGTGGAGCGTGCAGCGCTCGTTGACCACTCCGGCGTCCGGCTCGAACGCCGGCACGAACCGTCCCGGCGTGCTGACGCGGTCCACCACGCGGCCGGCGATCGGCGAGCGATTCACGTGCACGTCGAGCGGCGAGAGGAAGATGGACACCCGCACCGCCGGCCCCACCCACTCGTCGACGTCATCGACCACCCCGGTCACGCGCCCGTCGGCCGGCGACAGCACCGCCCCGGCCATGACCGGCACCCGGCGCTCGGGGTCGCGGAAGAAGCCGAGCGACGCCAGCGTCGCCGCGGCAAACGGCAGGGCGAGGCGACGCCGGCGGGAGACGAACAGGCCGGCCGCCAGCGCCGCCGGAACGGCGACGAACGGCCAGCCTTCGCGCGCGAGTGGAATCCTCTTCATCGTCACATCCGCGGCGGCTTGATCCAGGACATCATGGCCCGCAGCCGCTGGCCGACTTCTTCGATCTTATGGTCGGCGTCACGCTTGCGCATGGCCAGGAATTGCGCGCGGTTGGCCTGGTTCTCCAGCACCCATTCGCGGGCGAACTGGCCCGACTGGATCTCGCTCAGGATCTTCTTCATCTCGACCTTGGTCTCCTCGCTCACGACCCGCGGGCCCCGGGTGTAGTCCCCGTACTCCGCGGTGTCTGAGACCGAGTACCGCATGTAGGCGAGACCTCCCTGGTAGAACAGGTCGACGATCAGCTTCATCTCGTGCATGCACTCGAAGTAGGCGATCTCCGGCTGATACCCCGCCTCGACCAGCGTCTCGAAGGCGGCCTTGATCAGGTGCGAGACGCCGCCACAGAGCGTCGTCTGCTCGCCGAAGAGGTCGGTTTCTGTTTCTTCCTTGAACGTGGTTTCGATGACCCCCGCTCTCGTACACCCGACGCCCTTGCCGTAGGCGAGCGCCATGTCGCGCGCCTTGCCGGAGACGTCCTGGTACACCGCGACCAGCGCGGGGACTCCGGGGCCCTGGGTGAAGAGGTCGCGCATGACGTGCCCGGGCGCCTTGGGCGCGATCATCGTCACGTCGACGTCGGGCGGCGGCACGACCTGGTTGAAGTGGATGTTGAAGCCGTGGGCGAACATCAGCATCTTGCCTCGGCCGAGGCCGCCCTTGATCGACTCCTCGAACACCTGACGCTGAGTCTGATCGGGCAGCAGGATCATGACGACGTCACCCAGCTTGGCGGCGTCGGCCACGGGGGCGACCTTCAGGCCATCCTTCTCGGCCTTGGCCCAGCTCTTCGAGCCCTTGTAGAGCCCGACGACGACGTCCTGGCCGGAGTCGCGAAGGTTCAGCGCGTGGGCGTGGCCCTGGCTACCGTAGCCGATGATGGCGATCTTGCGTCCCTTGAGGAGACCGAGGTCAGCGTCCTGGTCGTAGAAGATTTTCGCGGGCATTCCTGCGTGTCCTTTCTGACGTTAGTCGGCGAATCCGACCACGCGCGGATCCTCGACGCGGCCGCGCTTGGCCGCCGGCGCCGGCTCGACGCGTCGTCGTGTCTTGGGACCGCGCGCGATGGCCACCTTGCCGGTGCGCACGATTTCCTGGATTCCCATCGGCCGCAGCAGCTCGACCAGCGCTTCCAGCTTGCCTTCCTCACCGGTCGCCTCGATCGTGAACGACTGCGGCGTCACGTCGACGATCTTGGCCCGGAAGATGTCGGCCGTCCGCATGATCTCGGCCCGGTGCTGCGGCTCGGCGTTGACGCGAATCAGCATCAGCTCGCGCTCGACGTGGTCGTCCTCGGTGAGGTCGCTGACCTTGATGACGTCGATGAGCTTGTGGAGCTGCTTCGTGACCTGCTCGATGACGAACTCGTCGCCGTGGACGACGATGGTCATCCGCGACACCGTGGGATCGAGCGTCTCGCCGACGGACAGGCTCTCGATGTTGTAGCCGCGGGCCGAGAAGAGCCCGGCCACGCGCGAGAGGACGCCGAACTTGTTCTCGACCAGGACGGCGATCGTGTGCTTGCCGGGCTCGCCACCGTTCTGCATCAGAAGCCCGTCTGCGACCGGGAGGCCTTCTCCCGCGCCGCCGTCGTCGGATTCTCGAGGATCATGTCGGTGTTGGCGCCGCCGGCCGGCACCATGGGGAACACGTACTCCCACTTGTCGACGCACATGTCGACCACCACCGGGCCGGGCGTCGAGAACGCCTTCTCCAGCGTCGGGACCACCTCGGACGGGCGGGTCGCCCGCAGGCCGACGCACCCGTACGCCTCGGCCAGCTTCACGAAGTCGGGGCTCCGCTCGAGGTCGATGGAGCAGAAGCGGCCCTTGTAGATGATGGCCTGCCACTGGCGCACCATGCCGTGGCCACCGTTGTTGATGATGATCGTCTTCACCGGCAGGTTGTTCTCGTAGCAGGTGGCCAGCTCCTGGCTGTTCATCGCGAAGGAGCCGTCGCCGTCGATGTTGATGACGAGCTCTCCGGGATGCGCCGCCGCCACGCCCATCGCGGTGGGCAGCCCGTAGCCCATCGTGCCGAGGCCGCCCGACGTGCACCAGCGGCGCGGGTACTTGAACCGGTAGTACTGCGCGGCCCACATCTGGTGCTGGCCGACGCCGGTGATGACATAGGCCTCACCCCGCGTGAGATTCGAGATCTCCTGGATCACGTGTTGCGGCTTGATCAGCTGATCGTCCCAGTCGAACCCGAGCGGATGGCGGGCCCGCCACTCGGCGATCTGGGCCAGCCACTGCTTGCGCGCCTCGTGGGCCAGCGCCGGCACGTCGTTCTTCGATTCCTCGCGCACCGCCTCGACGAGGGCGCGGAGGACGCGGCGGCAGTCGCCCACGATCGGCACGTGCACCTTGATGTTCTTCGAGATCGAGGACGGGTCGATGTCGATGTGGACGATCTCGGCGTCGGGCGCGAAGGCCTCCACCTTGCCGGTGACCCGGTCGTCGAAGCGCGCGCCCACCGCGACGAGCACGTCCGACTTGTGGACGGCCATGTTGGCGTAGTAGGCCCCGTGCATGCCGAGCATGTCGAGCGACAGCGGATGCTCGGAGGGAAACGCGCCCAGGCCCATCAGCGTGGTCGTGACCGGGATCTGGGTCAGCTCGGCGAGCTCGCGCAGCTCCTCGTTGGCGTCGGCCGAGATCACCCCGCCGCCGACGTACAGCACCGGCCGGCGCGCGTGCATCATGAGCCGCGCCGCCTTCTTGATCTGACCGGCGTGGGCCTCGTAGTTCGGGTTGTAGGAGCGGAGGTGGACCTTTTCCGGCCACACCAGCTCGGCCTCCTTGACGAGGATGTCCTTGGGAAGGTCCACGTGGACCGGACCCGGCCGCCCGGTCGCCGCGATGTGGAACGCTTCGCGGATGATCGGACCGAGGTCCTTGCCGTCCTTGACCAGGAAGTTGTGCTTCGTGCACGGCCGCGTAATTCCACAATTGTCGGCTTCTTGAAACGCGTCGTTGCCGATCAGGTGCGTGGGGACCTGACCGGTGAAGGCGACGATCGGGATGGAGTCCATGTACGCGTCCTGGAGCGCCGTGACCAGGTTGGTCGCCGCCGGGCCGGACGTCACCAGGCAGACGCCGACCTTGCCGGTCGTGCGGGCGTATCCCTCGGCCGCGTGACCTGCGGCCGCTTCCTGGCGAACCAGGATGTGACGGAGGCCTTCGAAGTCATAGAGGGCGTCGTAGATGGGGAGGACGGCGCCGCCGGGCAGGCCGAAGACGGTGTCCACTCCCTCACGCTTGAGGCACTCCAGCACGATGCGAGCTCCCGACATTTTCACAGCGCTCCTCCTAGAGCAGGCCGGCGGTGGCCAGGACTTCCTTGATGTCCTCGATGGCGTCGGCATCCGGCGTCGTCAATGGCGGCCGGCAGGGCCCGCCGTACAAGCCCTGCAGATCGAGCGCGGCCTTGAGGCCGCCGATGCCGTAGCGTCCGGCGACGCCGCGGTCGGCCGACATCATGCGGGCCGCGATCTCCCGCGCTTCGTCCCAGCGCCCGGCCTTGGCCAGGGCGTACACGTCGCACCACTCCCGCGCCGAGATGGTGCCGAGCGCGACGATCGCGCCCGCCGCCCCGATCGTGAGCGCGGGCAGCAGCGCCGACGCCGAGCCGACGTGGACGTGGAAGGTCTTGGGTGTCTGGTGAATGATCTGCGCACACTGCGGAATGTTGCCCGACGAATCCTTGATCCCGCAGACGTTCGGATGCTGGGCGATGCGCGCCACGGTCTCGGCCTCGAGGTTGACCCCGGTGTTGAGCGGGAAGTTGTACAGCAGGACCGGGATCGGCGAGGCATCGGCGACGGCCAGGTAGTGGCGGACCTGGGCCTCCGGCCGTGCGAACGCCTTCGTAAAGTAGTACGGCGTGATCACGATGGCCGCGTCGGCGCCGATCTCGGCCGCCCGCTTCGTCTGCTGGATCGTGTGCAGCGTGGCCTGGCTCCCGGTGCCGGCGATGAAGAGCTTGCTCGTCGGGATCGCCTGGCGCGCCGCCACCAGCACGCGGTCGCGCTCGGCCTCCGACAGCATCGGGAACTCACCGGTCGAGCCCAGCACGACGTAACCGGCGAGCGAGGTCTCGTTGTAGCGGCGCAGGTTGGTGGCCAGCCGATCGGTCGCCACGTCCTCACCGCGGAACGGCGTGGTGACCGGGATGAAGACGCCCTCGACGCTACGCATACGTGGTGGTCCCCGACGCCGCGCGCTCTCGCAGCCGCGCCTGGGCAGCGGCCAGCCGGGCGATGGGAATCATGAAGGGCGAGCACGACACGTACGTCATCCGCACCTGATGACAAAACTCCACCGACGACGGCTCGCCACCGTGCTCGCCGCAGATGCCCACCTTCAGGTCCGGCCGCGTGCGCCGCCCGCGCTCGATGCCGACGCGGATCAGCTCACCCACGCCGTCCTGGTCGAGCACCGAGAACGGATCGTGAGGCAGGATGCCTTTCTGAAGGTAGTCGGGCAGGAACTTGGCGACGTCGTCGCGGCTGTAGCCGTAGGTGAGCTGCGTGAGATCGTTCGTGCCGAACGAGAAGAACTCCGCGTGCTCGGCGATCTTGTCGGCGATCAGCGCGGCCCGCGGCACCTCGATCATCGTCCCGATCGCGTACTTCACGGGGACGCCCATCTCGGTGAGGACACCGTCCGCGACCTTCTTGGTGTTGTCGTAGGTCAGTTTCATCTCGCCGACCGTGCCGGTCAGCGGGATCATGATCTCGGGCTCGACCTTGACGCCTTGCTCGGCGACGGTACAGGCCGCCTCCATGATGGCGCGCACCTGCATCCCGTAGATTTCCGGCGACGTGATGCCGAGCCGGCAGCCGCGGTGGCCAAGCATGGGGTTGGCCTCGCGGAGCGAATCGACCTTGGCGATCTTCTGCTCGAGCACGGCTTGCCGCTCGGCGTTCATGCCCAGCGCGTCGAGCCGGGCCCGCTCCTCGATCATCTCGCGGAACTCGCGGGGGTTGGCGAGGAACTCGTGGAGCGGCGGGTCGAGGAGCCGGATCGTCACCGGCAGGCCGTCCATCGCGCGGAAGATGCCGATGAAGTCGTCGCGCTGGAACGGCAGGAGCTTGGCGACAGACGACCGCCGCGAGGCCGGGTCGCCGGCCATGATCATCTCGCGGACGATCGGGATGCGATCGGCGTGGAAGAACATGTGCTCGGTGCGGACGAGGCCGATGCCTTCGGCGCCGAACTCCCTCGCCTTGCGCGCGTCCTCCGGCGTGTCGGCGTTGGCCCGCACGCCGAGGCCGCCCGGCATCCGATAGCGGTCGGCCCACGCCAGATACGTGCGCACCTCCTCGGGCAGCTCGCCGCCGATCGTGGGCACGTCGTCGAGGATGACCTCACCGGTGGCGCCGTCCACCGAGACCACCTCGCCCTCGCGAATGATGCGGCCGCGCGCCTCGAAGGCCCGCCGCTCCTCGTCGACCACGACGTCGCTGGCCCCAACGACACAGGGCTTGCCCATGCCGACGGCGACGACCGCCGCGTGAGAGGTGCGCCCGCCCCGCGCGGTGACGATGCCCTGCGCGGCGTACATGCCCGCCACGTCCTCCGGTGAGGTCTCGGGTCGGACGAGGATCACGTGCTGGCCCGACTTCGCCCATTCGACCGCCCGGTCGGCGTCGAACACGACCTGCCCGACCGCCGCACCGGGCGCCGCCGGCAAACCCGTAGCGAGCAGACGTCCGGCGGCGAGCGCCGCCGCCTTCTCCCGCTCGTCGAACACCGGGTGCAGCAGCTCGCTGAGCGTCTGGGGCGGCACGCGCATGAGCGCGGTGTGGATGTCGAGCACGTGCTCTTTCACCAGATCGACGGCCACGCGCACGGCCGCACGCGCCGAGCGCTTGCCCGAGCGCGTCTGCAGCAGGTAGAGCTTGGCCTCCTGCACCGTGAACTCGATGTCCTGCATATCCTTGTAGTGGCGCTCGAGCCGATCGGCGATGGCCAGGAGCTCGGCGTAGATGTCGGGCATCCGGTCGCGCAGGGCCTCGATGCGCTCCGGCGTCCGGATGCCGGCGACGACGTCCTCGCCCTGAGCATTGACGAGGAACTCGGCGTAGAAACGGTGCTCACCGGTGCGTGGATCGCGCGTGAACCCCACGCCGGTGCCCGACGTCTCACCGAGGTTTCCGAAGACCATGGCCATCACGGTGACGGCGGTGCCCCAGTCGGCCGGGATGTTGTGGATGCGCCGGTACTCCACCGCCTTCTTGGCGAACCACGAGTCGAAGACGGCGTTGATGGCGAGCCGGAGCTGCTCCCTCGGATCCTGCGGGAACGGCGCGCCCGTGCGCGCCAGCACGAGCTCCTTGTAGGCGGCGGTCAGCTTGCGGAGCTCGTCGGCCGGGACCTCGGGATCGGTGCGGGCGCCCAGCCGGCGCTTGATCGCGTCCAGGTGCTCGTCGAAGACCTCCCGGCGGATGCCCAGAACGACGTTGCCGAACATCGTGATGAAGCGGCGGTAGCAGTCCCAGGCGAATCGGTCGTTCCGCGTCCGGGCCGCCAGGCCCTCCACCGTCTTGTCGTTCAGCCCGAGGTTGAGCACGGTCTCCATCATTCCCGGCATCGACACGCGGGCGCCCGAGCGGACGGACACGAGCAGTGGTCGTTGCGGATCGCCGAACGTGAGCCCCGAGTCGCCCTCGAGCTTCGTGAGCGCCTCGATGACCTGATCCCAGAGCCCGTCGGGCCAGCGACGATCGCCCCGGCTGTACTGGGCCCACGCCTGCGTGGTGATCGTCAATCCGGGCGGGACGAGAATGCCGAGGTTCGTCATCTCCGCGAGCTCGCAACCCTTGCCGCCGAGCAGGTTGCGCATGAGCGAGGAGCCTTCCGCCCTGCCACGCCCGAACGAGTACACGTACTTGTCCATGGGAAGCCCCGTCCTCGGTACCGAATGAGCGAAAAGTTCTTTAAACACTACAGGATGCGAAGCATTGCTGTCAATTAAGAGGGCATGGGCACCCGGGCCGGCGCCACGCCTGTGCGCCGGCGGAACCACACGACGCGATCGCTCACTCGCGCGATCCGAGTCGTGATTGTGCGTGATCACGTTCCTCCTCCTGTGCTCCAAAAACGAAAGGGCCACGGGTCGTGACCCGTGGCCCTTTTCGTCGGTCAGCCACGGGCTCGCCTGCCCGTGGCATCCAGCGTCGTACTACACCGCGGATGCTCCGGGCAGGCCCGGCAGCGCCAGGAGAATCAGTCCCAGCGACAGCACCAGCGGCGTGGTCAGCGTCATAGACGGCGAGTATAGGCGGCGTAGCGCTCATCGTCAAGCGATGATGAAGCGTTCATCACGGCCGCTTCCGCAACGCGTCGGCGCCGACGACGAGCACCTCGACGGCGCTCACGTGATCGCGCATCGCCTGCTCGGCGGCGTGTTCGTCCCGTTGGCGGATCGCCTCGAGCACGCGGCGATGATCCTGGTGTGAGCGCATGGGGCGGCCCGGCGCGTTCAGCGATTCCTCACGGCTCTGACCGAGCAAATCCATGATGCCGTGCACGAGACGCGTGATGGCCTGGTTGTGCGCGGCCGACGCGATGGCCGCGTGGAACTCGGCGTCCTGGGGCAGACCGGTGCGTCCCGCCGCGATCTCCTTCGCCTGCTGGTCGAGGATGCGCTCCATCTCCTTCACTTCCTCGGGAGTGGCGCGGCGGGCGGCCAGCGCGGCGATGGCGGGCTCGAGCAGGCGGCGGGCCTCGAACAGCTCGCCGATGGCCTCGCGCTGGGAGAACATCAGTAGGGCCAGCGGCTCGATCAGGGCCTCGACCGACATCTCACGCACGAACGTGCCCTCGCCGGGACGGATCTCCACCAGGCCCAGACTCTCGAGCGCCCGCAACGCTTCCCGGACCGACGTGCGACTGACCACGAACTTCTCGGCCAGGTCGCGCTCGGGCGGGAGCTGATCACCGCTCTTGAGCCGCCCCTCCGAGATCATCGTCTTGATCTGCCGGACGATCTCCTCGTAGATGCGCGTCGACTTGATGGGCTCGATGCCCATCTCGCGGCCACTCCGTCCGGTGCGGCGAGATTCCGGCGCCGCCATGTCAGACCTCCTCGGGCACGTGGGGCGGCCGCTCCCGGCTCTGCCACCAGCCGGTCGCCGTGACGACCAGGCCGATGGCGATCGGGACAGACCGGTGGAGCATCGGGGCGGCGTCGCCGAGCGTGCGTTTGACGAGTGGGTCCTCCAGGATCATCTCGCCCGCAACATAGCCGAGAAGGCCCCCGCCCAGCCAGACGATCCACGTGTAGCGGTTCATGAGACGGGCGAGCAGCCCGGCGCCCCAGACGACGATCGGCAGCGACAGCCCGATGCCGAACATGACGAGCGTGAAGTCGCCGCGGGCGGCGGCGGCGATGGCCAGCACGTTGTCGAGGCTCATCGTCACGTCGGCCACGATGATGATCCAGATCGCTTCCCAGAGCGAGGCGCCGTGCTTGGTGTCACCGCCGGCGACGTCTTCGGGGTGGACCAGCTTCACCGCGATCCAGACGAGGAGCGCGCCGCCCACGAACTGCACGAACGGCACACGCAGCAGGAGGCTCACGACGCCGACGAAGAGGAGACGGAGGACGACGGCGCCGCCGGCACCCCAGATCTGGCCGAGGATTCGCTCGCGCCTGGGCAGGGCCCGCACGGCCAGCGCGATGACCAGCGCGTTGTCGCCGGATAGGAGCAGGTTGAGGACACAGATGCCGAACAGTCGTGCCCAGAACTCCAGATCGGTGAGCATGGCCATGGCGCTCAGGTCTCCCGCGGCGCGGGCGCTGCCGCCGGCGCGCCCCGCAGTCGCCGCCACCAGGGAGTGATGATCGGCAGCGCGAAGAAGAAGATCGCCACCAGCGTGATGGCGCCCGCGATCGGCCGCGTGAAGAAGATCGCCAGCGAGCCCTGCGACATGATGAGGCTCTGGCGGAGCGCGTTCTCGGCCAGGTCGCCGAGCACGAGGGCCAGCACGAGCGGAGCCAGCGGGTAGTCCAGCTTCTTGAACACGTACCCGACGACGCCGAAGATCAGCATGTACCAGATGTCGATCATGCTGCTGTGCACGGCGTAGGCACCGATCGCGCAGACCACGACGATCAGCGGGGTCAGGATCGCGAAGGGGATGCGGAGGATGGCGGCGAAGAACGGGACGCCGGCCAGCACCATGAGCACGCCGAGGATGTTGCCAGTGTACATGCTGGCGATGAGGCCCCAGACGAAGTCGGGCTTGTCCACGAACAGCATGGGGCCGGGCTGCAGGCCCCAGATGATGAGACCGCCCAGCATTACGGCCGCCGTCGGCGATCCGGGAATGCCCAGCGTGAGCATCGGGAGCATGGCGGCGACGCCAGCCGCGTGGGCGGCCGTCTCGGGCGCGATCACGCCCTCGATCTCGCCCTTGCCGAAGCGCTCGGGATGCTTCGAGAACCGCTTGGCGAAGGCGTAGCTCATGAACGAGGCCGGGGTGGCCCCGCCGGGCTTGAAGCCCATCCAGAAGCCGATGAAGGAGCCCCGCACGAAGGTCCGGTAGTATCGCGGCAGGACCTTCCACGTGTCGAGGACCACGCGGAGATTCATCCCCGTCCGCGTGCCCTTGAACGTCAGGCCCTCCTCCACGGACAGCAAGATCTCGCCGATGCCGAACAGCCCGATGACGGCCACGATGAAGTCGAAGCCCTTCATGAGATCCGTGAAGCCGAACGTCATGCGGAGCTGGCCCGTCACGATGTCGAGCCCGATCGCGGCGAGGATGAAGCCGATCAGGATCGACACCAGCGACTTGAGCGGGTTGCCCCCGCCCAGTCCCACGAAGCTCGAGAAGGTCAGGAGCTGGATGGCGAAGAACTCGGGCGGCCCGAACTTCAGCGCGACCTCGGCGAGGATCGGCGCGAAGAACGTGATCAGCACGATCGAGAAGAAGGCGCCGACGAACGACGAGGTGAACGCCGCGGTCAGGGCCTGGCCGCTCCGTCCCTGGCGGGCCATCGGGTAGCCGTCGAAGGTGGTGGCCACCGACCACGGCTCGCCCGGAATGTTGAAGAGGATCGAGGTGATGGCGCCCCCGAAGAGCGCCCCCCAGTACAGGGACGTCAGCAGGATGATCGCGGAAGTCGGGGGCATCGTGAAGGTCAGCGGCAGCAGGATGGCGACGCCGTTGGCGCCGCCCAGCCCGGGCAGCACCCCGATGACTGTGCCGAGCAAGATCCCGACCACGGCCATGAACAAGTTGAACGGCGTGATAGCGAGGTGGAAGCCGTGGGCGAGATTCTCGAGGCCCACTCGCTCAGTACCCCAGCCAGGTCTCGAGGGGGCCCTTGGGCATGGGCACCAGGAACCATTGCTCGAAGACGATGAACGTCACCACGGGAATCGCCACCGCCAGCCCGATGACGCTCACCCAGCGGTGGCGGCCCACCCACCGCATGTAGAACCCCATGTACACGGCGGAGGCGACGTAGAGTCCCACGAACTGCATGAGGACGACGGCGGCGGTCGCCGGCCAGAGCACCTTCAGCACCGGTCCCAGCCGCTCCCGGGTGAGGAAGGGCTCGGTAGGGGTCCGGCGCAGCGCCTGGAGCATGATGGCGACGCAGGCGACGATCATGATGACGGCGAGCCAGAAGGGAAAGAATCCGCTCCTCGGGCCGTCGCTGCCCCAGCCGATGCCGAGGCGCACAGAGTCGTAGACCACGAGCCCGCCGCCCAGCGCCAGGATGACGGCCGTGAGGAGATCGGCGATCCGCATGCTAGTTCTTCAGCAGCCCTCCCTTGGCCATCAGCTCACGATGGAGCTTCTCGTTCTCCTCGACCCACTTCACGTACTCGGCACCGATCGCGAACGCCGGCTTCAGCGCCCCCTGCTTCAGGTAGTCCTGGAAGTCCGGAGTGTCGTAGACCTTCTTGAGAAAGCCGACATACCAGTCCACGGCCTCCTTGGGCATGTCGGGCGTGCCGAAGAAGCCCCGGAGCATGAGGTAGTGAAGGTCAACACCCAGGGCTTCTTTGACCGTCGGGATCTCCTTCCACTCCGCCTCGGGGATCCTGGCGGTGTCGAAGACGGCCAGCGGGCGGACACGACCGGCCTTCCAGTGGCTCACGCACTCGATGGGGTTGTTGACGGTGGTATCGACGTGCTTGCCCACCAGGTTGACGCACACCTCGCCGCCGCCCTTGAACGGAACATAGTTGAACTTCACGCCGGGGATGGCTTGTTCCACCTGAATCGTGATGATTTGATCTTCCTGGGCGGCCCCCGTGCCCCCCATCTTCATGCGAAGTTCGGGTTTCTTGTCCCGTTCCGCCTGATCTGCGCGCTCCTTCACCGCCGCGATCGCTTCTTTGGCGGTCTTGTACGGCGTCTCCGCGTTCACCCACAGGATGAACTGGTCGAGCGCCATGCGCGCGATGGGCGTGAGGTCCTTCCAGTTGAAGGGCACCCCGGTGTGCAGCGGGGTCGTGAAGAGGTTCGAGAGCGTGATGATGATCGTATACGCGTCGCCCTTCTTGCCCTTCACGTGCAGGAACCCCTCGGCGCCCGCGCCGCCCGACTTGTTCACGGCGATGATGGGCTGCGGCGAGAGCTTGTGCTTCGCGGCGATGCCGGCGATGAGGCGCGCCATCTGGTCGGCGCCGCCCCCAGTGCCGGCGGGGATCACGAGCTCGATGGGTTTGGTCGGCTCCCAGGCCGCGGCGACCGGCGCGGCGGGTACCGCCACCAACACCACCAGACCTAGCCAGGCAGAGAGATGCGAGAGCTGTCGCTTCATCGGAACAGCCTCCTTGGACCAGCCTCTTCAAACAAAGCGGGACCGGACGCCTCTTCGCGTCCGGCCCCGTCGCCCGTGACGGACGTCAGGATCGCGAGCGCTTACTTCACGTCCACGGCAGCCTTGCTCGCGTCCAGGCGGCGGAACGGAATCACGGCCGGGATCTCCCACTTCTGCCACATGTCGTCGACCTTGGACTGGAAGTAGGCCAGGTCCTCCTCGGTGAAGTGGGCGAAGCGGCCCTGCTTCAGGAGGTACTCGCGCACGGGCTTGCGGGCCCGGCCTTCCACGAGCGACTTCGTCTTGCCGTAGTACTTCACGATGCCTTCCTCGACTTCGTAGAGCGGGAAGATGCCGGTCTCGATGGCCAGCTCGCCGAGCTCGTGCGACAGCATCGGATCGTAGTCCCAGCCCTTCGGGCACGGATCGAGGGAGTGGATGAACGTGGGGCCGCCGATCGTGAGGGCGCGCCGAACCTTGTTCATCATCTCGACGGCGAACGATCCGCACACGGTCGCCACGTACCGGCACTCGGGATGGCCTACCGCCATCATGGGGGCCATGTTCTTCTTCCAGCGGGTGTGGATGATGCGCTTGACACTGCCGGGCGGGCTGAACGTCGTGTTGGCGCCGTAGGGTGTCATCCCCGACAGCTGGATGTCGGTGTTGGCGTACGACTCGTTGTCGTAGAGCAGGATGAGGCAGTTGTAGTCCTTGTGGGTCAGCGTCGCGGAGATGCCGTTGAGACCCATGTCGGCGCCGCCACCGTCACCGCAGAACGCGATGACGTTGATCGGCTCGGCCTTCATCTTCCCCTTGCGCATGAGCGCCTTGAGGCCCGCGGCCGTGCCGAGCGCGGCCGAGCCCGAGGAGCCGAGCTGCGTGTGCATCCACGGCACCACCCAGGGCGTCGTGTAGTACGTCGTATTGGCGACGTACATGCAGCCGGTGGAGCCGAGCACGATCGTGCGCGGCCCGGCGGCCTTCACCATCAGCTTCATGATCAGCGCCGACTCGCACCCCTGGCAGGTGCGGTGGCCGGACGTGAAGTATTCCTCGATCGTGACCTTCTTGATGCCCCGGAAGGGCTCGAGGACCTGGGTCGCGTTGGCGAACGTTTCAGCCATGGCGTGGTCTCCCCTATTCGCGCACGCCGAGCCAGTGCGTCTTGGCGTCGGCCTTCCCGGAATTCGCGGCAGTGAAACAGAGGTCGGTCGCCTTATAGACGTCCTCCAGGGTCACCTCACGGCCGCCGAGGCCGGAGATGAAGCTGAGGAGCGGCGGCCGCTTCTCGGCGTTGTACATCGCCGCCCGGACTTCGTTGGCGACGACCCCGGACGCGAACGGCGAGCCGAACGAATAATCGCGGTCGATGACCCCGATGGCCTTGGCCTTGGACAGCGCGGCCACCAGTCGGTCCGTCGGGAAGGGCCGGAACCAGCGAAGGCGCACGAGCCCGACCTTCTTGCCCTTCGCCCGCATGTTGCGGATGCCCACCTTGATCGGCAGCGAGATCGTGCCCATGCCGAGCAGGATGATCTCGGCGTCGTCCGTCATGTACTCCTCGAACCACGGGTTCTCGGGGCCGCGGCCGAAGACCCGGCGGAAGTCGGCATAGGCCTCCTCGATGACGGTGTAGGCGCGCTTCATGGCCTCGTCGTTCTGCCGGCGGATCTCGATGACCCAGTCTTCGTTGGCCTGGGGGGCCACCGTGATCGGGTTGTCGGGATGCAACTGCAGGTCACCCCGATCGTAGCGCGGCAGGTATTTGTCCGCCTTGGACCTGGGCGGCACCATCGTGAGCGCCTGAGAGTGCGTGAGGAACGCGCCGTCGGCGGAGATAGCCAGCGGCAGCAGGATCCTGCGGTCCTCGGCCACGCGATAGTCGATGAGGGTGGTGTCGGGGGCGTCCTGCGAGGTGTCGATCCAGCACAGCATCCAGCCCAGGTCGCGCACGAAGAGGGCGTCGTTGTGCTCGACGCCGAACGCGCCGGGGTCGTCGAGCGCGCGGTTGCCGACGAGGGCCAGCATCGGGACGCGGAGCGGGGGCGTCACCACCAGGCACTCCATCGCGTACGCCCAGCCCACGCCCGACGATCCGCAGAACACGCGGGCGTTCACCATCGAGGCGTGCTTCACGATCTCGAACTGGCTGTGCTCGCCTTCGGCCACGATGTACTCGGCGACGAGCTGACCGTTGGCGATCTTCTTGGCGATGGCCTGGATCACGGTGTCGTAGGGACGGATCGGATAGCCTGTGACGACGTCGATGTCGGCGAGCGTCAGCGCTTCGGCGACGGCCTCGCTCCCCGAGATGAGGAGCTCTTTGTCTTCGCCGACGGCCGGAGCCGTCTGT